>NZ_JBJGZV010000028.1:0-68084 GCF_054050715.1 Blastococcus sp. SYSU D00669
GGGTTGGTTATATTTCGCATAAAAAACGGGATGGGGGGGGGGGGCCGCCCGATCCGGCCCCCCCCCCCACGGGGCGGGCGCGGGGACGATGGCCGACGCCTACGCGCGGCTGTCCGGGGGCGTGGCCGCGGTGACCCTGCACCAGGGCTGCGGGCTGACCAACGCGATGACCGGCCTGACCGAGGCCGCCAAGAGCCGCACGCCGCTCGTCGTCCTGGCCGCGGAGGCGACCTCGCCGCGGTCGAACTTCGCCGTCGACCAGGCGGCGCTGGCCACCGCGGTGGGCGCGGTGCCGATGCGGATCAGCTCCGCCGGCGCCGCCGTCGCCCAGGCGGCGGTCGCGGTCGCCACCGCGCTGCACGAGCGGCGGGTGGTGCTGCTCAACCTGCCGCTGGACGTCCAGGGCGAGGCGGCGCCGGACCTGCCGATGCCGACGCTGCCGGCCGCGCCGCCGGTCGGGCCGGTGGACGCCGCCGACGTCGACCGGCTGGTGCAGGCGCTCGCGGCGGCGCGGCGCCCGGTGTTCGTCGCCGGCCGGGGCGCCCGCGGGGCCGGCGTCCGGCGGGCGCTGGAGGAGCTGGCCGAGCGCTGCGGCGCGCTGCTGGCCACGTCGGCGGTGGCCAAGGGGCTGTTCGCGGGCAACCCGTGGTCGCTGGACGTCTCCGGCGGCTTCGCCTCGCCGCTGGCCGCGGAGCTCATCGGTCGCGCCGACCTGATCGTGGGCTGGGGCTGCGCGCTGAACATGTGGACCATGCGGCACGGCCGGCTGATCGCCGACGACGCCGTCGTCGTGCAGGTCGACCTGGAGCCCGACGCGCTGGGGGCCCAGCGGCCGATCACCTTCGGCGTCGTCGGCGACGTGCGCCAGGTGGCCGTCGCCGCGGCCGGGGCGGTGGGGGAGACGCGGGAGGGCTACCGCACGCGGGCGGTTCGGGCGGGGCTCGACGACCGGATCCGCTGGCGCGACGAGCCGTTCGAGGACGCCGGGGGCGACGGGTTCGTCGACCCGCGGGCGCTGACCATCGCGCTGGACGACCTGCTGCCGGCCGAGCGCGTCGTGGCGGTCGACTCGGGGAACTTCATGGGCTACCCGAGCATGTTCCTGGGGGTGCCCGACGAGTTCGGGTTCTGCTTCACGCAGGCCTTCCAGTCGGTCGGGCTGGGCCTGGCGACGGCGATCGGCGCGGCGCTCGCGCAGCCCGGCCGGCTGCCGGTGGCGGCGCTCGGTGACGGCGGGGCGCTGATGGGGGCCTCGGAGCTGGAGACCGTCGTCCGGCTGGGCCTGCCGATGGTGGTGGTCGTCTACGACGACGCGGCGTACGGCGCCGAGGTGCACCACTTCGGCCCGGCCGGCGCCGCCCTGGACACGGTGCGCTTCCCGGAGACCGACTTCGCCTCGATCGCCCGCGGCTACGGCTTCGACGCGCTCACCGCGCGGACCGTGCCCGACCTGCTGCCGCTGGCCGAGTGGCTCGCCGGGCCGCGCGACCGGCCGCTGCTGATCGACGCCAAGGTGACGCGGGAGGAGCCGTCGTGGTGGCTGGAGGAGGCCTTCCGCGGCCACTGAGCCGACGCCGCCGGGTAGGTTGCCCCGGACGTCCGCCCTGGTAGGAGAGCCGATGCCGTTCCTGCTGTACCGCCTGTCGCGCTTCGTGCGGCTCCGGCTGCGCGGCTGGCGGCTGCCGCTGGTCGTGGCGGTCGGCGTGTTCCTGACCAGCTGGCTGCTGATGTGGCTGGTCGAGCCGGCCGGCAGCGGCATCACCGCGCCCGGCACCTACTGGTGGTACTTCGTCGTCACGGCCGCCACCGTCGGCTACGGCGACCAGTTCCCGGTCTCCACCGCGGGCCGGGCGGTCGGCACGTTCGTGATCGTCGGCGGCATCGTCACGCTCACCCTGCTGTTCACCCAGCTGGCCACCGCGCTGCAGTCGGTGCGGGGCCGGCGCCTGAGAGGAGTGGTCGCGCTGGACCTCCGGGACCATGTCGTCCTGCTGGGCTACACCCCCGGACGGAGCGAACGGATCATCGCCGAGCTGACCGCGGAGGGCGGGTGCCAGGTCGCGCTGTGCGCGTGGGACGACGTCGCGGAGAACCCGGTGCCCGACCAGGGCGACGTCCACTTCGTGCGCGGCGACCTCACGCACGAGGACGTGATGACCCGGGCCTGCGTCGACCGGGCCCGGACGGCGATCGTCGACGCCCGCGACGACAACGAGGCCCTCGCCGTCGCGGTGGCCGTCGACCACGCCCACCCGGGGATCCACCTCGTCGTGGCGCTGCGCGACCTGGGGCGGCGGGACAACCTCCGCTACGTCAACGCCGGCGTGCAGGTGGTGCAGTGGCACATGCCGTTCCTGCTGTCGGAGGAGGCGGCCGACCCCGGCCTGACCCAGGTCTACAACGACCTGATGAGCAGCGGCGGCCACGGGAACACCTACTCGCTGCGGGTGCCGCGCGGCTTCCCGGCCACCTACGGCGACGCACAGACCTTCCTCGGGCGGACGTTCGGGGCCACCGTCCTCGCCCAGCGCGTCGAGGGCGACCTGGTGGTCAGCCCGCCGTGGGAGACGCCGGTCCCCGAGGGCGCCACGCTCTACTACGTCGCCCGCGAGCGCATCGACCTGGACCGGCTGGGCGCCCGCCGCTGACGGGGCGGGCGGCCACGCGGCGGCCTACGGGTCCGGCTGCTGCCGGTCGGTTCGGGCCAGTCGCTCCTGCACGATGGTCTCGGCGGCGGTCAGCGTGCTGACCCCGTCGGCGCTCGCCCGGGCGAAGACACCCCTCACCGTGTCCGCGATCCCGCGCAGGCGGGCTTCGAGCTGGTCCGTCGTCCACCCGAGCAGCTCGAGGCCGACGCCGTGCAGGACACCGCCGCAGTTCACGACGAAGTCGGGAGCCCAGGAGATCCCCGCCTCGGCGAGCCGCTCGGCGACCGACGGGTCGGTCAGCTGGTTGTTGGCGGCGCCGGCTGCGGGGAACCGCGAGCACCGCCGTGCCGCCTCCCAGCGGCAGGTCGCACACCGCGAACTTCGCGGTCATGGCCGACGACAGGCGGTGGCGTCGAGGACGGCGTCGGCGAGCGTCGCGTAGACCGCCATCCGGCACCCGCCGGCTGTCGGCCCAGCGCGGTGGAGTGGACGGCGACGACGATCCACGCCTCCGCGCCCCGGGCCCGGTCGACGACGGTCAGCTCGCCGTCCCACCGGTCCAGCACCTGTTCCAGGACGTTCGCCACGGGCACCTCCCCGGAGCCGGTGGGCGGCGGCGGGTGTCGCCCACCGCCGCCACCTCCGGCCTACGAGCCGGGCGGCTGCTGACCGATGTGCTGGTCGGCCAGGTCGCCGGCCTTGTCCGACTGCTGGTCGAACTTGCCGCCGGTCCGGTCGTCGGCGAACTGCTCGGCCCGGTCCAGCGCCTGGTCGCTGTGCTTCTCGCCCTGCTCGCTGTCCAGGGCGTTCTTCGCCTTGTCGGCGAGGCCTCCCACGTCCATGCCGTGCTCCTCGGGTTCGGCTGCGGTGCCCGCAGCGCCTACCCGCGGAGCCGGCCGCTGACCCGCCCGAGGCGGAGGAACCAGGCCGGCACGGCGAGTCCGCACAGCGCGGCCGGCGTGCCGCCGACGGCGAGCGCGAGCCGCCGGGGGAGGGAGCCCGCCGGCAGCAGCAGCCCGAGGCCGGCCACGGCGCCGCCGGCGACCACCGCGCCGCCGGACAGCACACCGAGGCGGGCGACGTCGTCCGGAAGTGGCGCGCGCCGGCTGCTCAGCCCGATGCAGGCGGCCAGGGCGCCGAACCGCCCAGGGCGACCGGCATCGGCACGCGGAAGGGCACCAGCCCGGTGACCAGGGCGTCATCCCGGCCGCGCGGGCCCACGGCGCCGCGCGCCGGAGGTCCACGGCTGCGCGGGTCACCGCGTGCTCCGCCGCTCGACGACCGCCCACGACGGCTCCGGCCCCGGCGGGTCGCCGACGACCAGCCGCGCGCAGCGCCGGCCCTGGTCCTGCAGCGACTGCCGCACGGTGGTGAGCCCTGCCTCCGCCGCCCCGGCGGCGTCGTCCCAGCCGGTGACGGCCAGCTCGTCGGGCACCGACCGCGTCGTGGCGCGCAGCGTCGCGAGGGCCACCTGGTCGCCCATGGCCAGCACCGTGTCGGTGCCGGCCGGGAACCGGGCGATCGCGCGCCCGGCCTCGGCCGGGTCGTTGCGGGCGAGCACGACGACCGGGACGTCGGCCCAGTCCAGCCCGGCGGCGGTGACGGCGTCGCGGTAGCCGGCCAGCCGCTCGCGGGTCACCGGGAAGGGCGCCGCCTCCGGCTCGGGGCCGAACAGCAGGCCGGGCTCCCGGCTGCGGTCGAGCGGGAAGGCGAGCACGCCCGGCCGGGCCGACCCGCGCAGCCCGACCGCGGCCACGGCCGCCGCGGCGGCCCGGTTGTCGATCGTGACCACGTGCAGCCCCTCGACCGCCGGTCCGCTGTGCACGACGGCCGGGCGCGCGGAGCCGGCCACGGCCGCCAGCACGGGGTCGTCGTCGACCGTCGTCCAGACGACGAAGCCGTCGACCGCGGCCTCCCGCACGCGGTCGACGTCCGACGCCTCGCCGGAGATCGGGATCAGCGTGAGACCGAGGCCGTGCTCGGTGCAGACCTCGGCGATGCCGGCGAGGAAGGCGGTCGCCTGCGGGTCGGCGAAGGCGTAGGTGAGGTGCTCGCCGAGGACGACGCCCAGGTTGCCGGTGCGGCCCCGGCGGAGGTTGCGCGCCGCCGCGTCCGGGCCCGGGTAGCCCAGCCGGGCGGCGGCCTCCAGGACCTTCTCCCGGGTCGCGGGGGCCACCCGGTCGGGCCGGTTGTACGTGTAGCTGACCGTCATCGCCGAGACGCCGGCCGCCCGGGCGACGTCGGGCATCGTCGGTCTGCGTGCCATGGTGCGAGACTAGCGCAGTCTGTGTAACGTTACGATCGTGCGGACGACGACCTCACCCTCTCCCCGGACGGCCTACCTCGCCTTCGCGTCCTACGGGGCGCTCTGGGGGGTGTGGGGCGCCGCCCTGCCCGCGGTGCGCGACGCCGCCGGCGTCACCCAGGGGCAGCTGGGGACGGCGCTGCTGTTCATCGGCCTGGGTGCGCTCCCCGCGATGCTGCTCACCGGCCGGGCGGTCGACCGCTTCGGGGGACGGGCGGCGGCGGTGACGCTGGTCCTGATGGCGGTGGCCGGGGTCGCGGTGGCGACGGCCGCGGCGGACGTCGTGTCGCTGGCCGTGCTGCTGCTCCTGCTCGGCGCGATGTCCGGTTCGGGCGACGTCGGCATCAACGCGGTGGCCGGCGCCGCCGAGCGCCTCACCGGGCGGCCGGTGCTCACCCGGGCGCACGGGGTGTTCTCGACGGCGGTCGTCGCCGGGGCGCTGGGCACCGGCGGCATCCAGGCGCTGGGACTGCCCG
Organism: Blastococcus sp. SYSU D00669; assembly: GCF_054050715.1. NCBI lineage: Bacteria > Bacillati > Actinomycetota > Actinomycetes > Geodermatophilales > Geodermatophilaceae > Blastococcus > Blastococcus sp. SYSU D00669. Next base: position 5,430 of record NZ_JBJGZV010000028.1, read on the forward strand.
TGGCCGTCGCGTTCGGCCTCGTCGTCCTGGCCACGCTCGCCGCCGCCGTCTCGCTGTGGCCGGTGCGGCTGGCCACCGGCGTGGACGTGCCGGCCGCCGGGTCGCCGTCCGCGCGCACGCCCTCGTGGGCGCTGCCGCTCGTCGCCGTCGGGCTGGTCGGGGCCCTGGCGTTCGCGGTGGAGAACGCCCACCAGTCCTGGGGCGCGGTGTTCCTGGCCGACGAGCTCGCCGTGGCCGGCGGGCTGACCGCGGCCGCCCCGGCGGTCTTCGCCGGCGTCGCGGCGGCGGCCCGGTTCGCGGCCGGGGCGTCGGCGCGCGTGCCGGCCGGGGCGCTGCTCACCGGCGGCGCGGTCACGGCCACCGCCGGCACCCTCCTGCTGGCCCGCTCCTCGTCGTCGGTCACCGCGCTCGCCGGGCTGGCGCTCGCCGCCGCCGGGACCGCGGTGCTCTTCCCGACCCTGATGCGCACCGCGCTGGCCGACGTCCGCGACGAGGTGCGCGGCCGGGCCACCTCCGCCGTCTCGACGACGTCCTACCTGGGCTTCGTGCTGGGCCCGGTCTTCGTCGGCGCGCTGGCCGACGCGGCGGGCCTGCGCACGGCGATGCTCGGCGTGGCCGCGCTGGCAGTGCTCACCGCCGTCCTGGCCCGGCCGGTCGCCCGGTGGGGGAGCGCGGCCGCGGGGCAGCGCGCCGGGACGTCGCCGCGGGAACGCGAGGCGACCCCCGTCGCGTGACGGCGTTCCCGCGGGGACGCTTCTCTGCCCGCTCTCCACGCCCATCGCCCGCACTGCAGCGCGGGCGGTGCGCGTGGAGAGCGGGCGGTCCGGAGGGCGAGCCCGGCTGCGGGGCCCTCGGAGGAGGGAGAGCGGGAACCCGGTCCGGCGCGCGGGGCGTTGGCGGGGGGACGATGGGCCCCAGGCACACCCGAGGAGGGGCGATGGACTACCTGCGCCGGCTGCAGCACGAGCGGCCCGTGCTCTTCTGGATCGTCCTCCTGGTGGGCTTCTGGCTCGGCTTCCAGCTCATCCTGTTCGTCGCCCAGATGATCCTCGGGCCCTTCGGCCTGCCGTCGTGGGTGCCGATCGTGGTCGTGATGGGCGTGCTCGTGCTCATCGCCCGCCGCCAGCAACGCTCGCGGTAGACCCGCGGGAACGGCCGGCCGAGGTCGCAGGGCGGCCTCCGGCGCGGGTCGGGTCAGTCGTCGTCCATGGGGGCGAAGCGGGCGAGGGACCGGACCGACGGCACCGTGTAGTACGAGCCGCTGAGCGGGACCAGCCAGTGGGTGAGGCCGTCGCGGACCCGGTCGGTCGCCCCGGCCATGCGGCGCAGCATCTCGTGCATCCGCCAGCGGTCCTGCGCGAACCCGACGAACGCCGTCCCGTGGTCGGTCACCCCGCCGTAGGCGACGTTGCGGCGGAAGATCCGCAGCTCCTCGCCGTCCCGCTCGACCGTCGTCCGCGCCACGTGCGCGCTGGGCGGCATGTCGTCCTCGTCGAACTCGACGCTGTCGGCCTTGGTCCGGCCCATCGCCCGTTCCTGCCCGCCGGTCCCGAGCGACTCCCACGCGCGGGTGTCGTGCCGCCAGACCTGGAAGAGCACGACCGACGAGCCGGCGCCCGGCCCGTCGGCCACCGCGACCACCCCCGGTGCCTCCAGCAGCGAGGGGTTCTCGGTGCCGTCGATGAACCCGGTGAGGTCGCGGTCGTGGTGGTAGAGCCAGCCGGTGACCTCGCGGGCGACGTCGGCGACCTCGCGCAGCTGGTCGATCACCAGCCGGGTGTTGTCGAAGACGGCGGACCGGTCCCCGCCGGCCACCCACACCCACGCGTCGTGCTGCGTGGCCGGCATGGCGAACCCGCCCGGCCCCTGCACCGGCTCGTCGAACCCGGCCGCGTCGGCCGGCGCCTCACCCGGTGCGACGGCGGCCCACAGCTCCGGCCGGAACGCCACGACGAGGTTGACCCCGCCCGTGGTGGACAGCGGCCCGGACAGCGAGGCCACCGCCCGCACCAGCTCCTCCGGCGACACTCCGGGGAGGAGGTCCAGCTCCAGGTAGCAGTGCTCCGGCGTGCCCAGGGCGAAGATCCCGGTCTGCGGCGTCACGGGGGTACACGGTGCCAGGTCGCCGATGAGAAGAGGCGGCTCCCGGCGTCTTTCCTGCATGGACGACACCGGAATCCGGGACCTCGTGCACCGGTGGGCCGACGCCGTGCACGAGGGCCGGCTGGACGACGTCCTGGCCGACCACGCCGCCGACATCCTCATGTTCGACGTGCCGCCACCCGACGACGGCGTGCGGGGGATCGACGCCTACCGGGAGACCTGGCCGCCGTTCTTCGAGTGGCAGCGGTCCGGGGCGTCGTTCGAGGTCGTCGAGCTGCACGTGACCGCCGGCGCCGACGTCGCCTACGCCGCCGCGCTGCTGCGCTGCGGCACGGCCGACGGCCTCGCCGAGCACCCGGGACGGCGGCTGCGGCTCACCCTCGGCCTGCGCCGGGAGGACGGCCGCTGGGTGGTCCCCCACGAGCACCACTCCCTCCCCGAGGGGTGAGGCCCGAGGAGTGACCGGCGCACCGCCCGGGCAGGATGCGCTCATGGCGGTCGTCGACGTGCTGGTCCCGCGCCGTCCCGAGCAGGTCTGGGACGTGCTCGCCGACGGGCACGCCTACGCGGAGTGGGTGATCGGCACCAAGGAGATCCGCGCCGTCGACCCCGGCTGGCCGGCGGTGGGTACGGCGATCCACTACACCGTCGGCATCGGCCCGCTGACGCTGAAGGGACGCACCACGGTCCGGCAGCTCGACAAGGGCCGCCGGCTCGGGCTCGAGGCCGACGCCGGCCTGCTCGGCTCGGCGCGGATCGTGATCGAGCTCGACGAGTGGGGCGAGGACACCGTGGTCGAGCTGGACGAGCACCCGCTGCGCGGGCCGGCGTCGTGGCTGCACAACCCGGTCTCCGACGCGCTCATGCTGCTGCGCGGCCGGCCGATGGTGCTGCAGTTCGCCCGCGTGGTGGAGAAGCGGCACCCGCGCTGATCCTCACCCGTCGGTGCGGACCGCCCGCCAGACCAGGTCGGCGATGCCCGACGCGGCGACGGCGAGGTCGACACCCGGGCCGCCGGCCAGCCAGCGGCGGGCCCGCTCGGCGGCCGGCCCGATGACCACGACCTCCAGCACGTCGGGCGGCACGTCGACGATCCGCCCCGCCGCCACCTGGCGGGCGAACCAGCCGTGCAGCTCCTCGACGCGGGCGGCCTGGGAGGCCGCGATCCGCGGCGCGTGCTCGGGCAGGAACGACGCGTACGACGACGCGTGCACGTACCGGGCGACGTCCGGGTGCTCGCGGGTGAAGCGCAGGTACGCGGTCACCACGGCCCGCACACCGGTGCGGGCGGTGCGCGCCCGGCGCAGGTCGGCGAGGACGGCGTCGAGCAGTTCGCCCAGGCAGCGCTCGTACAGCGCGGCGGCCAGCCCGCCGGCGCTGCCGAAGTGGTGGTACAGGCTGCCGAGGCTCACCCCGCTGCGCTCCAGCACGGCGTGCACGGTCATGCCGTCGTGCCCTTGCTCGGCGTGCACCGCCAGCGCGGCCTCGAGCAGCCGCGCGCTGGTCTCCCTGCCGCGCGCGGTCACGTGCCGGCCCCGGTGAGCCGCTCGGCCTCCGCCCACAGGGCCGCGGCCAGCGCCGGGTCGGCGGCCGGGGCAGCGGGCTCCTTCTCCGTCTCCTCCTCGACGTAGCGCCCGGTCACCCCGGCGAACTCCGCCGCGGAGGCCAGCCGCACCACGCGCGCCGCGCCGGCCTCCGCCGGCTCCCAGCTGCGCTTGGCCAGCGCGAGCAGCAGCCCGACCGGACCGCGGCGGTCGCCGAGGCCGGTGCGCAGGACGCCGGGGTGCACCGCGTTGATCGTCGCCCCCGAGCCGGCCCAGCGCCGTGCCCACAGCGGGGTCACCAGCAGGTTGGCCAGCTTGGTGTCGGCGTAGGTGCGCAGCCCGGAGAACCGGCCGCCCACCGCCGTCACCCCGGGCTCGGCGCGGCCCTTGACGTAGATGCCCGCGCTGACCTGGACGACCCGGGCCCCTGACCGGGCCAGGCGCTCCTCGAGCAGGGCGTTGAGCAGGAAGGGCGCGAGGTGGTTGACCGCGAAGGCCTCCTCGACGCCGTCGGCGTTGAGCACCCGGCGGCTGGGCCAGACGCCGGCGTTGTGCACCAGCACGTCCAGCCGGGGGCAGGCGTCGAGCAGCGCCGCGGCGGCCTTGCGCGTCGACGCGGTGTCGCCCAGGTCGCCGACCACCAGCTCGGCGTCGGCGCCCTGCGCCCGGAGCCGGTCGCGGGCCGCCGTCCCCCGGCCGGGGTCACGGGCCAGGAGGACGACGCGCAGCCCCTGCCCACCCAGCCCCGCCGCGACGGCGAGCCCGAGGCCGGCGGCACCGCCGGTGACGACGGCGACCGGGCGGGAGGACTCGGGGGGCATGCCGGCGACCCTAACCGGTGGTGGAGCGATGTTCTAGAGAAAAATTTTAGTACGGTGACTTGAGGGCCTCAGCGCACGGTGAGCGACTGCAAGATCGCGTCGCGGAGCGGCGCGACCGTCCGAGACCGGCGCGTGATCGTCGGCGCGGCGGGGTGGCTTGTCGCCATGTCGACACGTCGGCGATGGTGGACCGGCGCCGGGTACGCGGGGGGACCGGAACGACAGCGACCGGCGCAGAACGGTGGAGACCTCATGCTGTGGGCCGTCGGGTCCGCCCTCGGGCTGCTCGTGATGACGTTCCTCATCCTCGCCCTCGCCCGGCCGGTCACCGCCCGCTGGGAGCAGGAGCAGCAGCCGCCGGTCACCGCGGACGACTGATCCGCGTTCCTGCTCGGCGTGCGCGTCGAGCAGCCGGCGCGCCCCCTGACCCGCCGCCCACCCGCTGCTAGGCGACGAGCACCCCGTCGTCGTCCAGGGAGCGGACCGAGACCTCCCGGGTCCCCCGGCGCACGGAGAGCAGGTCCCCGTTCCCGAGCGCCGACCAGTCCCGTCCCCAGCCGCTGGACGCGACGACGACGGCGTCGCCGGTGACCCGGTAGCGCAGCTCGTAGTAGTCGGGACCCTCGTCGAACTCCAGCGACGCGGCGTGGTTGACGCGGCAGACGGCGTGGAGCTCGTCGGGCGTGAGCAGCAGGCAGTTGAGGCTGGTGAAGTCGCCGGTCGCGGCCAGCTCGCCCACGGTGTCGAGCAGGGCCTCCCCGGGAGCGAGGCCGTCGCGCATCCGGGCCAGGACGGCGAGGAAGTAGCGCTCGCTGTCGGTGTCCCCCCGACGCTCGCGGCGCAGCCGCCAGGGGATCAGCCGGTCGACCGACCGCGGCGGGATGATCGAGCCGTTGTGCGCGAAGGCCACCCGGCCGTCGGTGAACGGGTGGGTGTTCTCCAGGCCGATGCCCAGCCCCTGCGTCGCCCGGCGCAGGTGCGCCAGCCCCAGGTCGGCGCGGCCGGCGCGCGCCAGCTCGGCGAACTCGGCGTTGCCGCGGGCGGCGTCGGCCTGCTTGCGCACCTCCACGCCGGCGCCGGTGCTGCGCGCCAGCCCCCAGCCGTGGGCGTGCTTCGCCGACAGCTCGGTGAACGCGTCGAGGTCGGCCTCGCCGAGCAGGTCGCGCAGCGGCGTGGGCACCCGCGAGGCCCAGCCCAGGAGTCGGCACACGGCTCCCCACGATGCCGCGCCCGGGCCGCGGACGCCGGGAGCCCGGGGTGCGTCGTCCGGCACACCGGCACAGCCGTCCCAGCCGTCCCAGCGGAAAACCAGTGGCGCCGCGATGACTTCCGCCCGCCAATCCTGTCGTAGGGGCAGAGGACGCTGCAGGCGGTCGGGGAGGCGCGGACGGCGCCTCTTGACCTCGAGTCGGCTTGAACCCCGACGCTGACGACGACGCAGCGCGGAGAGGACGAGGACATGACCCAGACGCCGTTGGCCATCGAGGCGACCGGCCTGACCAAGTCGTTCGGCAGCACCCAGGCCGTGGCCGGCATCGACCTGGCCGTGCCGGCCGGCGCCATCTACGGCGTGCTCGGGCCGAACGGGGCCGGCAAGACCACCACCATCCGCATGCTCGCCACCCTCATCGCGCCCGACGGCGGCAGCGCGCGGGTGCTGGGGCACGACATCGTCGCCGAGGCCGACGCCGTCCGCGGCGCGGTCAGCCTCACCGGGCAGCTGGCATCGGTCGACGAGGAGCTCACCGGCCGGGAGAACCTGATCCTGCTGGGCCGGCTGCTCGGTCTGGGCCGCCCCGCGGCCAGGGCACGGGCCGACGAGCTGCTCGAGGCGTTCGGCATCGCCGAGGCGAGCGGCCGGCTGGTGAAGAACTACTCCGGCGGCATGCGCCGCCGGCTCGACATCGCCGCCAGCATCGTCGTGACGCCGGAGCTGATGTTCCTGGACGAGCCCACCACGGGACTGGACCCGCGCTCGCGCAACCAGGTGTGGGAGATCGCGCGGGCGCTGGTCGCCGGCGGGACGACGATCCTGCTCTGCACCCAGTACCTGGAGGAGGCCGACCAGCTCGCCGACGGCATCGCCGTCATCGACAAGGGCCGCGTCATCGCCGAGGGCACCCCCGGCCAGCTCAAGGCCTCGGTCGGCTCCGGCGGGCTGCACGTGCGGCTGCTCGACCCCGAGCAGCGCCCGGAGGCGGCCGCCGTCCTCGAGCGGGTGGTCGGCCCGCCGGTGCTCGAACCCGACCCCGCCGCGCTGTCGGCGTCGTGCGCCGACGCCGCCCGCGCCGCCGAGGGCGTCGCCGCGCTGGCGCGCGCCGGCATCGGCATCGCCGACTTCGCCCTCTCCCAGCCCAGCCTCGACGAGGTCTTCCTCGCCCTCACCGGTCACGCCGCCGAGCCGGCCGCCGACGAGCCGACCCTGCAGGAGCAGCCGTCATGACCACCGCCACCGAGACCACGGCCGCCGCCGACACCGCCGCCGTCCGCCGGGCGATCGCCGGCACCACCCGCCCGCCGCGCCCCGGCCGGCTGTCGACCGCCCTCACCTTCGGCTGGAGGGGCATGCTCAAGGTCAAGCACGTCCCCGAGCAGCTGCTCGACGTCACGGTCACGCCGGTGATGTTCGTGCTGATGTTCACCTACCTGTTCGGCGGCGCCATCGCCGGCTCCACCGGCGCCTACCTCGAGTACGTGCTGCCCGGCATCCTGGTGATGTCGGTGCTGTTCACGACCGTCTACTCCGGCGTCTCGCTGAACACCGACCTGACCAAGGGCGTGGTCGACCGGTTCCGGTCGCTGCCCATCTGGCGGCCGGCGCCGCTGCTGGGCTCGCTGCTCGGCGACAGCGTCCGCTACGTCATCGCCGGCACGGTGATCATCGCGCTGGGGCTGGCGCTCGGGTACCGGCCCGACGGGGGAGTGCTCGGCGTCCTCGGGGCGCTGGGCCTGGTCGTCGTCTTCTCGTTCGGGCTGTCGTGGGTGTTCTCGGTGCTCGGCCTGCTGCTGCGCTCGCCGAACGCGGTCATGAACGCCGGCTTCATGGGCATCTTCCCGCTGACGTTCCTGTCCAACGTGTTCGTCGACCCGACCACCCTGCCCGGGCCGCTGGAGGCGTTCGTCGACGTCAACCCGATCTCGGTCCTGGCCACGGCGTCGCGATCGCTGATGGAGGGCGACCCCGACGGCACGGCGATCGTCGTCTCGCTCGCCGTCGCCGCCGTGCTCGCGCTGGTGTTCCTCCCGCTGACCACCAGGCTGTACCGCAGCCGGTGACGGAGCCCTACCGCAGCCGCTGACCCACGGCGCGGGCCAGCGCGTCGAGCTGGCCCGCGTCCTGGCGGCGGATCGCCGCCCGGATCACCGGCGCCAGCAGGGCCCACGGCGCGCGGGTGCCGACGTCGGCCACCAGCTCGAGCCGGCTGCCGCCGTCGGCCGGCTCGACCGAGTAGCGGTAGTCGGCCGTCACGCCGCCCTGCACCGACCGCAGGGTGACCGAGCGGCCCGGGTCCAGGGCCACGATCTCGCTGCGCCGCTCCCGGCCCCGGGCGGTGAACGTCAGCACCGTCCCCACGGCCGTGGGTCCCTCGGCGCGGATCGCGTCGACGCCGAGCCAGCCGGCCGCGCCCGGCCAGTCGGTGAGCTGGTCCCACACCCGGTCGGCGGGGACGTCGAGGGTGCGGGACGCGGTGAAGGCGGTGCGGTGCGGAGGGCGGGCCATGGCGGCAGCGTGACCGTCGCCGGCTCGGCTGTCTTGGACGGATGTCACCCCGCGTCGGGCACGAACCCGGGCGCCTGCTCCTCGGGGGAGAGGTGGGCCCGCTGCGCCGCGACGTAGGCCGAGGGCGGCACGCCGGTGGTGCGGGCGACGTCTCGGACCAGGTGCGCCTGGTCGTACCAGCCCAGCTCGGCGGCGTGCTCGGTCCAGGCGACCCGGTCCCGCACGTCGATCCGCTCCAGCAGCCGGCGCACCCGCAGCACCCGGGCCAGCGTGCACGGGCTCAACCCGACCACCCGGGTGAACTGCCGGTCGAGGTGGCCGTGCGAGACGCCGAGCCCGGCCGCGAGCTCGGCGATCGGCCGGGCCGGGTCCGCCTCCAGCGCGGCCACCGCCGCGGCGCAGCGGTCCAGGCCGGGCACTGACCCGTCCAGGCCGGCGGTGAGGGCCTCCTCGGTCGCGCCGAGCAGCGCCCCGGCGTCGTCGCCGCGGTCCAGCAGCCGCCTCCGCAGGGCGCGGGCCGGCGGCCAGGCGGCGAGCAGGTCGACCACCCGGCCGCGCAGCGGGGCCGGGTCGACACCGAGGACGGCCCGGCAGCCGATCGGGGTGGTGACCACGCCGACCACCTCGGTCCGCCCGGTCGGTTCGTTGCCCAGCGGCCGGTCGTGCGGGCCGATGAGGAAGCCGGTGTCGGCGAGGAAGGGCGGACCGCCGGCCGGCGTCTGCCGGATCGGCGGCCCGAGGACGATCCCGGCGACGGTGGAACCGGTCGGCGCGATCCGCTCCCGGCGGTAGGGGATCTGCCCCGAGGCGTGCCACACCGACTCGACGTAGCGGCCGAGCCGCCCGCCGGGGCGGCGCTCGCTGAACGCGAAGGACACCTAGTCGCGCTGCCGGGCCAGCGCGGCGGCCATCCGGCCCACCAGCTCGTAGGGGATGGGGCGGGCGAGGGGCAGGCGCATGGTGCCTTTGTCGGTGCCGCGGTAGGGCTCGAGCGCGGCACCGAGCTCGCCGTCGAGCTCGGGGAACGGGTAGAGGCCGATGTGCCGCTTCCAGGCGGCGAGGTGCAGCAGCGGCCGGCCGTCGAGGGTGAAGGTCGGCATCTTGTAGCTGATCGTCTCGCCGGCTCCCGGGACGGCGGCGTGCACCGCGTCGCGGAGGCCCTCCAGGACCGGCCGCACGTCTTCGGGCAGCGCGGCGACGTACTCGTCGACGGACGCGTCTCGACCGGTCATGCGCCGTTCCTACCGCGCGAGGGGGCCCTCCGGCGGCCCGACGAGCTCGGTGACCGCGCCGCCCGCGGCGAGGTGCAGGCTCCACGTGCCCTCCGCCGCGCCGTCGAGGACGTCGTGCAGCGCGTCGACCCACTCGGCGTCGTCCAGCCGCATCGTGGGCGCGCCCGGCCGGCAGAGGGCCATCGCCAGGTGGCTGCCGCGCGGCAGACCCTGCTCGCAGATCGCCTCGTGCAGGTCGAGCAGGCCCGACAGCAGCAACCGGTCGGGCGCCACCGGGACGTCGTCGACGGGCAGGACCAGCGGCAGCACGAGGCCGTCGGGGGCCACCCAGGCCAGCCAGAGGCTGCGGCGGCGGAACACCGGCGGCTCGAGCAGGCCCGCCCAGCGGGCGGTGAGCTCGGCGGCGGAGCGGACGGGGGTCTCGGGGCTCGGCACGGTGGTCATGCCCGCACGGTGGCAGCTCCCCGGCCGAGCCCGCCGGCCGTTTCCACAGGCTCAGCCGACGGTGGCCAGGTACTCCGGGGCCCGGCGGGCCAGGGAGGCGGCCTCGAACGCGGCGGCCAGGTCCAGCAGGGCCGCGTCCGACCAGCGGGTGCCGAAGAACGTGATACCCACCGGCAGCGCCTCCTCGGGCCCGGCGAACCCGGCCGGCACCGCGATGCTCGGGTAGCCGGCCACCGCGGCGGGCGTCGAGGTGCTGTACACGAACTCGTCGCCGGCGCCGTCCTCGTCGAGGTAGCGGGTGACCCAGGCGGGAGTGCCGGTCAGCCCGACGATCGCGTCGAGGTCGTCCTCGGCGCCCGGCCCCTGGGCCAGCACCTCGTCGACCGACCGGCGGGCCAGGTCGCGGATCGTGGCCCGCAGCTCGGCCACCGACGGGTCCTCGTCGGGCACCGGCGCCGCCAGCGCCTGCTCGAACAGCTCCTGCCCGAAGTGCTCGAGCTCGGCGTCGTCCCCCTCGTTGAAGGCGATCAGCCCGGCCAGGTCCTCCGGGTGGTCGCCCGGCGTGGCCGCCAGGTAGGCGTCGACGTCGCGGTGGAACTCCGCCAGCAGCGCCGGCGTCTCGCCCTCGATGATCTCGGCCTGGTACGGCAGCTCGACCTCCACCGTGGTCGCCCCGGCCGCCCCCAGCTCCTTCACCGCGCGCTCGTACACGGTCTCGGTGGCGTCGTCGACGGCCTCGGACTGCTCGGGGGTGAGCGTCCACACCCCGATCCGTGCGCCGTCGAGCGCCGCCGGGTCGAGCGCGGCGGGGTCGGCGTCGAGGTCGGCGGGGATCTCCGCGGTGGCCGGGTCGGCGGGGTCGGCCCCGGCGAGGACGGCCAGCAGGACCGCCGCGTCGACCGCGTGCCGCGCCATCGGCCCGGCGGTGTCCTGCTCGGCCGAGAGCGGCACGATCCCGTCGCGGCTGACCAGGCCCAGCGTCGGCTTGAGCCCGACGATCCCCGTGGCGCCGGCCGGGCAGACGATCGACCCGTCGGTCTCGGTCCCCACGGCCACCTGCGCCAGGCTGGCCGCGACCCCGACCGCCGAGCCGCTGGACGAGCCGCACGGGTTGCGGTCGAGCACGTGCGGGTTGTGCGTCTGGCCGCCGACGGCGCTCCACCCGCTGGTGCCGCCCTCGCCGCGGAAGAACGCCCACTCGGAGAGGTTGGCCTTGCCGATCACCACCGCGCCGGCCTCCCGCAGCCGGCGGGTGATCGTGGCGTCGTCCGGCTCGCTGCCCAGCAGGGCGCGCGACCCGGCGGTGGTGGGCAGGTCGGCGGTGTCGATGTTGTCCTTGAGCAGCACCGGGATGCCCTCCAGCGGGCTGCGCGGGCCCGACCCCGCGCGCACCCGGTCGCTCTCCTCCGCCTCGGCGACGGCCTCCTCGTTGACGTGCAGGACGGCGCCCAGGTCGTCGTCCAGGGCCTCGATGCGCGCCAGGTACGTCTCGGTCAGCTCCACGGCGGTCAGGTCGCCGGCGGCCATCCGCTCCTGCAGCTCGGGGATCGTCAGGGCGTCGAGCTCCTCGCCCGGGGCGTCGGCGACGGTCGGCTCGGGCGGCGCCTCGGCGCCGCAGCCGGGGAGGACCAGCGCGAGGACGGCGACGACGGCGGCGGTGCGGCGCACGGGCTCTCCTCGGGGGCATGCGGCAGGCTGGCGACGTGCCCCAGGATCGCCGTTCCCTGTCGCTCTGGCACGCCACGCTGCCCGACGGCGAGCTGGAGCGGCGGCGGCCGCCGCTGCCCGGCGGCACCGAGGCCGACGTGGTGGTCGTCGGCGCCGGCTTCACCGGGCTGTGGACCGCCTATTACCTGGCCCGGCGCGACCCCGGGCTGCGGATCGTGGTCCTGGAGGCCGAGTTCGCCGGGTTCGGCGCCTCCGGCCGCAACGGCGGCTGGGTGTCGGGGCTGCTGCCGGTGTCGCTGGAGACGGTCGCCGCGGCGTCCTCGCGCGACGCCGCCCTGGGCTGGCAGCGCGCCGCGGAGGCCACCGTCGACGAGGTGCTCCGGGTGGCGGCGGACGAGGGCATCGACGCGCACGCCGACAAGGGCGGCTACCTCCGCCTCGCCACCTCCGAGCTGCAGGCGCGGCGGCTGCGGGCGGCGGTCGCGCGGGCGCGCGAGTGGGACCTCGGCGAGGACGACCTGCGCTGGCTCTCCCGCGCGGAGCTGCGCGAGCGGGTGGCCGCCGACGGCGTCTTCGGCGCCACGCACACCCCGCACTGCGCCGCCGTCCACCCGGCCCGGCTGGTGCGCGGGCTGGGCGACGCCGTCGAGCGGCGCGGCGTCGTGCTGCACGAGGGGACGCCCGTGACCGGGATCGAGCCGCACCTGGCCCGCACGCCGCACGGCGACGTGCGCGCCCGCGTGGTGGTCCGGGCGACCGAGGGCTTCACGCCGGCCCTGCCCGGCGCACGTCGCGCGCTGGCGCCGGTCTACTCGCTGATGCTGGCCACCGAGCCCCTGCCCGACGACTTCTGGGCGGAGACCGGCTGGGCGGGGCGGGAGACCCTCAACGACGACCGCCGGCTGCTGGTCTACGGCCAGCGCACCCGCGACGGCCGGATCGCCTTCGGCGGCCGTGGCGCGCCGTACCGCTTCGGCTCGCGGATCGACCCGGCGTCGGAGCGGGCCCGCGGCGTGCACGAGCAGCTGCGGCGCAGCCTCGTCGAGCTCTTCCCGGCGCTCGCCGACGCGACGATCACCCACCGCTGGGGCGGGCCGCTGGGCGTGCCGCGGGACTGGTGGCCGTCGGTCACCCTCGACCGGGCGACCGGGCTCGCCGCGGCCGGCGGCTACAGCGGGGACGGCGTCGCGCTCACCAACCTGGCCGGGCGGACCCTCGCCGACCTGATCTGCGGGGACGACACCCCGATCGCGCGGCTGCCGTGGGTGGGCCACCGGTCGCGGCGGTTCGAGCCCGAGCCGCTGCGGTGGGTGGGCGTGAACGCCGGCTTCCGGCTGGCGGCGCTGCTCGACGGCCGGGAGCGGCGCACCGGCCGCCCGGCGAGGCTGCTCGACCGGGCGATGACGGCGCTGACGGGCCACTGACCCCGGCGCTACGGTGCCCGCCGTGGACGCCGTCGCGGTGCTGGGCCCGGGTGGGGTGGGCGGGCTGCTGGCCGCGGCCCTCGCCCGGCGGGGGACGGCGGTGACCTGCCTGGCCGGGGCGTCGACGGTCGCCGCCCTCGCCGAGCGCGGGATCGCCGTCCGCAGCGGCCTGCTGGGCGACTTCGCCGTCCCGGTCGCCGCGGCCGAGCGGCTCGCGGACCCCGTGGACGCCTGCCTGGTCACGGTCAAGGCGACCCAGCTCGACGCCGCGCTCGACCGGGTCCCGGCCGACGTGCTCGGCGGGGCGCTGCTGGTGCCGTTCCTCAACGGCGTCGAGCACATGGCGGTGCTGCGCGAGCGCTACCCGGGGGCCGCGGTCGTGGCCGGCACCATCCGGGTGGAGGCCAGCCGGGTCGCGCCGGGGGAGGTGCGGCACGACAGCCCGTTCGTCCGCGTCGAGCTGGCCCCGGCGCCCGCCCTGCGGGGCCGGGCCGAGGAGCTGGCCGCCGACCTGCGCGCCGCCGGCGTCGACACCACCGTCGTGGACGACGAGCGGGCGGCGCTGTGGGGCAAGCTGGCGTTCCTCGCCCCGTTCGCGCTGCTCACCACGCACGAGGCGGCGCCGGTCGGGGTGGTCCGCCACCGCCGTCCCGACGACGTCGCCGCCGTCGTCGGCGAGGTGGCCGCCGTCGCCCGCGCCGAGGGCGTGCCGGTCGACCCGGACGGGATCGTGGGGTTCTTCGCCGGGCTGCCCGCCGGCATGCGCTCGTCGATGCAGCGCGACGCCGAGGCCGGCCGTCCGCTGGAGCTGGAGGCGATCGGGGGAGCGGTGCTCCGCGCGGCCGCCCGCCACGGGGTCGCCGTCCCGCGCACCGAGCGGCTGGTCGGCGAGCTCCGGGCCCGCTGACCAGGTCGCCGGGGCCGGGCGGGCGGGACCGCTGCTTCCCCCTCCCCGGTGACCTCCGGGCGCGTCCCCTGCCACGGGCGGGGTCGGGGATCTAGCGTGCCGCCGTGGCAGGGAACGCAGCGGCCGGGGGCGAGCCGGGCACCGCCGGACGGCGGGAGCCGCCGTGGCTGCGCCGCGCGCTGCTGCTGGTGCTGGCCGCGGTGGCGGCCTACCAGGTGGTGCTCTGGGCGTTCACCAACCTGCGCGGCTTCCTCGGCCTGCTGTTCCTGGCCTGGCTGTTCGCGATCAGCATCGAGCCGGTCGTCGCCGCGCTCGTGCGGCGGGGCGTGCGCCGCGGCGGGGCCACCGGGATCGTGCTGTCCGCGCTGGTCGTCCTCACCGTCGGCTTCTTCGCGGTGTTCGGCGCCCTGCTGGTCGACCAGGTCGCCGCCCTGGTGCGGGCGCTGCCCGACGTCGTCCGGGACGTCGTCGACTGGGTCAACCGCAGCTTCGACACCGACGTGAGGGCCGGGGACGTCGTCGACTCGCTGCAGCTCACACCGGAGCGGATCCAGGACCTGGCGCAGGACCTCACGCCGGGCCTGGTCGGCGTCGTCACCACGCTGATCGGCGCCCTCTTCCAGACCTTCACCTTCCTGCTGTTCGCCTACTACATGTCCGCCCAGGCGCCGGCGCTGCGCCGCAGCGTCGCCCGCCGCTTCCCGCCGCGGCAGCAGCGGGTCATCTCGACGGTGTGGGAGATCGCCGTGGAGAAGACCGGCGGCTACGTCGTCTCCCGGCTCGTCCTGGCCGTGGTCAGCGCGGTCGTGACCGCCGTCGTCCTCCTGGTGCTGGGCGTGCCGTTCTGGCTGCCGCTGGCGCTGTGGACCGGCCTGGTCTCCCAGTTCATCCCCACCCTCGGCACCTACCTCGCCATCGGCCTGCCCGCCCTGGTCGCCCTCGCGGTCGACCCGTTCGACGCGCTCTGGGTGGTCGTGTTCGGCACCGTCTACCAGCAGGTCGAGAACTACCTGATCGGACCGCGGGTGACCGCCCGCACGGTGAACATCCACCCGGCGGTCGCGCTCGGCTCGGTCATCGCCGGGGCGTCGCTGTTCGGGGCGCTGGGCGCCCTGGTCTCCATCCCGGTCGTCGCCGCCATCCAGGCGGTCGTCGAGACCTACGGCCGCCGCTACGAGCTCGTCACCGACGACGCCGCCGAGGAGCCGCCCGAGCCGCCGAGGAAGGCCCGAACCTCCCGGAGGAAGTGAGCGAACGCCGGCTCGTCGGCCCGCAGGATGTGGTTGCGGCTGTCCAGCGCCACCAGGCGGCTGCCGGCGACGGCGGCGTGCAGCTCCTCGGCCTCCTCGAACGACCGGACGAGGTCACCGAGCGGGTGCAGGACCAGCGTCGGGACGTCGAGCTGCCGCGCGGCCGCCGAGGCGTCGAGCCGCCCGAACGCGGTCCACAGCCGGAAGGCGTTCTCCGGCGAGGTGGAGCGCCGCTGCGGCCGGTCGAACGCCCGCCACAGCTGCACCGGCCCGTCGGGGAGGAAGCGGGCGTCGTGGACCGAGTGGAAGCCGGGCGTCTCCGAGCCCCCCGACACCCGCAGCAGCTGGGAGCGGGGTCGGGCCACAGCGCGTCCATCACCCGCTCGCGGTGCAGCCGGTGTGCCGGCGCGAGCGTCAGCAGCCCGACCAGCGCCGGGGCGCTGCGCCGGGCGAAGGCGGCGGCGTCGACGGCGCGCCCGTCGACCTCCGCGGCGAAGCCGCCGAGCAGGCGGACCCGCACTCCCACGCCCGCGGTCATACCAGGGCCGCGCCCAGCGCCACCAGGGCGTAGACGCCCCCGCCGGCGAGCACGACCCGCACGATCGAGCCGCCGCGCCACGCGACGACCCCGCCCATGGCCAGCGCGGCGAGCACCGCGGGGTCGGGCCCGCCGCTGCCGCCCGCGACGCTCAGCACCACGAGCGCCGCGATCGCCCCCGCGGCGGCGTGCCGCAGCACGGCCGCCGTCCGCTCGCCCAGCCCGGCCCGCTCGACGACGACCAGGGGCAGCAACCGGAACACCAGGCTCACCCCACCGACCACCAGGACGGCGGTCCAGACGGCGCTCACGACCGCCCCCGCTCCGCCAGCCCCCCGGCCAGCGCCGCGGCGGCCATGGCGGGCAGGACCTCCGCACCCGGGACGACGGCCGAGGCGACCAGCGCCGTGGCCGCGCCGGCCGCGACCGCGGCGACGCCGCCGGGCAGCCGCAGGTGCGGGACGACCAGCACGACCAGGCACAGCGGGACGGCGACGGAGAGGTGCGCGGCGAGACCGTCGACGCCGCCGACCACCATCCCGGCGCTGATGGCGACCATCCAGCCGACGGCCATCGCGATCGCGGCGCCGGCGTAGTGCGCCAGCGCGCCGGCCGGCGGGGCCCCGGAGCGGCGGCGCTGCTCGGCCACCGCCCACGTCGGCTCGACGATGGTCGCGGCACCCAGCACCTTCGCCCACAGCGGGGCACCGGTCCACAACGGGGCCAGCCCACCGCTGTACACCAGCAGCCGGGCGTTGACGAGGACCGCGACGGCGACCGCGGTCCACAGCGCACCGCCGTCGCCCAGCAGCTGCAGCAGGGCGAGCTGGGCGCTGCCGCTGAAGACCAGCAGGCTGCCGAACCAGGCGGCGACCGGGTCGGCGCTGGCGCCGACCGCGGCGCCGACGGTCAGGCCGAAGGGGGCCAGGCCGATCACCAGCGGTAGGCACGCACGCGCACCGGCCAGCAGGTCGGCGCCCGTGCGGACGGGAGGGGACGTCGTCGAGGTCATGGCGCGAGCGTCGGGCGACCGCCTTCCGGTGGCCTTCCGCGGCGTCCTCCCCGGGCCAGCCGCGCGGAAGGTCCGCGAAAGACGCCGTCGGCAGCCTGGTCCGCAGCCCGGCAGCCTTCCCGACCCGCCGGGCGGAGGAGACGGAGATGATCACGCTCACGACGGCCGCCGATGGGATGCCGTCGCTCGAGGTCGCCGGCCGGCGGGGCCTGTCGCTGCCGCGGGTCGTCGTCCGTCCGCTCGCCGACGGCGAGACCGGACCGGTCCAGGCGGTCTTCGACGGGATGTCGGCGCACTCGCGCCGGATGCGCTTCCTCGCGCCGATCCCGGCGCTGCTGCCCGCGGTGCTGCGGGCGCTGACCGACGTCGACCACGACCGGCACGGGTGCTGGGTCGCCGAGGTCGACGGCGAGCCGGTCGGCATCGGCCGCTACATCCGCGACAAGGACGACCCCGAGCTGGCCGAGGTGGCGCTGGAGGTGGTCGACCGCTACCAGGGGCTGGGCATCGGCCGGCTGCTCGTCGACGTCGTCGGGGTCGCCGCGGGCGACGCCGGCGTGCGCTCGCTGCTGTGGCTCATGGACGCGCACAACCTCAAGGTCCGCCGGCTGGCCGCGCCGCTGCACGGCCGGTTCGCGCTCGACGGCGACGAGCTGGAGGGGACGACGCCGCTGCCGGTCGTGCCGGAGGTCGAGGCCGCCCGCATCGCCCGGTGCGCGCGGATCGCCCGCTGCCGCGCCGCCGCGCGTCAGGCGGCCTGACGGGCCAGGTGCTCGCGGAGGGCCGCGACGACCACGCGGTGGTCCTGCAGCTGCGGCAGACCCGAGACGACGACGGCGCCGACCGGGCCCACCGACCGGACGAGGACCGGGAAGGCGCCGCCGTGCGCGGCGTACTCCTGCGGGTCGAGGCCGAACTCCTCCTCGAAGGTGGTGCCGCGCTCGACGCTGGCCTGCCGCACGTACAGGCTGCTGTGCCCGAAGCGCTGCACCACCCGCGTCTTCCGGTCGATCCACGTGTCGTTGTCGGGCGTGGCGCCGGTCAGCGCCGCCTTGAACAGCCCGTGGCCGTTGCGGGTGATCGCGATCGCCACCGGCAGCCGGTCGCGCCGGGCGGTGGCCACCAGCGCCGAGCCCAGCTCCCACGCGTCGTCGTTGGTGAACGAGGTGAACTGCAGCTCGGCCTCCTCGGCGGCGAGCTCGGCGACGGTGGGGAAGGGTTCGGCCATGCGTCCTTCCTACCGGTCGCCGTCCGGGGGTTCCCAGCGCGGGCCGCCGCGCAGCAGGCCCGGCGGGAACGCGTGCAGCGAGCGGGCGCCGTCGCCGGTGATCTCGAACAGCTCGCCGGTCTGCACCCCCGCCCGCAGGTCGGGCGTGACCACGTTGGGCTGGACGACGACGGTCATCCGCTCGGCCAGCGGCTCGGCGTGCACCCCGGTCGCCGGGCCGCGGTGGCTGAGCACCGGTGGCAGGTAGCCGCCGCCGAAGCCGTGCACGAGGTCGTCGAGCGTGGTGAAGCCGGCGTCGGGGACGACGTCGGCGGCCGCGAGCAGCTCCGCCGGCAGCACGCCGGGCCGCAGCCGCGCGGCGATCGCGGCCAGCGCCGCCTCGGCCACCTCGTGCAGCTCCCGGTAGAGCGGCGTCGGGTCGGCCTCGACGGTGACCGTGCGCAGCAGCTGCCCCGGGTAGTCGCTGCCCCAGCTGGTGGACAGCTCGAAGAGCACGACCGACCCGGGCTCCAGCCGGCGGTCGGTCGGCCACTGCGCCGGCGCGGGGCGGTCGGGGTCGGCCATGGAGGTGGCCGCCACGTAGTGGATGTGGTTGGTCGCCCCGGTGCGCACGTAGGAGCCCTCGACGGCGGCGACCAGGTCGAGCTCGGTCGCGCCCGGGACGGCGGCGGCGACCAGGGCGGCCGCCGAGGCGTCGGTGAGCGCCGCCGCGTGCCGGAGCACCACCAGCTCCTCGTCGCTCTTCAGGCTGCGCAGCCGGGTATGCTCGGCGTCCAGCGGCACGACGGCGCCGAGCCCGATCAGGGCGTCGTGCATGCGCACCGGCACCGGGCCGATCGTGCCGATCCGCCCGACCGGGCCGCCGGCCCGCAGCGCCGCGACCACGGTCTCCTCGGTGCGCTCGCCGATGCCGTCGACGTCGGCGTCCCGGGCCAGCCGGCGGGCGTTGGGCACGTGGTTCGGGAAGCCGACGAACAGCTGCGGCCGCCGGCCGGGCCGCAGGACGACGACGGCCTCCCGGGTGACCGGCCAGCCGGTCAGCCACGGGACGGCGCTGCCGAACCGGTTGGCGCCGTACAGGACGACGGCGTCCAGGCCGTGCGCCGCCGCGACCTCCTCGACCCGCCGGCGCCGGTCGGCGAGCTCGGCGTCGCTGAACGACGGCCCGCTCACCGCGCGATCCCGTCGAGGACCGCGGCGATGTTGCCCTGCAGGATCGCGTGCCGCTGCCGGTCGTCGAGGTCGGCCACGGCGGCCAGCGCGCGCACCGGTTCGGGCTCGCCCATGACGAACGGGTAGTCGCTGCCCAGCACCACCCGGTCGGCGCCGACGACGTCGACGAGGTGGCGCAGCGACCGCGGCGAGTGCAGGACGGTGTCGAAGTACACCGAGCGCAGCCACTCGCCGGGGGAGCGGGTGAGGTGCTCGGCCGCCCCGCGCGCGCCGGTCGCGTAGGCGCGGTCCCACCGGCCCACCTGGTAGGGCGCGAACCCGCCGCCGTGCACCACGCACAGCCGCAGCCCCGGGTGGCGCTCCAGCACGCCGCCGAAGAGCAGGTGCCCCAGCGCGATCGTCGACTCGGCCGGGTTGCCGACCAGGTTGCCCAGCCCGTACCGGGACACGTTCCGCCCGGCCAGCGAGGCGTACGGGTGGACGACGAGCAGGCAGCGCAGCTCCTCGGCGCAGGCCCAGAACGGCTCGAGCGACGGGTCGTCGAGCTCGGCGCCGTCCACCGTCGTCGCGATCTCCGCGCCCACCATGCCGAGCGCCTCGACCGCGGTGAGCAGTTCCTCGGCGGCCCGTTCCGGCGCCTGCAGCGGCACGGTCGCCAGGGCCCGGAACCGGTCGGGCGCCTCGGCGACCGTGGCCGCCAGCCCCTCGTTGAACATCCGCGAGTACCGGGCGCCGACGTCGGCGTCGAGGGCGTAGGCGGTCAGGTCGATCCAGCTCGACAGCAGCTGCACGTCGACGCCGGTGGCGTCCATGGCCGCCAGGCGGCGGGGGAGGTCGAGCAGCCCGGGCACCATCGGCCGGGTGCGCACCCGCCCGGCGATGGTCGCCGCCCAGCGGCCGTCGGCCTGCGCCACCTCGATGCCGTAGCGCCCGCCCTCGGCCCGCAGGGTCTCCAGCACGCCGACCGGCACGCAGTGGGCGTGGACGTCGGTGGTCACAGCGCGGCGTCCCGCATCCGCGCGGCCAGCTCGTCGTCGGCCTCCAGCCGGTAGACCCCGCCGGTGACCCGGTCGGTGACCCAGATGTCGAACCCCGCCCCGACGAAGACGTCGTTGATCTGCGGCGCCTGCTGGCCCGGCGGCGTGTCCGGCACCCAGTGCGCGACCTCGACCGGGTGCTCGGCGTCGGCGACGTCGTAGACCCGCAGGCCGGCGTTGAAGTAGGTGCAGAACACCAGGGTGGCGCTGCGGTAGGTGCCCGGCCGGTTCTCGTGCAGGTTGTGCGGGCCGAAGCGCAGGCCGTGGTCGTAGAACTCGTCGGGCGGCGGGGGGCAGATCCCGACCACCCGCGGGGCGGTCGGGTCGGCCACGTCGACGATCCGCGCGTAGTGCGGCTCGCCGGTGCGGCCGTCGGTGACCACCTCGTCGGTGACCACCAGCAGGTCGCGGCCCGCCAGCGGCAGGCAGGTGTGGGTGTCCCCGCCCGGCTCCCAGTTCAGCGTCGCCAGCTGCTCGGGGTTCGACCGGTCGGCGATGTCGAGCACCACCAGGCCGGCGTCGCCGTAACCGAGGTAGGCGCGGTCGCCGTCGACCAGCGCGTGGTGCGCGGCGTAGCGCTTCCCGGCCGGCCAGGTCGGCTCCTCGCCGTCCCGCTGCCCGGGCCACCACCAGCGGCCGGCCTCGACGGGGTTGCGCGGGTCGGCCAGGTCGACGACCACCCAGATGCGGTCGTCGAAACCCTCGGGGATCGCGGAGACGTAGGCGTAGCGGCCGCCCTCCCAGACGATGCGGTGCACGCCCTTGCCGGTGGAGTCGAACCAGCCGACCTGCTGCGGGTCGAACGGGTCGGCGAGGTCGTAGACGGCCATGCCGGCGCTGTACGGGTCGCCGCCGCGGAACTGCTCGTGGTTGACCAGCAGCAGGCCGTCGGCCACCTGCACCTTGTGGGTGTGGCTGCCGTGCGGCGCCCGCCACTGCTTCACCAGCCGCAGCCGCGTCGGGTCGGAGGCGTCGAGCACGCTGGTGCCCATGCCGCTCGGACCGAAGTGGCCGACGTAGACGGCGTCGCCCTCGCGCATGACCTGCATGCCGTCGCCGTAGCCGCCCAGGTCGTCCTGCGCGACGGTGCGCAGGTGCAGTGCATCGGTCACGACGTGCCTCCCAGTCGGTCGGAGACCCAGTCGGCGACGGCCGGTCGCACGACGGGGGCCAGGTTGTTGCACGAGTGGTTGCCGTCCGGCTCCAGCCGCACGGTGCCGCGCTCGCCCAGCGCGGCGCCGATCCGGTGCGCGTGCCCGACGCGGATGATCCGGTCCTGCTCGCCGTGCACGACCAGCACCGGCACCCGCAGGCGGTCGAGCGCGCCGTCCAGCGTGACGTCGGCCAGCAGCGCGCGGGCCTGCTCCTCGTCGTCCGCGCCGACGAACTCGCGGAAGCCCTCCCGGGTCACCTCGGGCAGCTCGCCGAACGCGTGCAGGTCGTAGGGCCCGGCGATGTCGACGACGGCGCGCAGGCCGGGCAGCCGGGTCGCGTGCCGCAGCGCCAGGTAGCCGCCGAAGCTGGTGCCGACGACGGCGACCCGCCGGGTGTCCACGCCGCGGAACCCGGCGATCGCCTCGCCGACGCAGGCCACCGCCGTCCCGTAGAGCCCGTCGCGGAACGGTGCCGACAGCGCGCCCTCGCCCTGCCCCGGGCCCTCCACCGACAGGGTGGCCACACCGCGGCGCAGGAAGTACGGCTCGTAGGTGCTGAACTGCTCCTTGGTCGACTCCAGACCGGGCAGCAGCACCGCCAGGCCGGGAGAGCTCGCGCCGCGCGGCACGCGCAGGTAGCCGACGACCGCCCGGCCCTCGCCGTACGGCACCACCGTGCGGACGGCGGGCGGGTCGAGCAGCGGTGCCGCCTCCCGGTAGACCGCGGCCATGCGGGCCTGCAGCGCGGCGCGCCGCGGCCGGTCGTCGGTGAGCACGAACTGGGCGAACTGCAGGGTCAGCGCCGCCCGGCGCAGGTGCTCGGCGGCGGTCACCCGGTGCCCGGCGGCGAGGGCGGCGCGGCCGAGCTCCTCGTACCGGTCGGCGGCCTGCGTCCAGGCCGGCGCCCAGTCGGGCCAGTCGTCGACGGCGGCGAGCGTGCGCCGCAGGTCGAAGAAGTCGATGCCGTTGGCCAGGAAGCGCGGGTACCAGTGGGCGACGACCGCCTCCACCTTGGCGTCGGTCATGCGGGGGTC
Source organism: Blastococcus sp. SYSU D00669 (assembly GCF_054050715.1). Taxonomy (NCBI): domain Bacteria; kingdom Bacillati; phylum Actinomycetota; class Actinomycetes; order Geodermatophilales; family Geodermatophilaceae; genus Blastococcus; species Blastococcus sp. SYSU D00669. The sequence continues at coordinate 27,720 of NZ_JBJGZV010000028.1, forward strand.
CCCGCGGAGACGTGGAGCGCCGGCGGAGCGCCTTCGCGGGGTCGGCTCATGCGCTCCCTCCGGTGAACGTGTCGTGCACGAGCGAGACCACCGACGCCGCCAGCAGCACCAGGACGACGCGTTGGAAGGTGCGCGGCGAGAGCCGGCGGGCGGCGGCCGACCCGAGCGGCAGGAACGGCAGGATCGGCAGCAACGCGAGCAGGCTCTCGACCAGCCGGGACGGCGTGTAGAGGCCGACGGCGGCCAGGGTGACCGCCTGGACGGCGGCGAAGACGAAGTACAGCGACGACAGCGCGAAGACGTACGCGCGCGGCGGCAGGCCGAAGCCGTGCAGCCAGGTGGTGAGCAGCGGGCCGGAGATGCCGGTGGCGCCCTGCAGCCCGCCGGCCACCAGGCCCACCGGTGGGCTGGCCACCCGGGTCACCCGGGCCGGGATGGTGAAGCCGGGCCGCAGCAGGGCCACCGTGATGTAGCCGATGATCACCACGGCCAGGGCGCCGGAGAGGATCCGCCCGTCCAGCGAGGTGAGCAGGAACGTGCCCGCGACGGCGCCGACCGTGCCGGCGACGAGCATGCCGGGCAGGTCGCGGGTGTGCCCCGCCTCGGCCCGGTGCGTCCAGACCAGCCAGCCGTTGGCCACCACCCCGGGGATCGCCATGACCACCACCGCGTGCTCCACGCCGAGGAAGATCGCCATCACCGGGATGGCGATCTGGGGGAGACCGCCGCCGGTCGCGCCCTTGACGAACGCGCCGGCGGCGATCGCCACCACGATGACCGCGAGGTCGACAGCGCTCACGCAGTGCGGTGCAGGCGCGTGAGCACGAACTCCTTGTGACCCAGGACCTCCGCGGCGCACCAGCGACCGCTGGCCGTCGCCACGACGATGTCCTCGGTGAGGTCGGCCGCCTGGTCCAGCGTCATGTCGGCGGTGATCAGCGGCGAGACGTCGAGGTCGATGTGCTCGCTCATCGTGCGCACCGTCTTCGGGTTCGCGGTCAGCTTGAGCACCGGGACGATCGGGTTGCCGATGATGTTGCCCTGGCCGGTGGTGAACAGGTGCAGCGCGGCGCCGCCGGCGGCGAAGAGGGTGACCGACTCGGCGGCCGCCGAGGAGGTGTCCATGAAGTGCAGGCCGCGGCGGGTGGGCGCCTCGGCCATCTCGAGGACGCCGTCGATCTTGGCCTGGCCGATCTTCTGGATGTTGCCGAGCGCCTTCTCCTCGATCGTCGTCAGCCCGCCGGCGATGTTGCCCTCGGTCGGCTGCGAGCCGAGCAGGTTCGCCTCCTGCTCGAGGATGATCCGCTGGTGCTCGTCGAAGAGCCGCTGGAACTTCTCCCGCTGCACCGGGTCGGTGATCCGGTCGGCCACGATGTGCTCGCCGCCGGTGAGCTCGGAGGTCTCGCCGAAGAAGAACGTGCCGCCGGCGCTGCTGAAGCGCTCGGCGAACCGGCCGATCGTGGGGTTGGAGCCCAGGCCCGAGGTGGTGTCGGACTCGCCGCACTTGGTGCTGATGACCAGGTCGGTCAGCGGGATCTCCTCCCGCTGCAGCGCGGTGGCGTCGTGCACCATCTGCACCGCTGCCCGGCTGGCCAGTTCGATGATCTTCAGGTCGCCGAGGCCCTCGATGGAGAAGGCGGCGACCGGCTTGCCGGTGGCGGCGATGCCGTCGGCCACCCGCTTGGTCCAGTTCGGCTCGATGCCGATGACCACCGCGGCGGCGACGTTCGGGTTCGCGCCGGTGCCGATGAGCGTGCGGAAGTGCAGGTCGAGGTCGGGGCCGAACTGCAGCCGCCCGTAGGGGTGGGGGAGGGCCATGGTGCCCTGGACGACCTTCGCCACGGCCTCGGCGGCGGCGTTGGAGATGTCGTCGATCGGCAGGATGACCACGTGGTTGCGGCAGCCGACGCTGCCGTCGGCGCGGCGGTACCCGAGGAACGTGCGTCCGGCGCTCATGCCCAGCGCTCTCCCTTGACGTTGTGGACGTGGACGTGCTCGCCGGCCCGGATGTCGCGGGTGGTCCGGCCGATCGAGATGCCGTACTTGACGACCTGCTCGCCGGCGGGGAGGTCGCGCAGCGCCACCTTGTGACCGAGCGGGACGGGGTCGAGGACGTCAAGCTGCAGGGGCTGGCCGTTGGACTGGATCTTCCCGGGCACGGCCGGCCCGGGGTCGATGTCCTGCACCGCGACGCCCACGACGTCGTCCGGTGCGTGGACCAAGAAGCTGTGCGCCATCGCGTTCCTCCCAGGCTGGCTCCGGTGCCGCGCAGGCTCATACAAACGTATGCGCAGCGAATGTCAAGGAGTCCGCACCACCGGCGCGAAACCGCGCGTGAACGGGCGGGCTTGACGTGCGCAAACGATTGGGCAACAGTGGCGCCGTCGTCGTCCCGGAGGTGGTGTGCGTGACATCCCGCACGGTCGCGGTGCTCGGCACCCGCTACGCCGACCTGGCGATCGAGGAGGAGGTCCTCGGGCCGCTCGGGGTCGACCTGGTGCTCGGCGACGGCGGCAGCGCCGCGGAGATCCTGGCCGTCGCCGCCGACGCCGAGGTGGTGCTCGCCGGGTCGCGACCGCGCTTCGACGCCGCCGTCCTCGACGGGCTGCGCTGCCGCGGGATCGTGCGCTACGGCATCGGCGTGGACACCATCGACCTGGACGCGGCGCGCGACCGGGGGATCGCCGTCGGCCGGGTCGCCGACTACGGCACCGAGGCGGTCGCCGTGCACGCGGTGTCGGTGGCGATGGCGTTGTTCCGCCGGCTGCCCGACGCCGACCGCACGGTGCGCGCCGGCGGCTGGGGCGTGGCCGGGCTGCGCCCGCTGCACCTGCCGAGCGCCTCCACCGCCGGCGTCGTCGGGTACGGCCGGATCGGCCGCCAGGCGGCCGGCTACCTGCGCGCGCTCGGCTTCGCCGTGGTCGCCCACGACGAGTACGTCGACGTCCCGCCGGGGGACGGCGTGGCGCCGGCACCGCTCGAGGAGCTGCTGGCCACCAGCGACGTCGTCACGCTGCACGCGCCCGGCGACCCTTCGGGGCGGCCGCTGCTGGGGCCGGCCGAGCTGGCCGTGATGAAGCCCGGCAGCGTGCTGGTCAACACCGCCCGCGGATCGCTGGTCGACCTGCCGGCGCTGCTCGAGGGGCTGGCCGCCGGCCGTCCCGGGTGGGCCGCGCTCGACGTCTACCCGTCCGAGCCGGTCGACGCCGCGGTGTTCGAGCCGGTCGCCGAGCGGGTGCTGCTGACCCCGCACATGGCTTGGTACACCGACGAGTCGGAGGCCGACATGCGTCGCAAGGCCGCCGACGAGGCCGCCCGGCTGCTGCGCGGCGAGCCGCTGCGCGATCCCGTCGTCGAGGGAGGGGTGCGGGCATGAGGTACGACCTGGCCGACATGACGAGCCCGGAGGCAGCCGAGGCCGTCGCCCGCTCGCGCACCGCCGTCCTGCCGATCGGCAGCATCGAGCAGCACGGGCCGCACCTGCCCAACGGCACCGACACCTTCGCCGCGGAGCTGGTCGCCCGGGAGGTGGCCGACCGGCTCGACGCCGTCTACGCGCCGTTCGGGCCGTACGGGGTGACGCCGATCCACGCCGGGCACCCCGGCACGGTCACGCTGCGGCGGGAGACCTTCGAGGCGCTGCTCACCGACATCTGCACCGAGCTGATCCGCACGGGCGTGCAGACGTTCGTGCTGGTCAACTGGCACGAGGGCAACATCGCGTCGATGAACGCGGTCGCCACCGACCTGCAGGACCGCTACGACTGCACGTTCGTCGCCGCGCAGGCCTGCTACGTCGCGCAGCGGCTCTACCGCGACGAGGGCGGCGAGCTGACCCACGGCGGCGGCATCGAGACCCTCGCCGTCCTGGCCCACGACCCGGAGCTGGTGAAGACCGAGCGGGCCGGCGAGCCGACCCGTCCGCCGGGCGCGCTGGAGATGGACGCGATGCGCCGCTCGCACGAGGTCTACGGCTTCATCACCGACGTCTCGGAGCTCGCCTCCGACGGCTGGTACGGCAACCCGCGGTGGGCCACGCCCGACCGAGCGGCCACGTTCACCAAGGTCGTCGCCGACGGGGTGCTGGAGCTCCTCGACGTCGTCCTGAGAGCCCGCGACATCCGATCCGACGGAAGGCAGGACCCGTGACCCAGGACAGCTCCTCCACGGACAAGGTGCGGCTGGCATCGGTCGGGCTCGGCCGCTGGGCCCGCGTGCTGGCCCGCGGCATCCAGCGCGGCGACGCCGTCGAGATCTACAGCTGCTTCAGCCGCGACGAGGCGAAGCGGACGGCGTTCCAGGAGGAGTTCGGCGTCCCGAACGCGGCGTCGTCCTACGCGGAGCTGCTGGCCGACCCGGGGGTCGAGGGCGTGCTCGTGACGACGCCGAACGACACGCACATGGACGTGATCACCCAGGCGCTGGAGGCGGGCAAGGCGGTCTACACCGACAAGCCGATCGCGCACACGCTGGAGGACGCCAACCGGATCGCCGCCGCGGTCGCCGACACCGGGCAGGTGTTCGCCGTCGGGCACAGCTCGCGCCGCCTGTCGGGCCACCGGGAGATGAAGCGCTGGCTCGACGACGGCCGGATCGGGCAGATCTCGCTGGCCGAGGCGAACTTCTCCAACGAGCGCGGTCTCGAGCTCACCCCGCAGACCTGGCGCTACTACGCCGACAAGAGCCCGGGCGGGGCGTTCATCCAGCTGGGCGTGCACCACGCCGACACGCTGCAGTTCCTGCTCGGCCCGGTGAAGAGCGTGACCGCGCACGCGCGCAAGCTCTACACGAAGTCCGAGGTGCCCGACGCGATCATGGCGATCCTCGAGTTCGAGAGCGGCCCGCTGGGCTACATCGGCACCGGCTGGGCGTCGCCGGGCGTCTACACGATGAACCTGCTCGGCACGAAGGCCAACCTGATGTACGACCTCGACTTCACGCACTGGGACGAGTCGCACCTGGCCGACGACTGGTCGTCGCTGAGGTCCCAGTTCTACGGCGAGTCCGAGCGGCAGAAGGTCGAGCTGCCGCGCACCGACATGTTCCGCGAGCAGCTGGAGGAGTTCGGGCTGGCGATCCGCGGGCAGGCGACCGTCGAGGTCGGCGCGGTGGAGGCGGTGCGCGCGCTGGGCGTCGTCCGCGCGGTGCTCGAGTCCTCGAAGCGCAACGGCGAGGCGGTGCTCGTGCAGGAGGTCATCGAGAAGGTCGGCGTCGAGGGCTCGTAGGGATCCCGCCCGTGCCCGTCGTCCGGGCCGGGCAGCTGGACTTCGTCCCGCTGCCCGGTCGCACGTCCGCCGACCCGCTGCCGGCCGGCCTCGCCGTCGGCGCGAGCGCCCGCGTGGTGCGGATCGCGCCCGGCCCGCGCACGCCGCACGTGCACCCGTACAGCGCCGAGCTCGTCTACGTCGTCTCCGGCACCGGCACGGCGTGGGAGGACGACGTCCCCTCCGCCGTGGGCGCCGGTGACCTGGTCGTCGTCCCGCCGGGGGTGCCGCACGCGACCGTCGCGTCGGGGACGTCGGACCTCGTGCTGGTCTGCTTCTTCCCGCACCCCGACCTGCGCGCCAACCTCCAGGAGCTCCCCGGCCCCGAGCGCACCGCCCTCTGAGCCCCGGCCCGCGGCCGCACGGAGTGCGCTCCGGCGGGGTTCCCGTCGCCGGAACCCCGCCTCCGCGCACTCCGTCGACGAGCCGCACGGTCGCCGCTCGCCGCCGTCCCCGGCAGGTGATGTGCGCCGACGGCGCATTCCGGCGCCAGAACCCGCCACATCGGCACATCACCGCCGGCGACGGTCGCCGGGAAAGCCCTCGGACAGCACTCGGCGCCGGCCGCATCGCGACCGGCGCCGAGGCGTGCGGGGACGTGTCAGATGTTGCCGGGCTCCACCTCGAGCCCCAGGCTCTCCTGGACCTCGGTCAGGCAGGAGAAGTCGACGTGCTCACGCCAGTCGAAGCCTTCGGGCACGTTGCCCGCGTCGATCATGGCCTGGTTCCACGTCTCCCAGGTGTCCTCCGGTGAACCACCGTTGAGCGACCAGTTCTGCTCCATCTCGATCTGCCACTCGTCGAGGTCGCCCTCACTGGGCTCCTCGCCGTACTCCGCGGCGATGTCGAGCGCGGCCTGCTGGTTGTCGGTGTACGTCTCGCCCTCGGAGATCCACTGCTTGGCGGCGATGCGGCCCTCGAGGTAGGCGCAGACCTCGTCGCGGTTGTTCTCCATGGTCTCCGCGGTGACGACCCAGACCTCCTGGGGCACCCGCTGGTACTCCTGGACGATCATCTGGCCGCCCTCGGCCTCCAGCGGCAGCACGTGCCGCGGCTGCAGCGCCGCGACGTCGATCTGCCCGGCGAGCAGGGCCTGCAGGCGCTCGTCGGAGCCGCCCTCGATCTGCACCCACTCCATGCTCTCGGGGTCGACGCCGAGGCCCTCGAGCATCTCCTCGCCGACGGTGATGTTGCGGTCGCCGGCGGCGCCACCGCTCATCTTCAGGCCCTCGAGGTTGTTGGGGTCGACGCCGGCCCGGATGCCGAGGAAGTACGCCTCGGCGTCCTTCTCGACGCCGATGACCTTCATCGGCACGCTGCCCTCGGCCAGCGCCGACCAGATGACGTCGCTCTCGCCCTGCGCCACCCAGACGTCGCCGCCGGCCAGGCCGGCGATGTACTCGTCGGTGGCGAACACCTCGGCCGGCTCGGAGAACCCGAGGTCGGGCCAGTAGTTCTTGTCGGCGACCATCCAGGCGAGCTGGTTCATGAAGTCGTCACCGTCGATCGCCAGGCGGACCTGGTTCAGCTCGCCGCCGCCGTCCCCGCCGCCCCCGCCACCACCGTCGGATCCGCAGGCCGCCGCGACGAGCGCGGTGGCGAACAGGATCGCCGGCACCCGGAACTTGTGCATCGTTTCGTCCTTTCGTAGACGAAGTGCCCGTGACGACGACGTCACGTGTCCTAGGCCCGCCACACCGAGACCTTGCGCTCGAGCAGCTGGGTCAGCCCGACCATCGCGACGCAGAAGAAGACGAAGATGAAGAGCATCGCGTAGGTCTGAGCGCTGTTGAACGTCTTGGACGAGAGCGCGATGATGTAGCCGATCCCGTTCGCGGCGGTGAAGAGCTCGCCGATGAACAGGCCGATCAGGCCGCGCGAGACGCCCATGCGGATGCCGGTGGCGATGAACGGCACGGTCGAGGGCAGCACCACCGCGCGGTAGAGCCGCGGCCGGCTGGCCCCGAACGAGCGCGCCGCCTTCAGCAGCGAGTTGTCGACGGTCTTGACGCCCTCCATGACCACGACCAGCGTGGCGGGCACCGCCGAGAGCACGATGATCACGATCCGGGCGGTGTCGTTGATGCCGACCCACAGCACGATCAGCGGCATGAGGATCAGCCGCGGCGTGGTGTAGAGCGCCCACACGTAGGGGCTGGTGATCCGGTCGATGATCCGGACGCCGCCGATGATCAGGCCGGCCGGCACCGCGATGGCGATCGAGATGACCATCCCGACCACGTAGACCCACAGGCTCTTGCCGAGGTTGCCCCAGAGGATGCCCTGCTCGTGCATCCGGACGAGCTGGTCCCAGACCTCGGTCACCGAGGGGAGGAACAGCTTCGGGACGTCGGTGTAGGTCGCGACCAGCTGCCAGATCGTGAAGAAGATCAGCAGGTTGATCGTGCCGATGACCCAGCGCTGCTTGCGGCTGTAGACCTTCCGCCGTCCGTACCGGTACTTCCGGGTCGGCCGCTTGGCGGGCGCCGTGACCGACGTCGGGACCGTCGTCGGCGCGATCGATCCGGTGGCGGTCACAGGACGACCTCCTCACGCCAGCGGCTGGCGTAGTTCTCGAGCCGGCGGGACAGGCTGACCAGCAGCAGCGCGAGGGCGATCAGCGTGGCGATGAAGGCGAACATCCGCGCGGTGTCCAGGTCGCGGGCCGCGCGGATCACCTCGGTGCCGATCCCGCCGGTGCCGACGGTGAGCTCGATGACCAGCAAGCCGACGAAGCCGCGGGAGATGCCGTTGCGCACGCCGCTGGCGATGAACGGCAGGGTGCTCGGGACGACGACCTTGCCGAACAGCTGCAGCCGGCCGGCGCCGAAGCTGCGCGCGGCCCGGAGCAACCCGTCGTCGGTGGTCTGCACCCCGTCCTTGGCCGACAGGATGATCGGGATGATCGCCGAGAGCACGACCAGCCAGATCTTGATCTCGGCGCCGAAACCCAGCCAGAGCACCATGAGCGGTGCCAGCGCGATGCGCGGCATCGCGAAGAAGCCCCACAGGTAGGGCGAGGTGATCAGGTCGGCGGTGGGGGACATGCCGATCGCGACGCCGAGCGGGATGCCGACGACCAGCGAGATCGCCAGGCCGATCGACATCGCGTACATGCTGTCGGCGGTGGCCTCCCACATGGACCCGTCGGCCGCGGCCTCGGCCCACTCCTGGGCGACCGGCCACGGCCCGGGGAAGAGGATCGGGCTGGGGTCGAAGACCATGACCGACAGCTGCCAGATCCCGATGAACGCGACGAAGGCGAGGACGCCGGGGCCGCGCTTGCGCAGCAGCCGCTCGCCGAACGACTGCTGCTTCTTGCGAGGCCGCGCCGGCGCGGGGGAGGCCGCGGAGGACGACTCGGGAGCGGCGGTCGTGGCCATCGTCAGACGCCGCCCGCGTTCGGCACGGTGCCGCCGGCGCCGATCGGCTCGGCCAGCTCGGACCGCTCGGGGTGCTCCTCGGACAGCAGCTGCCACACCCGGTCGCGCAGGTCCTGGAACTCGGGCAGCTGGCGGCTGGCCCGGCTGCGCGGCCGCGGCAGGTCGACCTCGATGATCTCCTTGATCCGGCCGGGCCGGTTGGTCACCACCGCGATCCGGTCGCCGAGGGTGATCGCCTCGTCGACGCCGTGGGTGATGAAGATGATCGCCTGACCGGTCTCGGCGACGATCCGGGTCAGCTCCTCCTGCATGATCTCGCGGGTCATCGCGTCGACCGCGGCGAACGGCTCGTCCATCAGCAGCAGCCGCGGCTCGGTGACCAGCGCGCGGGCCAGGCCGACCCGCTGCCGCATGCCGCCGGAGAGCTCCCGGGGGTAGGACTTCTCGAAGCCGGAGAGCCCGACCATCTTGATGTAGCGGTCGACCTTGGCGCCGGTGTCGGAGTCGACCCGGCCCTGCATCTCCAGGCCGAAGCGCACGTTCTTCTCGACCGTGCGCCACGGCATGAGCGCGTAGTCCTGGAAGACGACGGCGCGGTCGGGGCCGGGGCCGGTGACGTCCTTGCCGAAGACCTTGATCTCGCCGGCGGCCGGCGGGACCAGGCCGGCGACGACGTTGAGGAACGTGCTCTTGCCGCAGCCGCTGGGCCCGACCACCGCGAGGAACTCGCCGTCGGCGACCTCCAGCGTGAAGTCCTCCAGCGCGACCAGCGTGTCCTTGTTGCGCGTGCGCTCGTACTCGACCGAGACCCCGTGGGCCTCCACGGCCAGCGTCCTGCCCAGCCGGTCCTGACCTGGTGCCACGTGCATCGACTCCCTTGTCCTGCGTCCGGGGCGCAACGGGCTCGAGCGGGGTCCGTCAGCTCGCGGAGCTGCAATCGATTGCCTCGGTCCGAAGTATCGGCAGACCGGCCGCAGATGTGTCAAGGGTTACACCGACATCGCAGCCAAGTTGCCGTTTCGGCCCGGCGCCCGCTCCACCGTCGGGTGGTCCCCGCGCGGGAAACGCGGGTCCGGGCAGTGCCGAATGCTTACGATTGCAGTCATGCGCCCGCCCACGCTCCGGGACGTCGCCGAGGCCGCCTCGGTGCACGTCGGCACGGCGTCGCGCGCGCTCAACCCCGGCAGCCGGGGCCGGGTCAGCCGCAGCACCGCCGAGCGCGTGCTGCGCGTCGCCCGCGAGCTGGGCTACCGGCCCAACCCGATGGCGCGCAGCCTGCGGACGGCGCGGACCAACACCGTCGGCCTGGTCGTGCCCGACCTGACCAACTCGCTGGTGGCCCCGCTGGTGCGTGGCGCGGAGAGCGTCCTCGCCCCGGCCGGCTACGACGCCTGGATCGTCAACACCGACAACGACCTCGAGCGCGAGCGGGCGCTGGTCGACTCGCTCCTGGGCAAGCAGGTCGACGGGCTGATCGTGGCGACGGCCTCGCTCGACGACGGCTGGCTGGCCGGCCTGCACGCCGAGGGCGTGCGCATGGTGCTGGTCAAGCGGCTGCTGGCGGCCGCGTCGATCCCGTCGGTGACCGCCGACAACGCCGCCGGCGTCGCGCTGGCCGTCGACCACCTGGTCGGCCTCGGCCACACGCGGATCGCGCACGTCGCCGGGCCCGAGGGCCTGTCGACAGGGGCGGTCCGGCGGCGGGGCTACCTGCAGGGCCTGCGCGACCACGGGCTGCCCGAGGACCCGCGGCTGGTGGTCAGCTGCCCGAACTCGACCGAGGAGGAGGGCGCCCGCGCCATGGCCGCCCTGCTCGACAGCGGCGTCGAGTTCACCGCCGTCATCGCGGCGCACGACCGCTCCGCGCTGGGCATCTACGACGTGCTGGCCGCCCGTGGCCTGCGCTGCCCCGACGACGTGAGCGTCGTCGGGTTCAACGACATGCCGCTGATGGACAAGATGCACCCGCCGCTGACCACGATCCGCGTAGGTCACCACGAGATGGGCGCCGAGGCCGGGCGGCTGCTGCTCGACGTCTTCGCCGAACCCGACCGGCCCGCCCGCGCGGTGCTGCTGCGGCCCACCCTCGTCGTCAGGTCCTCGACCGCGCCGCCGCGGTGAGCCGCTGGGGCGGGGGACTGGCCTGGCTGTTCGTCCAGGCCGCGCTGCTGCACGCCTCCTACGGCGTCGTCCGCCCGATGGTCAGCTACCGCGCGCTCGACCTGGGCGCCGGCAGCGCGACGCTCGGCGCGCTGGCCGCCGCCTTCGCCGTCCTGCCGCTGCTGCTGGCCTTCGCCGTCGGCCGCCGCGCCGACGTCCTCGGGCCCGGGCGGCTGGTGGTCGCCGGCGCCGTGGTGCTGGCCGGCGGCAGCGTCGCGGCGCTGCTGGCGCCGGGCCTGGTCGTGCTGGTGCTCGCCGCCGCGGCCCTGGGCTTCGCGCACCTGCTCGGGATGGTCGGGCAGCAGACCGTGGTCGCCCGGCTGGACAGCGACACCGCCCGCGACCGCGGCTTCGGGTCGCTGACGGCGGCGGCCTCGGTCGGGCAGATGCTCGGCCCGGCCGCGGCGCTGCCGCTGGCCGGGTACCTGGCCTCCGACCGGTGGTCGGCCGGCGTCGTCGGGCTCGCCGTCGCCGCCGTGTTCGCGCTGGTGGCGGTCCCGCTGGCGGTGCACCGCGGACGGCGGACACCCCCGGCGGCGCGGCCGGCCGGCGAGCCGACGTCGTCGCGCCGGGCCCTGGCCGTGCTGCTGCGCACCGAGGGCATGGGCCCGGCGATCGTCACCAGCGGCATCGTGCTCGCCGCGCTCGACCTGCTGCTGGCGTTCCTGCCCGCCTGGGCGGAGGAGCACGACGTCCCGGTCGCGGTGGTCGGCTGGCTGCTCGCGCTGCGCGCGCTGGTCTCGCTGCTCTCCCGCGCCCTCGTCGTCCGGCTGATCTCCGTGTTCACCCGCCGCTGGACGCTCATCGGCTCGCTGCTCATGGGCGTGGCCGGCCTGGCGCTGCTGCCGTTCGTCGGCGTCGCCGGCGCGGTCGCGGTGATGGTGCTGCTCGGGGTGGGCCTCGGGCTGGCGCAGCCGATGACGCTCTCGTGGGTGTCGGCCATCACCGCCCCCGAGCTGCGCGGCTCGGCCGTCGGCCTGCGGCTCACCGCCAACCGGCTGGCGCAGACCCTGCTGCCGCCGGCGATCGGGTTCGCGGCCGCGGGCAGCGGCAGCGGCGGGGTGTTCCTGGGCAGCGCCGCGGTGATGGTCGCGGCGACCGCGACCGTGCTGCGCCGCTCGCCCGAGTAGGGCCTCAGCCCGGCCGGCGGGTCAGCATCGTCAGCAGGTCGGCGGCCGGACCGGTGGGCCGCGTGCCGGCCCGCCAGACAGCCCGCAGCGTGCGGCGCAGCTCGAGCCCCGTGGTGGGCACCTCGACCAGCGCCCCGGCGACCAGGTCGGCGGCGACCACCAGCTCGCTGAGCAGCGCCGGGCCCGCGCCGGAGACGACGGCCGTGCGCACGGCGGTGCCCGACCCGAGCTCGAGCAGCGGCCGGGCCACCGGCAGCCCGGTGGCCCGCAGCGCCCGGTCGGCGGTGTCGCGGGTGCCGGAGCCGGCCTCGCGGGTGATCAGCGGCGTCGCGGCCAGCTCGGCGCCGGTCACCGCCGCGGTGCGGCCGGCCCACTCGTGCCCGGGCGCGACGACGAGGACCAGCCGGTCGGAGCCGACGGTCACCGCGTCGAGCCCCTCGGCCGGGCCCGGGGACTCGATGAAGCCGACGTCGACGCCGTCGTGCCGGGCCAGCTCGCAGACCCGGGTGCTGTTGAGCACCTGCAGCCCCACGTGCAGGTCGGGGGCGTCGCGGCGCAGCGTGCCGATCCACCCCGGCAGCAGGTGCTCGGCGATGGTCAGGCTCGCGGCGAGGGAGAGCTCGGCCTCCCGGTGGCGGCGCAGCGCGGCCGCGCCCTCGGTGAGGACGGCGAGCTCGGCGAGCACCCGCGCGGCCCAGCCGGCGACGACGGCGCCCTCCGCGGTGAGCGCCGAGCCCCGCCGGCTGCGGTCGACCAGCTGCAGGCCGAGCCGGCGCTCCAGGGCGCTCAGCCGCTTGCTCGCCGAGGGCTGGCTGATGCCCAGCACGGTGGCCGCGCCGGTGAGGCTGCCGTGCTCGTCGACCAGGACGAGCAGCTGCAGCGACTCGACGTCGGGCACCCCTGCCATTCCCGCAGGCTATGACCTGCGGCACAGCCGGTGGCTACCGCGACCGCCGGACACCCCCGAAAGTGCTGATCGTGGCACGCACCCTCGCCCCGGCGCAGGGCCGCACCGCGCCCCTCGGGCCGGGCCTCGCGGTGGTCGCCGTCGGCACGGCCGTCGCGCTGGGGGTCAACGAGGTCGTCCCCGCGGTGAGCGCGCTGACCGCGGCGGTGGTGCTCGGCGTCCTCGCCGGCCCCGCGCTGCCCGCGGCCACGCGCGCCGGGGTCGGCTGGGGCACCCGGCGGTTCCTGCGGCTCGGCGTCGTCCTGCTCGGCCTGCAGCTCGGGCTCGACGCCGTCGCCGGGCTGGGCGCCGCGACCGTCACGGCGGTGCTCGTCACCGTCGTCGTCGCGTTCGCCGGCACGCTGCTGCTGGGCCGCCTGGTCGGCGTCCCGCCCGGGCTGACCCTGCTGGTGGCCACCGGCTTCTCGATCTGCGGCGCCGCGGCGATCGCCGCCATGGGCGGCGCGGCGCGGTCGAGGGACGAGGACGTCGCCACCGGCGTCACGCTCGTGACCCTCTTCGGCACCGCGGCGATCGCGCTGGTGCCGCTGGCCGGCGCCGGGCTCGGCATGGACGACGAGCAGCTCGGCACCTGGGCGGGGCTGGCCGTGCACGAGGTCGCCCAGGTGGTGGCCGCAGCGTCGCCGGCGGGGGCGGCGGCCGTCGGCATCGCCGTCGTCGTCAAGCTGACCCGGGTCGTGCTGCTCGCCCCCGTGGTGGCCGCGGTCGGCGTGGTGCGGCGGCAGGGCGAGGCGGGGGAGCGGCCACCGCTGGTGCCGCTGTTCGTGCTCGGCTTCCTGGCGATGGTCGCGCTGCGCAGCACGGGTCTGGTGCCCGACGCCGCCCTGGCGGTGGCCAAGGTGACGACGACGGTGCTGCTGGCCGCGGCGCTCTTCGGCCTGGGGACGGCGGTGCGGCTCGGCGCCCTGCTGCGCACCGGCCGCCGCGGCCTGGTGCTCGGCGCGCTGTCCACCCTGCTGGTCGGGGGAGCCGCCCTCGGCGCGGTCGCGGTCGTGGCCTGACGCAGACTGGCCGGCGTGCCGGAGGACAAGCCGCTGCGCGACGTGATCGCGCCCGACCTCGACGTCCTGTTCTGCGGGATCAACCCGTCGCTGCTCTCGGCCGAGCGCGGACACCACTTCGCCCGCCCCGGCAACCGCTTCTGGCCGGCGATCCACCTGGCCGGGTTCACCCCCCGCCTGATGTCACCGGACGAGGACGGCGAGCTGCCGCGGTACGGCCTCGGCATCACCAACGTCGTCGCCCGGCCCACCCGGACGGCGGCGGAGCTGACGCCGGCCGAGCTCGAGGCCGGGGCCGAGGCGCTGGCCGACCTCGTGACCGCCCACCGGCCGCGGGTGCTCGCCGTCCTCGGGGTGACCGCCTGGCGGCTGGCGTTCCGGCGGCCGAAGGCGGTGCTCGGGCTGCAGCCGGAGCGGGTGGGCGGCGCCGCGACGTGGGTGCTGCCCAACCCGAGCGGGCTCAACGCCCACCACCGGCTGGCCGATCTCGCCCGGCTCTACGCGCAGGTCAGGCCGTAGACCGGTACACCGCCGACCGCGCGGCGAGCCGCTGGAGCAGCGCGAACGCCGCGTCGATGTCCAGCCGGCGGCCCTCCGCGCGGGCGGCCTCCCACTCGTCGTCGTCCAGCGCCGCCCGGGTGCTGTCGACGTACCCCTGGCCGTCGACCGGGTCCATCCGCAGCGGGTCGTAGCCGACCCGGGGCGACTGCGCCTCGATCGTGCCGAGCAGCACCGCGCCCGACCGCGGGTCGCCGACGACGGTCGCGGCGCCGGCCGCGGTGAGCAGGCAGGCGAGGGTGGAGGTGCGGTCGCCGTCGGCCCGGCCCAGCGCCATGGCGGCGGTGACCGCCTCGAGCGCCTCGTGCCCGCGGCCGAGCTCGACGAGGACCTTGGCCCGCATCCACAGCGCGGAGCACTCGGCCCAGTTGTGCCCGAAGCCGCGGGCCATGACCGCCGCCCGGTCGAGGTGCTCGAGGGCGGCCTGCGGGTTGCCGTCGGCGCGGGAGAACTGGCCGAGGGTCATCGCGATCTCCGACCGCACCCAGTCGATGCCGCAGGCCTCGGCGACCGCCATGCCGCGGGCGACGTCCTTGGCGGTCTCGTTCTCCTTGTCGACGTGCCCGAGCAGGGCCCGCACGAAGCCGCGCAGCACCAGCGCGAGGGCGAGGATGCCCTCGGCCTCGCTCGGCGTGATCGCGATGATCTCGTTCGTCCGCGCCCAGATCGAGGGGACGTCGCCGCTGAGGTAGGCCAGCAGCGCGTCGCCCAGCAGGGCCTGCATGCGCACCGGCACCGGGGTGCCTGCGGGCGCGGCCTTGAGCGTGTCGGCGAGCCACTGGCGGCCCTCGGCGACGTAGCCGCGGCGGTACCACCACCAGCCCAGGGCGCCGGCGATGCGCAGCGCGGTCTCCCCGTCGCCGGCGGACAGCGCGCTGCTCATCGCGGCGCGCAGGTTCGCCTGCTCGTCGTCGAGCCGCTTCCAGCTCGGCGCCGAGTCGCGCCGGCGCAGGGTCGGCTCCAGGCGCTCGGCGAGGTCGGCCATGAACGCGGCGTGCCGGCCGCGCAGCGCGCGCCGCTCGTCGTCGGTGAGGACCTGGTCGGCGTACTGCCGCAGCGTCTCGAGCATGCGGTAGCGGCCCCGGGCGTGGTCGACCTCGACCAGGGACTGGGCGGCCAGCGCGCGCAGCGCCTCGAGCGTGCCGCCGCCGTCGGGGCCGGCCACCGCCTCGACCGCGTCGGCGGCGAAGCTGCCGGAGAACACCGAGACCGCCCGGAACACGGCCAGCTGCCGCTCGTCGAGGAGGTCGACGGACCACTGGACCGTGGCGGCCAGCGTGCGCTGGTGCGGGGCCGCGCCCCGCCGGCCGCCCGACAGCAGGGCGAACCGGTCGTCGACGCGGGCGGCCACCTCGGCCAGCGGCAGCGTGGTCAGGCAGGCCGCGGCGAGCTCCACCGCCAGCGGCAGGCCGTCGAGCTCGGCGCACACGGTGGCGACCAGGCCGAGCTCCTCGGCCGAGGGCTCGGCGAGGTGCGGTGCGGCCAGCCGGGCCCGGTCGAGGAACAGCCGGACCGCGTCGCTCTCGGCGTCCCCGGCCGCCATCGGCCCGCACGGGACGACGGCCTCGCCGAGCACGCCGAGGGGCTGCCGGGAAGTGGCCAGCACGCGCAGGTCGGGGCAGCGGGGGAGCAGCGCGGCGGCGACCTCGGCCGCGGCGTCGACCACGTGCTCGCAGTTGTCGAGGACCAGCAGCGACGGGCCGGCCTGCAGCGCCGGCACCAGGGCCGCGACCGCGTCGCCGCCGGTCAGGCTGACCCCGAGCACGGTGGCGATCTGCGGCGCGACGAGCGCAGGGTCGTCGACGCCCGCGAGCTCCACGAAGCTCGCCGGCACGTCGGCGGCCCGGCGGCGGGCGGTCTCCAGCGCCAGCCGGGTCTTGCCGCTGCCGCCGGGGCCGACCAGGGTGACCAGCCGCTGGGTCGCCAGGGTGCGGCCCAGCGACTCGAGCTCGCGCGCGCGGCCGACGAAGGCGGTCAGCGGCTGCGGGAGGGTCTGCGCCCGCAGCGGGGCGGGCTCGGGGCGCGGCGCCGGCACCCGCGGCGCCTCGGCCGCCGGCGCGGTCAGCTCCGGGTCCTGCCGCAGGATCCGCTCGTGCAGGGTCTGCAGCTCGCGGCCGGGGTCGACGCCCAGCTCGTCGACGAGCAGCCGGCGGCCCTCGTCGTAGACCTGCAGCGCCTCGGCCTGCCGGCCGGCGCGGTAGAGGGCGAGCATCAGCGAGCCGCGCAGCCCCTCGCGCAGCGGCTCGGCGCGGACCAGCTCGCGCAGCTCGTCGACCAGCTCGGCGTGCCGGCCCAGCCGCAGGTCGAGCTCGGCGGCGAGCTCGCGCGCGTCGAGCCGCAGCTGCTCGAGGCGGGCCGCCTCCTCGACGGCGAAGGCCTCGGCGACGTCGGCGTAGGCCGGCCCGTGCCAGAGCTCCAGCGCCTCCCCGACCGCGGTGCGGGCCTGCTCGACCTCGTCGCGCTCGGCGTGCGCCCGGGCGGTGCGCAGCAGCGTCTTGAACCGCACGGCGTCGACCGTCTCGGGGTCGATCGCCAGCCGGTAACCGGGGGCCTGGGTCACCAGCACCTGCCAGGCGCCCCCCGCGACGTCCGGCTCGAGCTCGCGGCGCAGCTTGGAGACGATCGCCTGGAGGGTGCCCAGCTGGGCGGACGGCGGGGAGCCGTTCCACACACGGTCGACGAGGACGTCGAGCGGCACGGTCGAGCCCGCGTCGACGAGCAGGGCGGCGAGGACGGCGCGGTGGCGCGGGGTCTGCCGGGGGACCGGCCGGCCGTCGGACCAGACCTCCACGGGACCCAGCACACGGAAGGTCCGGGTTGTCACGCCGCGAGGATAAGCAGGGAGGGCGACGGGATCGGTGGAGCCGCTCCACGTTTCCGCCGGTCGGGGGCACCCCAAGGGGCGAGCCAAGGCGAGCCGAAGGCGGCGCCAAGCGGCTGCGCGGAGGGTTGCGGCCGGCACCACCGGCACCCCGAGGAGCTCCCCGTGACCACCGCACCACCCGCGCGCCCGCAGCCCGGCGCCCGCCCGCCCGTCGTGGTCCAGGCCGCCACGGCCGACGACGTCGTCGCCGCGGTCCGCTCCGCCGCCCGGCAGGGGCTGGAGCTCGACGTGTCGGCGGGCGGGGCCGCCGCCGGCCCGGGGACGCTGCTGGTGTGCACCGCCGGCCTCGACGAGTGCGCCGTGCACCCCGAGGGCTGGGCCCGCGTCGGGGCCGGCGTCCGCTGGCGGCGCCTCCTGGCGGCGGCCGGCGCGCACGGCCTGGCGCCGCTGGCCGGTGCGACGACGGCGGCCGGCGTCGTCCGGTCGGTGACCGGCGGCGGCATCGGGCCGGTCGCGCGCACCTACGGCCTGGCCGCCGACCGGGTCCGGGCCTTCGAGGTGGTCACCGGTGAGGGCGTGCCGCGCCGGGTCACGCCAGCCGAGCACCCCGACCTGTTCTGGGGGCTGCGCGGCGGGCGGGGCGCGCTCGGCGTCGTGACGGCGGTGGAGCTCGACCTGCTCGCCGTCAACGAGCTGTACGCGGGCACCGTCGTGTTCGCCGCCGCCGACGCGGCGGCCGTCGTCCGCCGGTGGCGCGCCTGGTGCGCGGACCTGCCGGCGCAGGCCACGACCGCGCTGCTCCTGCGGCCCGGGCCGCCGCCCACGGTCGCCGTCCGCTTCGCCTGGGCCGGTGACCCGGACGCCGGGGCCGGCGTGCTGGTGCCGGTGCGCGGGGCGGCCGGGCCGCTGCACGACGACGTCGCCGTCCGCCCCTACGCCGGGATCGTCGACGAGCGGCCCGGGGACGTGCTGGCGCACGCGGTCCTCGACCGGCTGCCCGAGGAGGCGGTGGAGGTGCTGACCGCGGCGGCCGCGGGGCCGGGGCCGGCCGTGGAGCTGCGCCGGCTCGGCGGCGCGATCGCCCGGCTGCCCGAGCGGCCCGGCGCCGTCGCCCACCGCGACGCCCGGTTCGACGTCGCCGTCCGCGGCCCGGCAGGTGCACCCGGGGCGGTCGAGCGGGCCGCCGCGCTGGTCGGCGGGCTCGCGGCGTCGTCGGCCGACCGCGCCCTGGCCGACGTCGTGGCGCCGGCCACCCCTGCCGACGCGGCGCGGGTGTACGACCCCGCCACGCTCCGCCGGCTGGCCGGGCTGGCCGCGCACCACGACCCGCACCGGATCCTGCGCGGCGCGCGCGGGGTGCGCGGGACCGGGGACGGTCCTCCGCCGCGGTGAGCCGTCACCCGGCCGACGGGGGGCCCACCGGCCGGACACCGTCGCGGGGACCGGCCCCCGGCCACCGCGCCGGCTCGCGGGCGGCCCCGAGCCGCGCGAACACCTCGTCGGCGGCGCCGCGCTCGTGGGCGGCGCCGTCGTGGTCGCCCAGGGCCTCGTAGCCCTGGGCGAGGAGCCACCGGGCACGGGCGGAGTGGTACGGCGCGTCGAGCGCCCGCCACTCGTCCATGGCCGCGCGCAGCCACGGGAGCGCTTCGCGGACGTGGCCCTCCGCCAGCAGCACGGCGCCGTGCCAGTGCCGGGCGGCGGCCGTGAAACCCGGGCTGGTGAACGTCTCGGAGATGCCGGCGAGCTCCGCGACCGCGTCGCCGGCGCCGACCACGTCCTCGGCGCCCAGCGCGATCTCCACCTGGGCGGTCAGCAGCCGGGCCCGGCGGAGCCGGTTCGCGGACTCGCCGAGCACCGCCGCGCGGATCGAGGCGGCGGCCTCCTCCCGCCTCTCCTGGGCCAGCCGCAGCAGCGACAGGCCCGGCTCGGGGTCGCGGCCCCGGGCGTGCGCCTCGCCGTACGCGGGCTCGGCCGCGGCCAGGTCGCCGCGCAGCCGCGCCACCTCGGCGAGCCGGTAGTGCCCTTCCGCCGCCGTCGGGCCGGCGACGCCGCTGAGCTCGCCGCAGACCCGGAGCGCCTCCCGCCGGCTCTCGTCCCAGGCGCCCGACACCTCCAGCAGCTCCGCGCGGTACACCCGCAGGACGCCGGTGAAGTACACCGCGACGGGGAGCGTCTCCAGCCAGCTGCGCATGGCCTCCACCCACACGCGGGCACGCACCGGGTCGGCGAGCTCGGTGGACGCGGCCATCAGGTGCCGGTACGCGTACCCGGTCCACTCCGGCGACACGTCGCCGGCACGCACGTGCGCCATCGCCTCCTCGAGCAGCGCCACACCGGCCCGCACGTCGCCGCGCCGCACCAGGGCGCGGCCCTCCCCCAGCAGCCCGAGGGCCACGAGGTCCGGGTCGCCGTGGCGGCGGCCGAGCTCGCCGACGTGCCGCGCGGCGGCCGCGACGGCCCGCAGGTCGGGCCCGTCCAGGTGGGCCTCGACGTCGAGGGCGTGGCGCACGTACCCCTGCTCCGGGCACTCGGGCTCGTCGGCGAGCAACCGGGCCGCCCGGTCCCGCCACTGCGAGCCGGCCGCGTCGTCGCCGCGCAGGAACGAGGTGGCGGCCACGCCGAGGGCCGACATGGCAGCCGGGCGCACCCGGCCCGCCCGCTCGAACGCCCGGACCGCCGCGGCTCCGACCGCGACCGTCTCGTCGAACCG
This sequence comes from Blastococcus sp. SYSU D00669, assembly GCF_054050715.1. Taxonomy (NCBI): domain Bacteria; kingdom Bacillati; phylum Actinomycetota; class Actinomycetes; order Geodermatophilales; family Geodermatophilaceae; genus Blastococcus; species Blastococcus sp. SYSU D00669. The sequence continues at coordinate 47,717 of NZ_JBJGZV010000028.1, forward strand.
GCCGAGCCACCACGCCGCCAGCGCCAGTCCGGCCAGGTCGTCGGCGCCGACGGACTCCTCGTCCTCGGCCACCGCGGCGGTGAACGCGGCGTGCGCCTCGGCCCACCGTCGTTCCCGGTGGGCGCTGCGAGCGACGGACAGCAGCGCGGCGCGGTCGGTCATCCGGTACTCCGCAGGACGTCGGGCGGCCTCTCGCGGTCGGCGGACTCCTGCCGGTTCGCGTCGGGCGCATGAGGGGCCCCCGTGCGGCGAGGTGCGGCCGACGGGGCGGGCGATCGGCACCGGACCGGCGGTCGGCCGGCCGAGCACTCCGCCCCGACTCCGCGCCGGGTCAGTCGACGTCGTCACCCGTCGGCAGCCCGGCCAGCGCGAGCCGGCCGTGCGCGACGTGGAACTCGGTGAGCGACCCGCGCCCCACCGGGATCCGCCAGTCCTCGTCGTCCACGCCGGTGAGCCGCGCGACCGCCAGCCGGATCATGACCGCGTGGGTCACCGCCACGACGGTCTCACCGGCATGCCGGTTGCCGATGAGCTCGAGCGCGCCGACCATCCGCGTCTGCGCGTCCGAGAGCCGCTCGCCCAGCGGGCAGACCGCCCGGCTCGGCGTGGTGCGGTACAGCTCGAAGGCCTCCGGGTCGAACATCGCGGCCTCGGCGGAGGTCATCGCCTCCCAGGCGCCGTAGTCCACGTTGTTCAGGCCGTGGAGGATCCGCAGGTCCGGGACGCGCGCCTCGTCGGCGATGATCTGGGCCGTGGCGATCGTCCGCCGCAGCGGTCCGCAGTAGACGGCCGTCAGGCCGGAGCCGGAGAGCTCGCGCGCGGCGTCGACGGCGTCCTGGTACCCCTGCGCGTCCAGGGGGACGTCGCAGCGTCCCCGGTACCGGTTCTCGACGTTCATGGTCGTCGTGCCGTGCCGCACCACGAACAACCGGCAGGTTGCCGGCGGAAGGGTCGTGGCCCCGCGGTGCGTGAGCAGGGCGTGTCCTGAGTTCTCCACGGATGTCCCTCCGGAGGCGTGCGGTCGGGCCGGTGGCCCGCGGTCGGGGCCGACGGGTGCGCGGTCCCCCCGCCGTCGGTGCGGGGGACAGTAGGAGACGAAGTGCGCCCACGGGAGGGCCGCGGACGACGCGGAGGGACTTTTTCCCTCTTTTCCGGTGACGCGGCACCCTGCGCACGTGAATGGTTCCCCGGCGTGACCGGAATGGGTGCTGGAGGGCATTTCTGGACCGCCCGCCTCCGTCAGGAGCACGAGGGAAGATCGTGCAGATGAGGGTTGCGCGGAGGGCCGTTTGCCGGGCGCGATCCCGCCCTTTTCCTAGCCCATTGCACATCGTGCCAGACCCCTGCCGGAAATGCCTCCCCACGGCTATGTTGACCGCCGCCGGTCATCGCCGGCGACGCCGCGCCGCACACTGGGGGGACGCATGTCGACCGAGGACCTCGGGCAGCTGACCCTGGCGCTGCTCCTCCTGGTCACCGCGGCTAACCTGCTCGGTCAGCTGGCCGTGCGCCTGCGCCAGCCCAAGGTGGTCGGCGAGATCCTCGCGGGTGTGGTGCTCGGCCCCTCACTGCTGGGGCTGCTCGCACCGGACGTCACGGCGCAGATCTTCGGAAACGGCGACAAGGACCAGTCGACCGTCGTCCTGAACTTCTTCTACCACTTCGGACTGCTTCTCCTGATGTTCGTCTCCGGCACGAGCGTGCGCAATGTGCTCGACCGTGAGAATCGCAAGCCGTTGGCCTGGATCCTCGGCATCGGCACGCCTCTGCCGTTCTTCATCGCGCTCGGCGTGGCGCCTTTCCTGCCGCTCGAGGAATTCATGGGACCGGCGGACAGCAAACCCGCGGTGATCCTCGTGTTCGCCATCGCCGCCGCGGTGACGTCCATTCCCGTCATCACGAAGATCTTCTACGACCTGGGGATCCTGCACACCCGGTTCGCGAGCCTGATGCTCGGCATCGCGGTGCTCGAGGACATCGTCCTGTGGGGGGTCCTCGCGCTGGCCACCGCGATCGCCTCGGCCACCGTGGCGGCGGACGGGCAGGGGCTGGCCGGGACCGTGTCCCTGCACATCGGGATCAACACCGCCTACGTGGTCCTCGGCATGACCGTGCTGCCCAGGCTCCTGCGGCTGGCCGGGCGGGCGCGGTGGAACGTCGTCGCCCGGCACTCGCCGATCGCCTGGGTGATCGGGGTCTTCCTCGCCTACGTCAGCGTGGCCGCCGCGCTCGACGTCACGCTCGCCTTCGCCGCGTTCCTCGCCGGGTTCGGGGTCGTCGGGGGTGCCGCCGCGGCGGAGGAGCGGCCCTTCCGCGCCCCGCTCGAGGCCGTCACCCACGTCTCCGGGGCGGTCTTCGTCCCCGTCTACTTCGCCCTCGTCGGGTACCGGCTCGACTTCAGCCGGGGCTTCTCCCCGCTGATGCTCGTCTCGTTCCTCCTCGGGTCCACGCTGGTGATCGTCGTCTCCGTGGGCCTGGCGGCCCGCCTGGCGGGCTTCCGGGGGCTCGACATCCTCAACCTGGCGCTGACCCACAACGCCCGGGGCGGCCCGGGCATCGTGCTGGCCAGCGTGGCGTTCGACGCGGGCATCATCAGCGCGCCGTTCTTCACGACGCTGGTGCTCACCGCCGTCCTCACGTCGCAGGCCTGCGGCGTCTGGCTCGACCACGTCCTGCGCAAGGGCTGGCCGCTGCTGGCCACGGAGGGACCGGTGCAGCGGCAGCCGGCCGGCCTCCGCGCCGAGCCCGCACCGGCGTCACCGACCTGACGCCGGCGCCCACCCCTCCCGCGTCCCCCACGAGCACGATCGGAGATCCCCGTGACGATCGCCGGCACCCCACCGCACGGGGGCACCCTGGTCGACCTGCGGGTCGGCAACGGCCGCGCCGTCGAGGTGGCCCGCGCCGCGCGGGAGCTGCCGCGCTGGGAGCTGACCCGCCGGCAGCGCTGCGACCTGGAACTGCTGGCCACCGGCGGCTTCTCCCCGTTGCGCACGTTCCTCGACGAGGCCGACTACGACTCCGTGTGCGCGCGCATGCGCCTCACCAGCGGCGAGCTGTGGCCGGTGCCGGTGACGCTCGACGTCCCGGGGCACGTGGTCGAGGCGGCGCACCTGGCGGGTGGGCTGACGCTGCGGGCCCGCGGGGCCGACGTCGCCGTCCTGTGGATGCGCGGCACCTGGTGCCCGGACCGGGTGCGGGAGGCGCACGCCGTCTTCGGGACGACCGACCCCACGCACCCCGGCGTCGACGCCCTGCTGCACCGGACCCACGACTGGTACATCAGCGGCCCGCTCGACGTGCTGCGCCTGCCGTCCCACCACGCGTTCCGGTCCCTGCGGCACACGCCGGCGGAGCTGCGCGCCGAGTTCGCCGTCCGGGGCTGGGACCGGGTGGTGGCGTTCCAGACCCGCAACCCCATGCACCGTGCCCACCAGGAGCTGACCGTCCGGGCGGCCCGGGAGGCCGACGCCAAGGTGCTCCTGCACCCGGTCGTCGGTGTGACGAAACCAGGGGACGTCGACCCCTACGTCCGGGTGCGGTGCTACCGCGCGCTGCTGCCGACCTATCCTGCCGGGAGCGTGCTGCTGTCCCTGCTGCCCCTGGCGATGCGCATGGCCGGGCCGCGGGAGGCCCTCTGGCACGCGATCATCCGCAAGAACCACGGTGCGACGCACTTCATCGTGGGCCGGGACCACGCCGGCCCCGGCCCGGACCGCTCCGGTGCGCCGTACTACGACCCCTACGCCGCGCAGGAGCTGGTGCAGCGCCACGCCGCGGAGCTGGGCATCGGCGTGGTCCCGTTCCGGCAGATGGTCTACGTCCGCGAGCTGGGGGAGTACCGCCCGGAGGACGACGTCCTGCCGGGCCAGCACCGCATGAGCATCTCGGGGACCGAGCAGCGCCGTCGGCTGGCCGACGGCGCCGAGCTGCCCGAGTGGTTCACCCCGCCGGAGGTGGCCACCGAGCTGCGGCGCGCGTTCCCCCCGCGCGTCCGGCAGGGGGTCGGCGTCCTGGTGCGCGCCGGGAGCCCGCAGGCCGACCGGGCCGCGGCGGCCGTCGTCGCCGGGCTCCAGGAGGCCGGGCGCACGGTGACCCTGCTGGACAGCTTCGTGTGGAACGGCGGCGGGCCGGCCGCACCGCTGGTGGCCCGGCTGGTGGGCGACCTCCTGCGCAACGGGGGCGCCGTGGTGTGCTCCGGTGAGGTGGCCCAGCGGCTGGCGCAGCCCGCCGCGCTGGCACAGCCGCTGCGGGACCTCGTCGTCGACGTCCGCGAGGAACCGGCCGCGGACGGTCCCGAGGGGCCCGCCGACGCCGTCCCGGACGACGCGCCGCCCGTCCTCGCGGTGCCGCGCGGAGCGGACCCCGAGCTCATCGGCGACCTCGTGTGCCAGCACCTGCGCGGCGCGGGCCGGCTGGAGAGCGCGGCCGGTGACCACGTCCCGTCCGCCCTCACCGCGGCCGTGCCCGCCGTCGCCGGCGGTGCCCGGTGAGACGGCGCCCGGGTCAGGCGATGCCCCACCCGTCGAAGCCCTCGGGCAGGTACCGGCGCAGCCGCCGGACGTCGTCCTCGAGCTCGGCCACGAGCTTCGCCCGCACGGCGTCCGAGATCTCGAACGGCGCGGTCGCCGGCCGCTCGCCGCCCCGGCCCGTGAGGCGCCGCACCGCGCTCAGCGTGTTGTTCTCCAGCTCCTTGAACCGGCGGGTGGCCGGGAAGCGGCGCTTGAGGAACTTGCGGAGCGGGAGCGGGACGGGGGAGCGGGCGGCCCGGTCGCTGGTCCGGTAGTAGTCCCGCTCCAGGTCGGCGGAGGCGAAGTCCGGCTCCACGCCGACGAACTCGTACACCCGACGCATCGTCTCCCCGCGAGCGGACCGGAGATCCTCCGACGTGATCACCAGCAGCTGCTCCCGGGGGAAGTGCGCCAGGTACTGCTCGATCTGCATCGCGTAACGGCTGTAGTCGAGGTAGATGTGGTCATCGAAGACGGCGTCCGCGAACGGCGCCCGCTCGCTGCCCTCGGCCGCCCTGGTCTGGTAGTGCGAGCGGATGCGGGCGATCGGGTCGCGCACGACGTAGACCAGCCGCACGCCGGGCAGGACGCTCGCGATCCGCTCGGGCACGCCCTGGTAGCGCGGGTACTTGGTGTACGCGTTCGAGGCCTCGCCGACGGCCCGGACCTCGGGTCCCGCGGGCGGGAACTGCTTGCGGTACCAGTCGATCCCGCGATCCCAGTTCGACTCCGCGACGAAGAACTCCGGCGCCTTGTACTGCGGCACCGCGATCTGCGGATGCGCGCTCAGGTAGTGGTAGAGGCTGGTGGTGCCGGCCTTCATCGCACCGATCAGCAGGAATGTCGGGAGTCGCCGGACGGCGACCTCGGTCTCTGCGCTGGCTCCCATGTGTCCGACTACCTCGTCCCCGGGGAAATGCGGCCGATGATGGCGCACCGGCGGGCCGGCCGGAAGGCCCCGCCGGACGCCCGGGGAGCCGCACCTCGTCAGCCGAACCAGCGTCCCGAGCGGAGCAGAGCATGAAGATCTCGGTCATCGGCAGCGGCTACCTCGGCGCCGTGCACGCCGCGTCCATGGCGGAACTCGGCCACGAGGTCGTCGGCGTCGACGTCGACCGGCGGAAGGTCGACGCGCTGGCGCACGCTCGTCCGCCGTTCTTCGAGCCCGGGTTCGAGGAGCTGCTCGCCCGCACCATGGCGACCGGCCGGCTCCGGTTCGCCGCCGACGTCCTCGACGCGGCCGGTGCGCGCGTGCACTTCGTGTGCGTGGGGACGCCGCAGAAGCGCGGGGAGTACGCCGCGGACCTGCGCTTCGTGCAGGCGGCGACGGAGTCCCTGCTGCAGATCCTGGAACCGGGGGACCTCGTCGTCGGGAAGTCGACGGTCCCCGTGGGGACCGCCGGGGAGCTGGCCGCCATGGTGGGGGAGAAGGTGCCCGGCGCGCTGCTGGCGTGGAACCCGGAGTTCCTGCGGGAGGGGTTCGCGGTGCAGGACACCCTGCACCCCGACCGGCTGGTGTACGGGCTGCCGGCCGGTGAGGACGGCGCGACCGCCCGGGCGCTGCTGGACGAGGTGTACGCGCCGATCGTCGCCCGCGGCACGCCGCAGGTGGTCACCGACTACGCGACGGCGGAGATGGTGAAGACGGCGGCGAACTCGTTCCTGGCCACGAAGATCTCGTTCATCAACGCGATGGCCGAGCTGTGCGAGGCGACCGGGGCGGACGTGAAGCTGCTGGCCGACGCGATCGGCTACGACGACCGGATCGGGCGGAAGTTCCTCAACGCCGGGTTGGGCTTCGGCGGTGGCTGCCTGCCCAAGGACATCCGGGCGTTCATGGCCCGGGCCGGGGAGCTGGGGGCGGATCAGGCGCTGACGTTCCTGCGCGAGGTGGACAACATCAACATGCGCCGCCGGATCCGGATGGTGGAGCTGGCCCGGGAGGTCTGCGACGGGTCGCTGCTGGGCAAGCGGGTGGCGGTGCTGGGGGCGGCGTTCAAGCCCGATTCCGACGACATCCGCGACTCGCCGGCGCTGAACGTGGCCGCGCAGCTGCAGCTGCAGGGGGCGGTGGTGCGGGTGACCGATCCGGCCGCGGTGGACAACAGCCGCCGGGAGTGGCCGCACCTGGACCACGTGGCCACCGCCGAGGAGGCGGCCGAGCGCGCCGACGCCGTCCTGGTGCTCACCGAGTGGCAGCAGTACCGCGAGCTCGACCCGGTCGGGTTCGGGAAGGTCGTCGCGCGCAAACGCGTCCTGGACGGCCGCAACGCCCTTGACCGCGACGCCTGGGAGGCCGCCGGCTGGACCTACCGCGCCCTGGGCCGCCGCGCCGGGTGACCCCCTCGCAACACAGCGCAACCGGAATCGTCGCCGGTGGTACACCGCGTGGTCACCTACGTACCAATGGTGAAGTTGAACATCTGCCCAACGGAACCTTGCCGGAAGGGGACTTGCGACCGCTGTTCGTGAACCTTGATGTGCCCTACCTTCCGGAGTCGCTCCGGTGACCGGGTGTGCGGAACTCCCCGCACACCGGTCCGCCGCGCACGGGGGAGCGCGCGGCACCCAGCACAGGGTGCAGATGGGGGGCGTCCAGTGACCGAGGTCGCCGAACGAAGGGACGTCGTCGCCCTCGAGGTGGGCGATTGGCTGAGAACGCTGCTGCACGAGATCCGCCAACCCGTCGCGGTGGTGCTCGCCCTCGCGGAGGCGGCCCGGGGGGTCATCGGCCTGCCGCCGGAGCTGCTCGAGTACCTGGACCGCATCGAGGACCAGGTCCAGGAGATCCCGAGCGCGGCGTCCAGCGTCTTCGAGGAGGCACGGGGTGCCGGCACCGAGAGCGGCCCCGTGCACGTCGAGGAGGTCGTGGACTCGGTCGTCCGGGCGTTCGCGTTCACCTGGACCGGGACGGTCCACCGGTGGGGCGGTCCGTGCACGGCGTGGGTCCACGGTTCGCGCTCGGCGATCCGCCGGTGCGTGGTGAACCTCGTCGACAACGCCGCGCGTGCCGCCGGCCCGTCCGGGACGGTGTGGGTGCGCGTCTCGTGCGCCCGCGGGTCGGTCCGCGTGGTGGTCGAGGACGACGGGCCCGGCTTCGGGCTGGGGCCCAGCGGCACGGGCATCGGCCTGCCGGTGACCCGGCGGACGGTGCAGGCACTCGGGGGCAGCGTGACGGCCGGTCCCTCGGCGGAACTGGGCGGGGCGCTCGTGGCCATCAGCCTCCCGGTCCCGGACGACGACCGGCGGCCCCGCTACCTGGCGTCATGGCCACCGACCGGCTGACCGGCGGGGCACGGGGGGTGGGGGACGGCATGCGCCTGGTTCTCTGCGACGACCACCGGCTCTTCGTGGAGCCGCTGGCGGCCGCGCTGGCGAGGCACGGGCACGAGGTCGTGGTCGCCAACACGCCGGGGCGGCTGCTCACCGCGGTCCGCGAGCACCGCCCCGACCTGGTCCTCCTGGACCTGCGGTTCCCCGTCGGGGACGGCATCGAGGCGCTGACCGCGCTCCGGGCCCGCCATCCGGACTGCCCGGTGGTGATCCTGTCCGGCTCCACGGACCCCCAGGACCAGGCCGCGGCGGTCGGCGCCGGGGCGGCGGCGTTCCTCCGCAAGGACCAGCCGGTGGCCGCGATCCTCGACGCGCTGCAGCGGGTCGCCGCCGGCCGGGCCGTGCCCGCGCCGCCCGTGCCCGGCCGACGGGGCGGTTCGGCGGAGCAGGACCGCGTGCACCGGCTGCTGGCCCACCTCACCGAGCGGGAACGCCAGGTGCTTCGGCTGCTGGTGAGCGCCGAGGACACCGTGGAGATCGCCCGCTCGCTGGGGGTCGAGACGAGCACGGCACGCACCCACGTGCAGAACGTGCTCTTGAAGCTGGGTGTGCACACCAGGCTGCAGGCCGTCGCGCTCGTCGTGGGTGCAGGGGTCGAGGACGAGCTCGCGGCGCGGACTACTGCAAGGGACGTACACCACCATGCGCCTTCTGCAGGTCGACCGGTCCCACCGGCTCCCCGAGCATCCCTGCATGCCCGAGATCCGCGTGGTGCTTGCTGACGAACACCGAGCCTTCGTCGAGGCGCTGGGGATGCGGCTCGCGACTGAGCGGGGGATCCGGGTCGTCGCCACCGCCACGCGGTGCGACGAGATCGTCCGCGCGGTCCGGGTGCACCCCGTCGACGTCGCGGTGCTGGCCGTCGACGGGCAGCCCGGCGGCTTCCTCGACGTGACGCCCCAGCTGCTCGCCGAGCGCCCGGAACTCAAGCTCGTGGGCGTGACCGGCGCGGACGACACCACCGCCCTCGCCCGGGCCATCCGTGCCGGCTTCCGGGCGTGGGTGCCGAAGGAGGTGGGGGTCTGCGTGCTCCTCGACGTCCTGCAGGCGGTCTGCCGCGGGGAGACGTGGATCTCGCCGGGACCGCTCACGCGCCTGCTGCACGTCCTCGTGCACGACGACGAGGACCGGCGCCGGGCCGAGGAGCCGCTGAGCGCGCTCACCGCGCGGGAGCGGGAGGTCCTGGTCGCCATGTCCAGCGGCGCCACGCGGGACGAGATCGCCGGCCGGCTGCACATCTCGGCGAACACGGTGCGCACGCACACCCAGAGCATCCTGACCAAGCTCGACGTCCACACCTCCCTGGCGGCGGTGACCCTGGCCCGCCGGGCGGGGGTCGCCTGACCCGCCGCAGCCGCTGACCGGCCGGCCGCCCCCTCGGGGCGGCCGGCCGGTCGCTGTGCGCGGGGGGCCCGGCCGCACCGCGGGGACGGCCGCCTCTCCGGTGGGGTGCGTAGTCGGAGTAGTGCCCGTGGCGGATCCGGAACCGTCACCCCGGCTCCTAGCGTCGCGGTCCTCAGGCGGTTCGGCACTGGGAGTCCTCATGAGATGCGTCGTCACCGGGGCCGCGGGCTTCGTCGGGTCCCACCTCTGCGAGCACCTGCTGGCGCGGGGGGACGAGGTGACCGGCATCGACTCCTTCACCGACTACTACGACCCCGCCCGCAAGGAGCAGAACCTCCTGGCGGCCGCCGCGCACGAGCGGTTCCGGCTCCACCGGGTCGATCTGCTCGACCCCCGGCTGCCGGACCTGCTGCGCGGTGCCGAGGTCGTCTACCACCTCGCCGGCCAGCCCGGCGTCCGTCCCTCGTGGGGGGCCGACTTCGCCGTGTACGTCAGGCGGAACGTCCTGGCGACCCAGGTGGTGCTCGAGGCGGCCCGGCAGCTCGACGTCGCCAAGGTCGTCTACGCGTCCAGCTCCAGCGTCTACGGCGACGCGGAGTCCTACCCGACCGCCGAGACGCTGCGCCCCCGGCCGGTCTCGCCCTACGGCGTCACCAAGCTCGCCGCGGAGCACCTGTGCGAGCTCTACCGCGGGGGCTTCGGCGTGCCCACCGTCTCGCTGCGGTTCTTCACCGTCTACGGACCCCGGCAGCGGCCGGACATGGCGTTCTCCCGGCTGGTCGCGGCCGCCGTCCGCGGCGGGGAGTTCCAGCTCTACGGCGAGGGCACGCAGACGCGCGACTTCACCTTCGTCGGCGACGTCGTCCGGGCGGTGCACGACGCCGCGCGGTCGGACTTCACCGGCGTCGCCAACATCGGGGGCGGCAGCCGGACGTCGATGAACCAGGTCCTGGAGCTCGTGAGCGAGCTGGCCGGGGCGCCGCTGGTCCGCCGGCTCCCCGTCCAGCGGGGGGACGTCCGCGACACGGCGGCCGACACCCGGGTGGCGCGCGAGGGGTTCGGCTACGTCCCCGCGACGACGCTGCGCGAGGGGCTCGCGGCCATGGTGGCGGCCGAACGGGCGGCGGTCGGGGCTCCCGGGGTCCTCGCCGCGGCCGGTGCGGTCGCGTGACCGGCCAGGGCGGACGGCACCTGCCGTGACCATCGAGCTGCACAGGACCGCGGCGCCGGGGACGGCGCACCGCCCGGTGCCGCGGCGGGCGCCCGACGAGGCGACCCCGTCCGGCCCCACCCCCGTGGACGAGCCGCCGCGCCGGCAGCGGTCGCGGCGGGGCACCCGGCTGCTCGCCGCGGCCCTGCTCGGCGTGGACGTCGCCGCCTTCGTGCTCGCCATGCTGCTCACCGGGACGACCGGCCTGAAGACGCTGACCGTCCTGGTCCTGGTCGTGCTGCTGTTCCACAACGCGTCCCTCTACCGGGCGGGGCTGTCGCTGTCGGTGCTGGACGACGCCCCGACCGTGCTGGTCCGGGCCCTGGCCGCCGGTGCCGGGGCCATGGTGCTGGGCGGGCTCGGCGACGGCGTCGCCGGCACCGCCCGGCTGGGCACCGCGGCCCTGTTCGGCGTCCTGTGCCTGCTCGGGCGCGCGCTGGCCTACGCGGCGATCCGGGCCGCCCGGCGCCGCGGACGGCTGCAGCAGCAGGTGCTGCTCCTCGGCGCCGGCACGGTGGCCGGCGGGCTGGCGAGCTCCCTGCTGGCCCACCCCGAGTACGGGCTGCGCCCCGCGGGCCTGCTCGACGACGACCCGCTGCTGTGCCTGGAGGAGCGCCCGGTCCCCGTGCTGGGGATGTACCGCGACCTCAACCGCGTGCTGGTCGAGCACGCGATCGACGTCGTCATCGTCTCCTTCGGCCGGGTGCCCGAGCCGTCGCTGGTCGACATGCTGCGCGCCTGCGACCGGCTGTCCTGCGAGATCTTCTTCGTCCCCCGCCTCTACGAGCTGCACGCCGTCACCCGGGACACCGAGGTGCTGTGGGGCGTGCCGCTGGTGCGCATCCGGCGCGCCCCGTTCCGGACGGGCACCTGGACGGTCAAGCGCGTCGCCGACGTCGTCCTCGCCGGCCTGGCCCTCGCGCTGCTCGCCCCCGTCCTCGTGGTGTGCGCCGCGCTGGCCCGCTGGGAGACCGGGGCGGTGCTGTTCCGGCAGACCCGCATCGGCCTCGACGGCCGGCCGTTCACGCTCCTGAAGTTCTGCTCGATGCGGCCCTCCGGCGAGCAGGAGTCGCGCACCCGATGGTGCATCGCCGACGACGGGCGGCTGGGACCGGCCGGCCGGCTCCTGCGCCGGACCTCCCTGGACGAGCTCCCGCAGCTGTGGAACATCCTGCGCGGTGACATGAGCCTGGTCGGCCCGCGGCCCGAGCGGCCGTTCTTCGTCGACGAGTTCACCCGCCAGTTCCCCTGGTACATGGCCCGCCACCGGGTGCCCGTGGGGCTGACCGGGTGGGCGCAGGTGCACGGCCTGCGGGGCAACACCTCCATAGCCGACCGCGCGCGCTTCGACAACTTCTACATCGAGAACTGGTCCATCTGGGGCGACATCAAGATCATGATGCGCACCGTCGGGCAGGTCCTGTCGGCAGGTGGCCGGTGACCACCGCCGCACCACGCAACGCCGGTCCCGGCACGGGGGCCCGGCCCGGACGGATGGGACGACGGACATGGATCTGAACCAGGCGGCGCAGCGGATCCTCCGGCGGCACTGGCTGGTGATCCTCGTGATGGTGCTGGCCGGGGTCGCCGTGCCCCTGCAGCTGGCCCGCATGCAGGAGCCGACCTACCAGGCCAGCGCCCGGCTGACGATCGGCACGTGGGACACCCGCGACGTGCAGGAGGCCAGCGCGCTGGCCGACACGGCGCTGGCCATCGCCACGAGCCGGGACACCGTCACCGCGGCGCTGCAGGCGGCCGACCTGTGGCGGCCACGGGTGACCCTCGTCGAGAACGTCCAGGTCGCGTCGGTGGGCACCTCCGGCGTGCTGGAGCTGACGGTGGTCGACGGCTCCCCGCGGGCCGCGGCCGCGCTCGCCGACGCCTTCGCGGAGGAGATCGTCCGCATCCGGGACGAGGCCATCTTCGGCGCCAGCCGGCAGAGCCTCGCCCAGCTCGACGCGCGGATCGCCGAGGTGGACGCGTGGATCGGCTCGATCGAGATCGCCGCCGCCCAGGCCGTCGCGCAGCTGCGCGACGTCGAGGCGCTGGCGCTGCAGCACGACCAGGCGGTGGCCGAGCGGGCCCAGCTCCAGGCGCAGCGGGAGCGGCTCGCCAGCACGCTGGCGACCGCGGTCGCGCCGCGGATCGTCGCCTCGGCCGGGTCCAGCGGCTCGCTGGTGCCGACCGCGCTGGTCACCCGCCTGGCGATCGGCGGGCTGCTCGGCCTCGTCCTCGGCGTCGCCATCGCGGCCACGCTGGAGTCGTGGCGCCCCACCCTCGACGGCCCGGCGACCGCGCGGCACCTCGGCGCACCGCTGCTGGCCCGGCTCCGGCGAGCGCCGCTGCCCCACCGCGGGCTGGGCGACCGGTGGCTGGCCAACTACCTCACGCTGGCGGCGGACGCGGCCGGCGTCCGGACCGTCCAGCTGGTCGCCGCGGGCCCGCAGCTGGACCTGTCGGGCCTCGCCCGTGAGCTCGACGACGACGAGGGCGGACCCCGGGTGGTCCCGCTGTCCCTCGGCGGCGCCGTCGGCGAGGAGGACAGCCCGCGTATCGGGCTGCCGGGCTCCGGTCTCGTGGTGATCGCACCGGACACGGTGAAGGGCACGTCGGTCTTCGAACCGGTCGAGCGGCACGCGGAGCTGGCGCGCCAGCCCGTCGTCGGGGTGATCACCTACAAGGGCCGGGTCCGCCGGGCCGACCGGCGGGCTGCCGTGCCCACGTCCGGCGCCGCGGAGACGGAGCCCTCGGCCCTCCCCGCCCCGTAGGGGCTCCCGCGATGACCCGGGCATGGGGAGGTGCCCCGCCGCAGCCCCTGCTGGGCCTCTCCGAGGCCGAGCCGTGGCTGTCCCGCCCGCTCGAGCCGGGCAAGGGCGTCCTCACGGTGATCGGTCTGTGCATCGGGCTGACCCCCCTGGTCAGCCCGAAGGGGCCGGGCAACGGCGCACCGATCGACCTGATCGTCGCCGTCGGGGTGACGACGGGGTTGCTCTGGGCGGTGCGCCGGCGTGCGCGGTTGAACTTCCCCTTCTTCGTGCCGATGACCGCCTACGTCAGCGCCGGTCTCGTCGCGGCGATGCTGAGCGCGGTCCCGTTCCGCGGCGGGATCGCGGCGGGGCAGGAGGTGTTCCTCTTCCTCTGGTGCGCGACGCTGGCGACCGTCTGCCGCACGCCGCGCGCGCTGGCGTTCGCCGTGCGGGCCTGGGCGGTGAGCGCGAGCCTGTGGGCGGCGGTGCTCATCGCCGGGGTCGTCGGCGGCGTACCGGCCATCTCGGGCACGACCGAGTGGGGCCGCCGCGCCCAGCTGTTCTTCGACCACCCGAACATGGCCGGCAACTACTTCATGATGGGCATCTTCATGGTGCTGCTGTCGGGGTTCCCCCGGCGCCGGTCGCTGCGCGCGTGCTGCTACCTGCTCCTGCTCACCGCGATGTTCTTCGCCGGGTCGAACGCGGCACTGCTCTCGCTGGTGGGCGGTCTGCTGGTCACCGCCTTCCTCCACCTCCGGCTGCGCAAGGGGCTGGTGCAGGCCATCGCCGTCGTGACCACGCTGGTCGTCGCGCTCGGCGCCACCTGGGTCACGGTCGTGCCCACCGTGGTCGCCGTCGCCGAGCAGAGCGACGACCCCCTGCTCCGGTACACCGTCGGGCGGAGCCCGGAGAGCGCCGACAAGCGCGGGATCCTGTTCCAGCAGCAGCTCGAGGTGTTCGAGAACGGCCACCTCCTCGGGATCGGCCCGGGCGCCACCAAGCACGAGCTGGGCACCGGGTTCGCCCGGCTCGACAAGGAGGCCCACAACGACTACCTGGCGACGCTCGTCGAGCGCGGGCCGGTGGGGCTGCTCGCCCTCGTGGCGCTGATCGGCGCGGTCGGCGCCCGGGTCCTCGGCAGCAACCGCAGCCGGTTCCCGCCCCGACTGGCCGAGGCGGTGCCCGTCCCGGCGGCGCTGGGCGGCGCCTGCGCCGCGTTCGCGCTCACCGCGCTGACCCACGAGGTCCTGCACTACCGGTGGTTCTGGACGCTGATGGGCCTCCTGGCCGCCACCTTCCTGCTCGCCTCGGCGGCGCGGCAGGCCCCGGAGCCGCGGGGGTGACGGCGCAGCCGCGCACCGGGACGGTCGAGCCGCCTCCTCCGGTGGGCCGGAAGGTGCTCGCCAACTCCACCGCCCAGCTGCTCACCTTCGCCCTGCGGGCGGCTTCGGCGATCGGTGTCGTGGTGCTGCTCGCCCGTGCCGGCGGCCCGGTCGCCCTCGGCGTCGTGCAGTTCGCGCTGACCCTCACCGGCCTGCTGCCCTTCTACTACGGGGTCCCGACCCTGCTCGCCCGCGAGGTGGCCCGCCGGCCGGAGGAGGGTCGGCGGTGGGTCCAGACCGGGTTGCTGCTCGCGGTGCTGCTGGGCGTGCTCTTCACCGCCCTGGTCCCGGCCGGCGCCTGGGCGGTGGGCGCCGGCCGCGAGACGGTCCTCTGCCTCGCGGTGGCCGCCGTCGGCATGCTCTTCGACGGGCTGGCGCGGGTGCTGTTCGCGGCGTTCTGGGCCTGGGAGCGGCTCGCCCTCGAGACGCTGGTCACGGCCGGCCAGGAGGCGCTCTACCTCGCGGCCACCGTGGTGCTGCTGCAGCAGGGCGGGGGACCGGTCGCCGTGCTCGGCGCGTTCGCCGCCTCCCGTGCGCTGGGTGCCCTGTGGGCCTGGCTGCTGGTGGGCCGGCACCTCCACGGCCTCCCCCTGCCCCGGGCCGCACGAGGGTCGCTGTGGCGCACCGTCCGCCAGTGCACGCCCTTCGCCGTGAGCGACACGTGGATGCTCACGTACGCGCGCTTCGACGCCGTGCTGCTCGGCGTCTGGAAGGGGCCCGCGGCGGTCGGGCTCTACCAGGCGGCCACGAACCTGGTGCTCTACTTCAACGTCATCCCGCGCAGCATCAACCGTGCGCTGTTCCCGCGCATGGGCCGGGCCTGGCCGCGGCGGCCCGACGAGTTCGCCCGGCTCCGGGACCTCTCGCTGCGCCTGGTCGCCCTGATCGGCGTGCCGATCACCGTGGGCTCCCTGCTCCTGGCGCCGCGCACGATCGACTTCCTCTACGGCGCCGAGTTCGCCCCGGTGGTGCTGACCTACCAGCTCCTCGTCGTCGTGATCCCGGTGCGGATGCTGGGGCACACCCTCAGCCTGTCCCTCGCCGCGATCGACCGGCAGTCCGCGCGGACCGTGGCGGTCACGGTGGTGGCGCTGGTGAACATCGGCCTCAACTGCGTGCTCATCCCGCGCTGGTCGTACCTCGGGGCCGCCGTCAGCTCGGTGCTGTGCGAGATCGGGCTGCTCGTGGCCTACGCCGTCCTGCTGCGCCGGGCCACCGGCCGGTCGCAGATCCTGCGGTCGAACGGCTGGCCGCTGCTGGCCAGCGTGCCCACGGCGGGCGCCCTCCTGCTGACCGCGGCGCAGCCGCTGCCGGTGTCGGCGGCGGCCGGCGCGGCGGCCTACGGCGCGGCCGTGCTGGGGATCGCGCTGCTGCGAGCCCGCGGCGGACGGCCCGGTCCGGCCCTCGCCGCGCTGGTCAGGACGCGACGGTGAGCGGTGCGCGCTCGGGCAGGCGCACCGGGAGCGTGCCGACCACGCGGTCGAAGACGGCCCGGTAGGCATCGGCTATCGCCTCGGGCGACCAGGTCGACAGGTCGGCGAGGGGCTCGCGGCAGGCGGTCGGCGAGGACGCGAGCCACTGCTGCGCGGCGTCGGCCGCGTCGTCGACGCGGCCGAGCGGGACCGCGGACCCCTGCGCGCCCAGGGCGAGCACCTCGCGGACGCCCTCGACGTCGAACGCCACGAACGGGGTGCCGGCCGCGGCGGCCTGGACCAGCACCTGCGGCAGCCCCTCCGCGTCGCTGAGCAGGACGACGAGATCGGCCCCCCGGAAGGCGTCCTGCACGTGCTCGGGCTCGGCCACGTGCCCGGCCAGCACGGCGTGGTCGGCCAGGCCGAGCGCGGCGAGCTCGGCGGTGAGCCGCGCGCGCTCCGGACCGTCGCCGAGCACCAGCAGGTCGGGGGCGTCGGGGCACCGGTCGTGCAGGCGCCGCAGCAGTGCGGCCAGCAGGAGCGGGTTCTTCCGCGGCTCGAGGCTCCCGACGTAGCAGATCAGCCGCCGGCCCGGGCGGGTCCCGTGGCGGAGGTCGAGCAGGTGCCGGGCCTCCGCCCGTCCGCGCAGCTGCGTCGGCAGCGGGACGCCGGAGCGCACCACGTGCAGCCGGTCCACCGGGACGCCGACAGACGCGAACCGGTGCGCGAGGTCGCTGCCGACGACGCAGAAGGCGGACGTGCGCGGGCCCAGCCCGCGCTCGAGCCGGGGGAACAGCCAGTTCTCCAGCCGGCCGTAGCCGGGACCGAAGCTGGCCATGGACAGCGAGTGGACCGCCGGCACCCCGCTGCCGGCCGAGGCGGCCAGCCGGGTGAGCACCCCGGCCTTCGACTGGTGCGAGACGACGACCGCGTACCGCCGGCTCCGGATCAGGCGCCACAGCGCGTAGACGGCCGCGAGGTCGCGCGCCGGGGAGACCGGCCGCACGAGACTGGGCAGCGACTCGACGTGCTCGGCACCCGTCTGCGCCCGAGCCAGCTCGAGGTCCGAGTCCTCGCCGAGCAGCACGTGGTGCCGCAGCTCCGGCACGGCCCTGATGCAGTCCCGCAGCCGCCGTTCCGATCCACCCCGGCGATACCGGGTGCACACGTGCAGCGCCGTCGGTACAGGCGCGTCGTCCGTCCACATGAGGTCCACGTGCCCTCCCGCAGGGTCGGCCGGAGAGGCAGATGTTGCGCCTCCCGGCCGTGTCCCAGAACCATTTCCGGAAGGGCGCGGGAATTCGCCCGGACGTCTCCGCCGTCTGCACGAGACGACCTCGTGCCAATGGTGTGCCGGATTCTCCTCGGACCTATTCGGCGACCACCGCCCGGGAATGGCGGCAGCATCGACGGTGAAAGTGACGAAAATGGTCCGGAAAGGGTTGACAGCCCCACCGCGGGCGTCTTTCCTGGGCGGGTCCTCGGCACCGCCAGGGGAGGAGCCGAGATGTCCCGACGTCAGCCGCTCGCACTGCAGCCGGCCTCACGCCTTGCCGTCGCGCTCGCGGTGGTGGCCGCCGCGCTGATCGCCGCGCCCGCGCCGCCGGCGCGGGCCGACGCACTGACGGCGACCCTGGTGCGGACGGTCGAGACGGGCAACTGGGCGGTCCCCAGCCCGGACCCCGCCGGCATCACGTACCTGCCGAACACCGGACAGCTGCTGGTCAGCGACTCCGAGGTCGACGAGATGCCGCTGTACACCGGGACGAACCTCTTCCTCGCCGGCCGGGACGGCGCGCAGGCGGCCGAGGTCGGCGGCACCACCGTCCCGTGGTCGCACGAGCCGGCCGGCGTCAGCTACGACGAGGCCCGCGGCGTCCTGTTCGTCTCCGACGACGACCTCGACCTGGTCTTCCGGGTCCAGCCCGGCGCCGACGGCCGGTTCGGGACGGCGGACGACAGCCAGACGTCCTTCTCCACCCGGCCGTTCCGCAACGGCGACGCCGAGGACGTCGCGGTGGAGGTGGACGCCCTCGGCAACGGGCACCTGATGGTCGTCGACGGCCACGACAAGGCGGTGTACGACTGGGGTCCCGGGCCCAACGGCGCCTTCGACGCCCTCGCGCCGAACGGCGACGACACGGTCACCGGCTTCGACCTGTCCCGCTACGGGGCGATGGACCCGGAGGGGCTCGTCGTCCACCCGACGCGCGGGACGATCCTGGTGCTCGACAGCGGCAGCCGCACCGTCTACGAGGTCAGCCGCAACGGCGCGCTGGTCAATGCGATCAGCATCGCGGCCGCCCAGCCGAAGAGCGCGGCGGGGATCACCCTGGCCCCGCCCAGCGACGGGTCGGGCGGGCTGAACCTGTACGTCGTCGACCGGATGGTGGACAACAACACCAACTCCAGCGAGCGCGACGGCCGCCTCCACGAGCTGGCGGTGGCGCTGCCGCCGCTGCCCGGGAACCTGGCGCCCTACGTGTACGCCGGCGCCGACCGGGACGTGCGGATGCCGTCGGCGGCCGGCCTGTCCGGCGCCGTGACCGACGACGGCCGGCCCACGGGGGCCACGCCCACCGCCGCGTGGTCGGTGGTGAGCGGGCCCGGTGAGGTGACGTTCGCCGACCCGGCCGCGGCGTCGACGACGGCCACGTTCACCGCCGAGGGCGACTACGTCCTCCGCCTCACGGGCAGCGACGGGGAGCTGCAGGCCACCGACGACGTCACCGTCAGGGTGACGGCGCTCCCGCCAGGGGTGCTCGAGGTGCCGCTGACGGCCGGCAGCGACGACGCCGAGGAGCGGTCGGCGAGCGTCTCGCTCACCGGGACCGACCTGGAGCTCGTCACCGACGGCAGCACCGTCCAGAAGGTGGGCCTCCGGTTCACCGGGGTCGCGCTGCCGCCACGGGCCACGGTCACCAACGCCTACGTGCAGTTCACGGTCGACGAGGCGACGAGCTCGGCCACCGCCCTCACGATCGGCGGTCAGGCCGCCGACGACCCGCCGACGTTCACGACGGCGTCGAAGAACGTCTCCTCCCGACCGCGGACGGCGGCGGCCGTCGCGTGGTCGCCACCGGCCTGGCCGACCGTCGGCGCACAGGGGGCGGAGCAGCGGACACCCAACCTCGCGCCGGTCCTGCGCGAGATCGTCAACCGACCCGGCTGGGTCAGCGGCAACGCCGTCGTCCTCGTCGTCACCGGCAGCGGCACCCGCACGGCGTCGGCGTTCGAACGGGGGGCGGGCCGGGCCCCGGTGCTGCACATCGAGTACGGCAGCCCGAGCGACACCAACACCGCCCCGCTGCTGAGCGCCGGCCCCGAGGTCGAGGTGACGATGCCCGGCGAGGCCCCGCTGGCCGGGTGGGTCCTCGACGACGGGCTCCCGCTCGGCTCCGCGGTGGACGCCGAGTGGTCGGAGGTGGACGGGCCCGGCGACGTCGTCTTCGACGACACGACGGCGGAGGCGACGACGGCGACCTTCTCGGCGCCCGGTGCCTACGTGCTCCGCCTGACCGCCGACGACGGGGAACTCCAGGCCTCCGACGACGTCACCGTCACGGTCACCGCGCCACCCCCGGGCGTCCTGGACCTGCCCGTGGCGGCGGGGACGGACGACGCCGAGGAACGGTCGGCGAGCGTGTCCCTGACCGGCACCGACCTCGAGCTGGTCGCGGACGGCACCACGGTGCAGACCGTCGGGCTGCGCTTCGCCGGGGTCGCCGTACCCCCGGGAGCGACGATCACCGCCGCGTACGTGCAGTTCTCGGTCGACGAGGCCGCGTCGGGCGCCACCGCCCTGACCATCGCCGGTCAGGCCGCGGACGCCGCACCGGCGTTCGCCAACGTCTCCAAGAACATCTCGTCCCGGCCCCGGACGACGGCGACCGTCGCGTGGACGCCCGCGGCCTGGCCGACCGTCGGCGCGCGCGGCACCGACCAGCGCACGCCGGACCTGACCGCGGTGCTGCAGGAGATCGTCAGCCGCGCCGGCTGGCAGAGCGGCAACCCCGTCGTCCTGGTCGTCACGGGCAGCGGCACCCGCACGGCCGCCGCGTTCGAGCGGGGCACGGCCCGCGCCCCGGTCCTGCACGTCGAGTGGTCCGGCTGAGAGCCGGCGGCGGTGCCTACGACCGATGGACGACACCGCGTCATGCACCTGGCGGGTGACGCGGTGGGCGCGCGTCAGAAGGCTGGCCGGGCGCGGGTCCGTGCCCAGCAGCGGGCGCGGTCCGGGGGTCCCGAGCCGGAATGGATGTCGCCGTGAGAGTGCCGATCGCCGTACGCACCGCCCCCGTGGTGGTCCTGGTGGCGGCGGCGTTCGTCGCCCTGGCCCCGGGGGCGGCCCGCCCCCCCCCCCCCCCCCCCCCCCACCCCCCCCACCACACCACCACCACCTCCGGCCCGCCCCCCCCCCCCCCCC
>NZ_JBJGZV010000029.1:0-67257 GCF_054050715.1 Blastococcus sp. SYSU D00669
CGGGGGGCGGCGGGGGCGCGGCGCGGGGCGCGGGGGCGCGGGGGGCGGGGGGCCGCCCCGCCCCCCCCCCGCCCCCCCCCCCCCCCCCGCCGATCAGGGGGCGCCGAGCAGGGCGCTGATCTCGGCCGCCTCGGCCTCGGGCACCGGGGTCGGGCGGACGAAGTCGGCCGCGTCCTCGCCGAACGGCGAGATGGCGTCGGAGACCTCGTTGAAGTAGGTGTTGCCCTCCTCCGACAGCAGGTAGTTGGCGAAGAGCTTCCCGGCGTTCGGGCACGGGCTCTCGGCGGCGAGGCCGAGGCCGATCTCCGGGCCGGTGGTGGGGCTCAGCACCGCCGCGTCCACGGGGGCGTTCGTCTCCTGCAGGCCCGCCACGATGGCGGCGACGCCCGGGAAGCCGACGGCGCCCTCGCCCGCCGCGACGCCCTGGGTGGCCGGGACGGCGGAGTTGTACCAGCGCGGCTCGTTCGCGGCGACGGCCTCGAGGAAGTCGTCGCCGTACTCCTCGCGCATCAGCTGCCAGAAGGAGAGGTTCGCCGGCGAGGAGGCGGGCTCGGCGAACAGCAGCTCGCCCTTGTTGGCCGGGTCGGCGTAGAACTCCCACGAGTCCGGCGCCTCGCTGACCAGGTCGGTGTTGTACACCAGCGTCGTCGGCACCAGCTGCACGATCGGCGTCGCGCCGTCGTCGGCCGTGTACTCCTCGGGGAACTCGCCGGGGAACGCCGGCAGCCCCGCCTCGTTCACCGGCTGCAGCCAGCCGTTGCCCAGCGCCTCGCCGTAGAACGGCGACGAGGTGAGCAGGATGGCGTCGGCGACCGTGGCCCCGGCCTGCGCCTCGGTGGAGAAGCGCTGGCTCAGGTCCGCCGACACCAGCCGGACGAACGAGACGGGGATGTCGTACTGCTCGGTGAACGCGTCGGTGACCGACTGCAGGATCGTCTCGTCCACGGTCCCGTAGACGGTCAGGCAGCCCTCCTCCTGGGCGGCCGAGACGAGGGCGTCGAGCTCCTCGGAGTTCTCCAGCGTGGGCGCGGCCACCTCCTCGCCACCGCCGTCGTCCCCGCCGCCCCCGCAGGCGGTGAGGGCCATGGTGAGGGCGAGCCCTGCACCGAGAGCTCCGATGCTCTTCTTGCTGCGCATCAACGTGTCCTTTCTCGTCCCGCGTCGGCGCGGGGTCTGGCGAGTGGTGGTGGTGCGGGTCGTCATCGGGTGCGGACGTCGGCCTGCAGGGGCGGCCTCCCTCCCGGGACGGCGAGCCGGCGCTCGATGAAGTCGCTGACGGCCGCGTCGATGCGCTCGGGGCCGCCGGTGCGGGGGTCGGCGTTGCTGGCGTGGATCTCGAGGACGGGGATGCCGGCGTCCTCGAGCGCCCGGGTGGTGAACCAGCTGCCCGGGACGTCGTCGGCGACCAGGTGGACGACGCCGTCGACGCCGTGCGCCCGCGCCTCCTTCACGTACCAGTCGGTGCTCCACGGCGGGGTGTAGAGCTGGTCGGTGAGCCCGGCGAACCGGCCGGCCAGCGCGCGCACCGGGTCGGGGCCGTAGCGCAGGTAGCCGTCGGCGGCGATCGCCAGGTACATCGACCAGACGAAGACCGCGCCGTAGCGCTCCTCGAACCGGCGGTAGAGGCCGAGGTCGTACCAGAGACCGCGGCCGAGCCACATCAGCCGCAGCCGCTCGTCGGGCACGACGGCGGTGCCCGACTCGACGAGCCCGGCCACCTCCTCGTAGAGGCGGCGGGCGGCGTCGCGGCCCCACTCGGTGCCGCGGTGCCACTGCGGCACCATGACCGCCGGGATCGTGTCGCCCACCCGCACCGGAGTGGGCCGGGCAGCGGCGATCAGGTCGCGGGTGCGGCGGTTCCACTCGGCCTGCTCGTTGACCAGGTCCATGACCGCGCGCAGCCGGTCGAGGTCGAGGACCCGTCCGGTGCGCTCGGTCAGCCAGCCGGCCAGGTCGGTGATCTCGCCGGCGAGCAGGTCGATCCGCTCCGGCCCGAACGCCTCCTCCCAGCGGTGCGGCACCAGCTCCCACCACCGCGGCGGCGCCTCGACGGCCGAGGACCGCTCCAGGGGGTAGAAGTCGGTGCCGGGCAGCTCGGCCCACAGGTCGAAGACCTTGCGCGCCGCGTCACCGCTGTTCTCGGCGATGACCACCGTCGGCTGCGGCAGGCCGCCCCAGGGCGCGTCCTCGAGGGAGTGCGACCCGAGCGAGATCGCGTCGTACTGGCGGCTGTAGTCGGGGTAGCCGCGGTCGCGGAGGACCTGCAGGGCGTCGTCCGCCCGCTGCTTGGCCGCGACCACCGAGGCCCACCACTGGTTGACCACGTACGGGATGTCCATCGCCCGCAGCAGCTCCTGCGGGGCGTCGGCGTTGACCAGGGCGAGCGGCTCGCCGGCGGCGACCCGCGCCCGGATCCCGGCGAACCACTCCTTCTGGTACGCCGTGGCGGCCGCCGCCGCGCCGAGCCGGGTCACGACCGGCTCCCCGCGGGGACGGCGACGGCGGCCCGCAGCGCGTCGGCGTCCACCCGGTAGGGCTGCCGGGCGAGCAGCACGGCCGGGACGTCGACCGCGGCGGCCTGGGCCGGGAAGTCCCACGCGGGCGCCTCGTCGTGCTCGCGGACGACGGCGAGCAGCAGGTCGGCGCCGGCGTCCCGGACGCGCTCGGCCGTCGCCGCGGCCCGGCGGCCGATCGACGCCGTCGGGGCGGCCGGTCCGCGGTCGCGGTAGGCGAGCGCGAGGGCGCCGAGGTCCGCAGCCGGCGGGTCGGCGGGCAGGGCGAGCGCGCCCCAGTCGTGGTCCTCCCCCATTACCAGGCAGCCGAGCTCCTCCTCCAGCGCCCGGTACAGCTCGTCGGTGTCCTGGCCGCTGCCGGTGAGGAAGACCCGCCGTCCGCCGGGCACCTGGTCCGCCTCGGCGAGCACCTGCTCGAGCAGCGGGACGACGTCGGCGGCCGGCAGCGCGCTCGCGACACCGACGGCGTGCAGCGCCGTCGTGCCGGGGACGCGCGGGCGCAGGTCGCGCAGCAGGCCGCGGACGCGCGCTGCGGCGGCGACGGCGGCGGCCAGCCGTGCCGGCGTCGGCGCGGTCCCGGTCCAGCCGGCGAGCGTCCCCGCCAGCTGCCGCAGCCGCACCTCGTCGTAGCGGGCGGTGTGCGCCGTCGGCAGGTGCAGCAGGTCGAGCAGCACGACCGGCGGGAGCGGCCGGTGCGGCTCCAGCCGGCGCAGCTCGCGCAGCGCGTAGAACAGCTGCAGCGAGGACTGGGAGTCGCGGGAGACGACCAGCCCGGTGAGGAAGGCCAGCGAGCCGTCGAGCAACCGGGTGAGCACCGCGTGCGCGACCGGGTCCAGGGCGTTACCGAGGACCTCGCGGGCCTCGTCGGAGACCAGGTTCGGCGAGCCGTGCAGGCGGTAGGCGACCGCCCCGGCGGCCTCCACCAGCTCGGCCGGCACGTCGGCCCCGACGACGCCGACCACCGGCCGGCCGAGGGCGCGCACGTGCTCGGGCCGGGCGGCGTAGAGCTCGGCGAGGCGCTCGACCGCGGCCACTCAGACCACCCCCGCCGCGACCAGGGCGTCGATGCGCTCCTCGTCGTAGCCGCACAGCTCGCGCAGCACCGACCGGGAGTGCTCGCCCAGCCGCGGCGCCGGCCCGTCGAGCGTGGTGGGCTCGCCGGAGAAGACGATCGGGACGCCGGTGCCGTACAGGTCGGCGCCGCCGTCCAGCCGGACCACCTCGCCGCGGGACAGGACCAGCGGGTCGCGGACCGCGGCGCTGGGGTCGCGCACCTCCGCGGCCGGGGCCCCGTGCGCGTCGAGGACGGCGACCGCCTCGGCCACCGGCCGGCCGGCCGCCCAGTCGGAGATCAGCGCGTGCAGCTCGTCGGCGTGCGCCACCCGGCCGTCGCGGCCGGCGAACCGCTCGTCGTCCACCAGATCGGGGCGGCCGATCGCCCGCAGCACGCCGTGCGCGAACGGGTCGACCGGCGCGCAGAGCGCGAACCAGCCGTCCGCGGCCTGGAACGTGCCGAACGGCGCGAGCCGCGGCACGGTGGCGCCGGTGCGCAGCGGCAGGCCGATCTGCTCGAAGGCGTCGAACGGCTCGCAGGCGACCAGCGAGGTGAGCGCGCCGAGCATCGAGACGTCGACGTGCTGCCCGGCGCCGGTGCGCTGCGCCTGCAGCACGGCGGAGACCGTGCCGATCACCGCGTACAGCGGCGCCAGCAGGTCGGCGATCGGCAGGCCGAGGCGGACCGGCGGCTCCCCCGGCGCGCCCGACGTCATCATCACGCCCGACATCGCCTGGACGATCGTGTCCATCGCCTTGCCGGTCCCGGGGCCGCCGTCGGCGCCGAAGCCGCTGATCGAGGTGTAGACCAGCCGCGGGTTGAGCGCGTGCGCCCAGGCCGCGTCGATGCCGAGCCGCGCGGTCACGCCGGCGCTGTAGTTCTCCACGAGGATGTCGGCCCGGCGCACGAGGTCGGCGAGCACCTCGCGGCCCCGCTCGTCGCGCAGGTCGAGGGTGATGCTCTCCTTGCCGCGGCCGCGGACCAGCATCGAGACCGACATGTCCTCCGGCGCGCTGCGGCGCACCGCGAGACCCTCACCGGTGACGTACGGCGAGTTGTCGCGCGCCGGGTCGCCGCCGCGGTGCGGGTTCTCCACCTTGACCACCCGGGCGCCGAGGCCGGCGAGCAGCAGCGTGGCGTACGGGCCGGCGAGGGCGTTGGTCAGGTCGACCACGACCATCCCCGACAGCGGGCGCTCGGTCACGAGCGCACCCCCGTGATCCGCAGCGGCACCGACACGTAGCCGATCTCGGGCATCCGGGCGCCCTCCAGGGGTCCGTCGACCTCGAACCCGGCGGTGGCCGCGAGCAGCTCCTGCAGCGCGATCAGCACCATCAGGCGGGCCAGCGGCATGCCGGCGCAGCGGTGCCGGCCACGGCCGAAGGCGAGGTGGGTGGCGATGTTCGGCCGGTCGAGCACGAACGCGTCGGGGTCGGGGAACTGCTCGGCGTCGCGGTTGGCCGACGCGTAGACCAGGGTCACCGGCTCGGCGGGCCGGATCCGGCGGCCGTGCAGCTCGACGTCGTGCGCCACCGTCCGGGCGAACCCGCGGTACGGGGTGTGGAGGCGCAGGAACTCCTCGACCGCGGCGGGCACCAGCTCGGGGTGCGCGCGCAGCCGGGCCTGCAGCTCCTGGTCGCGGGAGAGGTGCACGCAGATCGAGCCGAGCAGGATCGGCGGGGCGACCATGCCGACGACCAGGCTCTGCCGCAGCGCGCCGACCAGGTGCTCCTCGTCCAGCGGTTGCCCGTCGACGCGCTCGGCGAGCAGCGAGCTGGCCGGGTCCTCCTCGACCGGCAGCGGCGCCTCGCGCCGGGCGCGCACCAGGTCGCGGGCGATGCCGTACATGCGCTCGCTCATCTCGTTCACGACCGGGCCGTCCATCCGCCGCCAGGCGCGGACCCAGGCGGTCGCGGTGTCGGCCAGCTGCGGGGCGACGTCGTCGGGCAGGTTCAGCCACTCGGTGGTGACCCACGCCGGGAACCGGGCGCCGAACTCCTGGGCGACGTCGCCGGAGCCGCGCGCCACCAGCGGCGCCAGCGCGCGGGCGGCGTGCTCCCGCAGCCGCGGCTCGAGCCTGGCGATCCGCGTCCGCTGCAGGGTGCGGTCGAGCGCCTTGCGGTAGGGGGTGTGCGCCGGGGCGTCGAAGTTCAGCGGCGGACGGCGCAGCCCCCGCGGGTCGCTCGGGACGACGGCGCGCACGCTCGAGATGAAGGTGCGGGAGTCGGACGCGGCGGCCGCGACGTCGGCGTACCGGGTGAGCGCCCAGAAGCCGCCGTAGGCGTCGGTGTGCGCCACCGGGCAGGTCGCCCGCAGCTGCGCGTAGGTGGCCAGCGCGTCGTCCGGCGCGTCCGACGCCAGCGGGTCGAAGTCGCTCACCGGGCCGGCACCGGGATCGTCTGCAGCAGCTCGGCAGCGGTGGCCCGGGCGCGCACCTCCACCTCGGCGTGCAGCCGGTGGAACAGCTCCTGGGCGCGCTCGGCCGGCCACGGCGCGGGCAGCAGCTCGACCGGCAGCCGCGGATCGGTGCGGATCGCGCGCAGCCACTCGGCCTGCAGGGCCAGCTGGCGGCCCAGCGGGTCGGTGTGGGCCCGGTGGGCGGCGCCGCCGTCCCACCGCTCGATGAAGGTCTCGTAGCGCTCGGCCAGCTGCGGCAGGTCCCACGCGTCGGACACCATGGCGGCGACGTCGGTGCCGGTCGCCGGGGAGGCGAGGAAGGCGCGCACGTGGCGGGCCGCCTCGAGCCCGTCGAGCAGGCGCTCGACGTCGACCGTCGCGGGCGCGACCCACAGCCCGCCCTGCAACGGCCCGAAGCCGGCCCACAGCAGCCGCGACCGCAGCTCGTGCCGCTGCCGCTGCCACGACTCGGGCAGCGAGAAGCTCAGCAGCGTCCACCGGCCGTCCCAGTGCCGGTTGACCGCGCCGCTGCGCCAGATGCGCACGGCCCCGTCGTTGAGCACCTCCGCCGACCGCGGGGTCAGGCCGAAGTAGACCGGCCGCCCCTGCCGCTCGCTGACCAGCAGGTCCTTCTTCACCATGCGGGCCAGCGCCGAGCGGGTGGCGTGCGGCGAGACGCCGACCCGGTCCATCACGTCCAGGACGCTCGACGAGGCGACCATCAGCGGGCGGCCGAGCACGTGCGCGCCGAAGAAGGTGAGCAGCAGGCTCTCCGGCCGCAGGCCGGGGTCGGGGGCGAAGAGGTCGTCCGGCGCCGGGCTGGCCATCACACCCCGCCGACCCGGGCGCTGACGCCCAGCTTCGACTTGCGCCGGGTGTAGGCGAGGACGACGACGAGCACGGTGCCCGTGATGAGCACCAGCACCGTCGACAGCGAGGCCAGCAGGGCGAACGACCCGCTGGTGAACACCTCGAGGATGCGGAACCCGACCACCGGGTTCGCGGTGCCGGCCAGGATCGCCGAGGCGGTGAGGTCGCCGACGATGCGGATGAACAGCAGCGCCCACCCCGCCACCAGCCCCGGGATCATCAGCGGCACGTACACCTTGCGGAAGGTGCGGAACGGCCGCGCCCCCGAGATGGCCGAGGCCTCCGGCAGCTCCTTGCCGACCCCGCTGACCGCCGCGTCGGCGGCGATCGAGGCCTGCGGCAGGTACAGCGCGAGGTATCCGATCAGCAGGATCAGCAGCGTGCCGGTGAGGTGGAACGGGGCGCCGGCGAGCAGCAGCAGGATGCCCACGGCGATGACCATGTTCGAGATCGCGGCCGGCAGCTTGACCGCCACGTCGATGCCCTTGGCCAGCGCGGTGCGCTTGCGCGAGACGTAGAGCGCGATCATCGCCGCGCCGGCCATGCCGATCAGGCCGCCGACCAGCCCCAGCCCCAGGCTGTTGCCGAGCGCCTCGAGCGTGGTCGCGTCCTGGAACACCGCCTCGGAGACGGCGGCGAAGCTGAGGTTGTCCCAGGCGATGTTCGGCGTCCAGAACCCGTTCAGCGAGACCAGGACGAGGGCGACGATCGGCAGGATCGTCGACACGACGACGTAGCCGAGGACGAGCAGCCGGGCCGGCCACTTCCACGCGCCCAGGTCGATCGTCTTCGCGCGAGCGCCCTTGCCGGCCACCGTGGCGTACCGGCCGCGGCGCAGGATGCGCAGCTGCAGCCAGTAGGCCAGGCCGACGAAGAGGACGACGAAGCCCGACAGGCCGATCGCGACGTCGGTCTGCGGCGGGAAGGTGAAGGTCAGCAGCTCGACGATGCGCACGGAGATCACGTCGATGTCGGCGGGCGTGCCGATGATCGCCGGGATCGAGAACATGCCGACGCCGAACCAGACGGCCAGCAGGAAGCCGGCGCCGAGGCTCGGCGCGACCGCCGGCAGGGTCACCTTGCGCAGCGTGCGGAACGTGCCGGAGCCCGACAGCCGCGAGGCCTCCTCCAGCGCCGGGTCGAGGTTGCGCAGCCCGGCCGAGGCGTTCATGAAGACGAACGGGACGGCGTAGAACGCCATCACCATGATCAGCCCGTACCAGGAGTTGATGTCCAGCGGGCCCTCGCGCATGTCCACGCCGAAGAGGGCGAGGAAGTCGCGGATCCAGCTGTTGAGCAGCCCGGCCCGCGGGGAGAGCAGCATCGTCCAGCCGACGGCGCCGGCCACCGGCGGCAGCAGGAACGGCAGCAGCGGCAGGGCGTCGGTGAGCAGCCCCATGCGGGCGTTGGTGCGCTCGTTGAGCCAGGCCAGCGCGACGCCGATGACGAACGCGAGCAGCGCGCTGGCCAGCACCAGGACCAGCGTGTCGAGCAGCAGCTTGCCCAGGTCGGGGACGGCGAGGGTGCGTCGGACGGGGTCGAGGGTGAGCGACCCGTCGACCCAGAACAGCCGGACCAGCACCCGGCCCAGCGGGACGACGACGATGCCGATGAGCACCGCGGCGATCAGCAGGGTGACGGCGTCGAACGGGCCGGGCAGCCGCAGGCGGCGGCGGGCCCGGGCGGGCGCCGGGCTCTGCGTGCTGTCCGGGCGGGGACGGTCGAGGAGGGCGGTGCTCACGACGCCGGCACCATCGCGGGGGCGGACGGCGCGGCCGCGGGATCGGCGGCGGGCGGCTCGGCCGGCTCGTCGACGGGCAGCACCAGGACGTCGTCGGCGTCCACCGAGACCCAGGCCGCCGACCCGGCGGCGACCAGGTCCGAGCGCGGGCTCCACAGGCGGACGTCGGTCTCCGACTGCCCGACGCTGACCACGTACTCGGTGTGCGAGCCGACGAACAGCGGTGCCTTGACCCGGCCGGGCCACCGGTTCACCGTCTGCGGCTCCTCGCGGGTGAGCAGCCCACGCTCGGGCCGCCACATGGCGGCCACCCGGTCCCCGACGGAGAAGCGCCGGCCGGGCGTCCTCCCCACGAACCTGCCGTAGGCCGAGTCGACGACCACGCCGTCGCCGTCGACGGCGGCGACGGTGCCGACGACCTCGTTGATCGCGCCGATGAACTTGGCGACGTAGCGGGTGGCCGGGCGGTGGTAGATCTCCTGCGGCGTGCCGAACTGGGCGATCCGGCCGCTGTCGAGCACGGCGATCCGGTGCGCGAGCTCCATGGCCTCGGTCTGGTCGTGGGTGACGAACAGGGCCGAGAAGCCGAGCTCCCGCTGCATCGAGACCAGCTCGAAGCGCAGCTGCTCGCGGACCTTGGCGTCGACGTTGGACAGCGGCTCGTCGAAGAGCACCAGCTCGTCGTTGCTGACCAGCGCCCGGGCCAGGGCGATGCGCTGCTGCTGGCCGCCGCTCATCTGGCCGGGGTACTGCCGCTCGAGGTCGCCGACCCCGACCAGCTCCAGCGCCTGCCGGACCCGGCGGGCGATCTCGTCCTTGGCCGGCTTGCGGCCGCGCCGGCTCTGCAGCGGGTAGGCGACGTTCTTGAACGCCGTCATGTGCGGCCACAGCGCGTAGGACTGGAAGATCATGCTGATGTCGCGGCGCTCCGGCGGCACGTCCACCCGGTCGGCCGAGGAGTAGACCGCGCGCCCGCCGATCGTGATGGCGCCGGAGTCGGGCGTCTCGAGGCCGGCGATGGCGCGCAGCAGCGTCGTCTTGCCGCAGCCGCTGGGGCCCAGCAGGACGACGAAGTCGCCCGCCGCCACGTCGAAGGTCACGTCGTCGATGGCGTTGACCACCGCGCCGCTCTCCCGGCGGAAGCGCTTGACGAGGTTGGTCACCTCCACGACCGGCGTCGAGGAAGCGGTGGGCGTGTCGGGCGTCATCGCGTCGGCCTGTCTCTCTGTGCGCGTCGTGCGAGCTGCTTCGCCGTGCGGGAGGCGATCCACCGGCGTTCCGGAGCGGTGACCGGGGTCACGCCGTCGAACTCTGGCACATGTTTGCCGAATCATCGACGCCCGTCAACAGACTGGCGAAATTGTCGGCGGTCGGGTTCACTGCTGCCCATGACCGCGGACGACGCCCGCCGGGCGGACCACGACTTCGACCCGGTGCGGCCGGGCGAGACGTTCACCAGCGCCCACGAGGAGTTCGCCGACCTCCGGCCCCGCTGCCCGATCGCCCGCAGCCAGGAGTACGGCGGGTTCTGGGCGGCGCTCGGCTACGACGAGGTGCTGGAGGTCATCACCGACATCGAGCACTTCACGACGTCGAAGCAGAACGCGATCCCCAAGTTCGCCTTCACCGGCGTCCGGCCCCCGCTGCACCTCGACCCGCCGGAGCACATGGCCTACCGGCGGGTCATCAACTCGTTCTTCACCCCGCCCAAGATGCGGGCGATGGAGCCGCAGGTCCGCGCGGTCGCGGTCGACCTGCTCGAGCCCCTCCTCGACGCCCGCTGGGTCGACGTCTGCAAGCAGTACGCGCACAAGTTCCCCGCGCACGTCTTCGCGCACTTCTTCAACCTCTCGGTCGAGACGTCCGAGGAGATCAAGAAGGTCAGCGGCACCTACGTCGACGCGATCCAGGTGCTCGACCACGAGGTCGTGAAGAAGCTCAGCCGGCGGCTGTACGAGATCGCGCAGGACATCATCGACGAGCGCAGGGCGGGCGGCTACGACCCCGCCGACGACCTCACCGCAGCCCTCCTGGCGGCCGAGTACGAGGGCGCGCCGCTGCCCGCCGACATGGTGCTCGGCTGCGTCCGCCAGCTGATCGTCACCGGCATGGTGGCGCCCAGCGTGTTCACCGGGAACATGTTCGTCCACCTGTCCCGCGACCCCGCGCTGCAGGACCGGCTGCGCAGGGACCCGGCCCTCGTCCCCGCCGCCGTCGAGGAGTTCCTGCGGCTCTACTCGCCGTACCGGGGCATGGCCCGCACGGCACGGGAGGACGTCGTCCTCTCCGGCCAGCTGATCCGCAAGGACGACCCGATCGCCCTGGTCTACACCTCGGCCAACCGCGACGAGCGGGTCTTCCCCCGCGGCGAGGAGTTCGTGCTCAACCGGCCCAACATCGGCCAGCACATCTCCTTCGGCCGCGGCACGCACAGCTGTCCCGGCGCCCCGCTGGCCCGCATGATGATGACGATCACGCTGGAGGAGGCGCTGGCGCGCAGCGCCGGCTTCCGGCTGGCCGGTGAGCCGGAGATGGCGATCTGGGCCGAGTGGGGCACCCGGTCGGTGCCCCTGGATTTCGTGCGTGCCTGAGGCCCCGCGACTCACCCACATCCTGCACCTCGAGGTCGAGGTCGCCGCACCGCTCGAGGTCGGCCCGACCCCGGCCGGGCTGCGCCGGGTCGTCCCGATCACCGGCGGCACCGTGTCCGGCCTGTTCGACGGCCGGGTGCTGCCCGGCGGCGCCGACTTCCAGCTGATCCGCACCGAGACCGAGACCGAGGTCGAGGCGCGGTACGTGCTGGAGAGCGACGCGGGCGAGCTGGTCACCGTGCACAACGTCGGCCTGCGCACCGGGTCGGCCGAGGACATCGCCCGGCTGCGCCGCGACGAGCCGGTCGACCCGGCACGGATCTACTTCCGCAGCACGCCGCGGTTCGAGACGGCCGCGCCCCGGCTGGTCCGCCTCACCACCCGGGTGTTCGTCGGCGTCGGAACGCGGCAGCCGCGGTCGGTCACCTTCGACTTCTTCGAGGTCGGCTGACGGCGCGGCGCCTCCCCGGCCTCAGGCGTAGCGGGCGACGAAGTTCTTCAGCAGGCGGCCGGGCTCGGTGACCACGCCGAGCGAGAGGCGGGCGACGAGCTGCTCGAGCTCGTCGGGCGGGAAGTAGCCGTAGTGCTGGTAGACCCGCGCCCGCCTGCAGATGCCGGGGGCGTCGAGCTCGGGGTGGAACTGGGTGGCGTACACGTTCGCGCCGACCCGGAACATCTGCACCGGGCAGGCGGCCGACGTCGCCAGCAGCACCGCCGACGGCGGCAGCACCGAGCACGCCTCCTTGTGCCCGACGAAGGCCTCGAACCGCTCCGGCACCCCGGCGAGCAGCGGATCGGCCTGGCCCTCGGCGGTCAGCTCGATCGAGACGCAGGACAGCGGCTCGGAGTACGTGCGGTCGACCACGCCGCCCTGGTGCGCGCCGATCGTCCCGACGCCGTAGCAGGCGCCGAAGAACGGGAAGTCCCGGGCGACCACCTCGTCGAGCAGCCGGCGCAGCTCGCCCTCGACCCGCCGCTGCACCGCCGACTTCCGGTCGGCCGGGTCCGTCGTGTTGAACGGGCTGCCGCCGAGCATGATCCCGGCGTAGTCGCCGAGGTCGAGGTGGGGCAGGGGCGCGGCCTCCAGGCGGACCCGGTGCAGCTGCTCGGGCGGCAGGCCGGAGAACCGCAGGAAGGCGGCGTACTCGTCGTCCGCGGCCTCGTCCTCGGCGCGCGTCGCGAGCAGCAGGAACGGACGCACGCCGGGCATGGTAGGCCGGTCGCGGACGGCGGCGGGCTCACCCGATCGTGACGACGACCTTGCCCGCGACCTCCCCGTCCAGCAGCCGGCGGACCGCGGCCGCCGTCTCCGCCAGCGGGTAGCTGCGGTCGACCGCGGGCCGGACGGCGCCCGACTCGACCAGCTCGCGCAGGGCGTCGAGGTCGGCGGCGTTCTCCGAGGCGACGAACGTGCTCATCCGCTGGCCCACGAACGGGCTCAGCGCCGTCGCCCGCAGCTGCCGGCGGACGCCGAGCCACCGGCCGGCGTCCTCCCCGCCCACGACGACCAGCCGGCCCCGCGGCGTGAGCAGCCGGCGCAGCTCGGCCAGCGGGCGGTTGCCGCCGGTGTCCAGGACGACGTCGTAGCCCTCGCCCAGCCCCTCGCGGGTGTGGTCGACGACGTGCGCCGCGCCGAGCGAGCGCACCAGGTCGAGCTTCGCCGTCCGCGCCGTCCCGGTCACCTCCGCACCGGCGGCTGCGGCGATCTGGACGGCGAAGCTGCCCACCCCGCCCGACGCGCCGACCACGAGGACCCGCTCCCCCGCCTGCACCCGGCCGTGGTCGCGCACCGCCTGCAGCGCGGTCACGCCCGACACCGGGACGGCGGCGGCCTCGGCGGACGAGAGGCCCGCCGGCCTGCGGGCCAGCCTCCCCGGCCGGGCCAGCGCGTACTCGGCGAAGGTCGCCGTCCCGGTGCCCCAGACCTCGTCACCCGGCGCGAGCCCCGAGACCCCCGCCCCGACGGCGACGACCGTGCCGGCCAGGTTCCGGCCGGGGTTGGCGTGCTTCGGCCGGCGCACGCCGAACCCGGCCAGCCGGATCGCGTAGGGCTCGCCGGCCATCACGTGCCAGGTGCCGCGGTCGACGCTCGAGGCGTGCACCCGCACCAGCACCTCGCCGTCCTCGGGCGACGGGACGGCGACCTCGCCGAGACCCAGCACCGCGTCCGGGTCCGCTCCGTACCGGCTCTGCACCACCGCGGTCATCGTCGTGCCCAGCGTGGCGGTCATGGCGCTCCTCCCGTCGTCGGGTGACTTACGGCGTAAGTCTGATGCTTACATCGTAAGGTTGTCAACGTGCCGCTGACCCGAGACGCCGTGCTGCGCACCGCCGTCGCCCTCGCCGACGAGAGCGGGCTGGAGTCGCTGTCGATGCGCAGGCTCGGGCAGGCGCTCGGGGTGGAGGCGATGTCGCTGTACCACCACGTGCGCAACAAGGAGGACCTGCTCGACGGCATGGTCGACGTGGTGTTCGGCGAGGTGGAGCTGCCCACCGGCGTCGACTGGCGGACGGCGATGCGGCAGCGGGCGTTCTCCGTCCGCGCGGCGCTGACCCGGCACCGGTGGGCCAACGGGCTCTTGGAGTCGCGGGTCCACCCGGGCGCGGCCACGCTGCGGGCGCACGACGCCGTCCTGGGCGTGCTGCGCGGCGCCGGCTTCTCCGTCGCCCTGGCCGGGCACGCCTTCTCGGCGATCGACAGCTACGTCTACGGCTTCTGCCTGCAGGAGCGGCAGCTGCCCTTCGACACCCCGGAGCAGACCGCCGAGCTGGCGCAGGTGATGCTCGCACAGTTCCCGGTCGACGAGTTCCCGCACCTCCACGAGTTCACCGTCGAGCGCGTCATGCAGCCCGGCTACGACTACGCCGAGGAGTTCGCCTTCGGCCTCGACCTGGTCCTCGACGGCCTGGAGCGGCTCGCCGGCGTCTAGGCTTCTCACCCTCCGGACGGGCCGCAGATCCGGTGCGGGGGCGAGCCGGAACAAGCCGTTCTCCGACGCAGCGTTTCCGACGGGCCCTCCGGGCTAAGGACGCCCGGTCCGAGGGGTCCTGGTTGGAAACGCACGGCCGGGTCCCCTCCCGTCTCCGCGCGCTCGGCGCGCGGGATCGGGAGCCGTAGCGATGGAACCGAGCGAGCGGGTCACCTGGGAGGACTGCCCGAACTGCCGGCGGCCGGCGGCCGTCGGCTGGCTCGGGAGGCGGCCCGTCGGGTGCGACTGCCCGGGCGGCTGCCACCTGAGCGCGGTGGAGCTGGCCGTCTTCGCCGCCCGGCACTCCGGGCCACCGGTCGACCGGCTGACGCGCTCGTAGCGCACTCGAACGCACGCGGGCGGCGTCCCGCACCCCGGACACCGCACCGGTGCGCACGAGGGCGTCGACGCCGACCGGCTCAGTGGTGGTGCAGGCCCTCGCTCTCGGCGTGCTCCCACGGCTTGTAGTCGGCCGGCACCCCGTTCGACTGGTGCCCGCCGGGGAGCCAGACGGCGTCGACGGCCGCGAGCGCGCCCAGCTCGTTGGCGACCGTCCAGACCTCCCGGACCCGGTCGCGGTCGACGGTGAGGACGTCGATGGTGCGCAGCTCCACGACGCCGCCGGTGGGCGGCACCGGCCCGACCGAGGTCTGCAGCGTGCCCACCTGCCGGCCCCGCAACCGGAACACCACGGTCACCTGCCGGCCCCCGTCGACGACCGACAGCACCCGGATCGTCGGCCACTCCAGCGCCGCCTGCAGCCCTCGCGCCCGCGCCAGCAGCTCGAGCGTCCCCACGGGCTCGCCGTTGACGGAGACCGGGTCGAAGTAGAGCTCGCGGAACGCGGCCTCGGCGGCGTCGTCGTCGGGGATCGGCACGGTCCACAGGCGCAGCAGCCGGTCGACGTCGAAGGGCATCGCCCCATGGTGGTCGGGCCCCGCGCCGCACACCAGGCCTCTCCCCGTGCCACCCGGCCGCGCACCCCCTAGGGTCGGGGCAGAAGTGATGCAGCTCACACCGAGGGAGCCGGCATGACGACCACCGAGCAGCGGCAATCGGACCAGGTCCCGCAGAGCGAGGCGGAGGCGCTGGCCTCGGTGGAAGGGGCCGAACCCGTCGGTCTCCCCTCCCCGCGCGGCCTCGCCCGCGGCCTGCTCGCCGCCCTCGCCCAGCCCCGGCCGCTCGCCCGGGAGACCGTCCGCCTCGGCCGGGACACGGTGCGCATCCTCCGCGGCACCGACGACTTCGCGCCCGCGCCCAAGGACCGGCGGTTCGCCGACCCGGCCTGGACGGCGAACCCGGCGTACCGGCGGCTGCTCCAGGAGTACCTCGCCGTCACCGGGTCGCTCGGGCGCCTGGTCGACGAGTTCGAGACCGCGGGTGCCGACTGGCGCGAGGTGGAGCAGGTCCGGTTCGTGGTCAACGCGCTGACCAGCGCGATGGCCCCCACCAACACGCTCCTGGGCAACCCCGCCGCCCTCAAGCGCGCGTTCGACACCGGGGGCGCCAGCCTGCGCCGCGGCTTGGGCAACCTGCTCACCGACCTGCGCCGCAACGGCGGCCTGCCGTCCCAGGTGGACCGGTCCGCGTTCACCGTCGGCACCGACCTGGCGCTCACCCCGGGCGCCGTGGTGTACCGCAGCCCGGTCGCCGAGGTGATCCAGTACGACCCGTCGACGCCCGACGTCCGGCAGCGCCCGCTGCTCGTCGTGCCGCCGCCGATCGGCCGCTTCTACTTCCTCGACCTGCGCCCGGGCCGCAGCTTCGTCGAGTACGCGGTCAGCCGGGGGCTGCAGGTGTTCCTGGTCAGCTGGCGCAACCCCACGAAGGAGCAGGCCGACTGGGACCTCGACACCTACGCCGGCGAGGTCCTCGAGGCGATCGACGTCGCCCGCGAGGTGACCGGCTCCCCCGACGTCAACACGCTCGGCTTCTGCGCCGGCGGCATCCTCGCGACGACGGCGCTCAACCACCTCGCCGCGGCCGGGGACGAGCGGGTGCACAGCGCCGGCTACGCCGTCACCCTGCACGACTTCCACAGCCGCGCACCGATCGGCGCCTTCTCGGCCCCCCGGCTGCTCGACGTCGCCCGGCGCAACTCGCGGCGGGCCGGGGTGATCAGCGCCCGCCAGATGGGCGCGGTCTTCACGTGGATGCGCCCCGACGACCTGGTCTTCAACTACCTGGTCAACCAGTGGCTCCTGGGCGAGGACCCGCCGGCGTTCGACATCCTCGCCTGGAACGCCGACGGCACGAACCTGCCCGCCCGGCTGCACGAGCAGTTCCTCGAGATCTTCAAGGACAACGGGCTGGTCCGCTCCGGCGCGCTCAAGGTGCTCGGGACGCCGGTGCACCTCAGCCGGATCACCGTGCCGACGTTCGTCACCGGCGCGGTGACCGACCACCTCACCCCGTGGGACGGCTGCTACCGGACGACGCAGCTGCTCTCCGGGCCGAGCACCTTCGTGCTCAGCAACGCCGGCCACATCCAGAGCCTGGTCAACCCGCCGGGCAACCCCAAGGCCAGCTACTGGACCGGCGGGCCGCCCGGATCGAGCCCGCAGGCCTGGCTCGACACGGCCGAGCGGCGCACCGGCAGCTGGTGGGAGGCGTGGGCGGAGTGGGTCCTGGCGCGCTCCGGCGAGGAGGTCCCGGCGCCGGCCGCGCCCGGCTCGGCCGCCCACCCGGCCCTCGAGGACGCCCCGGGCTCCTACGTCCGCGACCGGGTGCCGGACGGTCAGACGACGTCGACCCGGTCCAGCACCCGCTCGGCGTAGGCCCGGTCGCCCTCGACCTGCACCGACTCCCGCCACGGGGTCCGCGTCGTCCCCCACAGCACGAAGTCGGTGGCGGACGACGTCGCCGTCGCGACCGGGTCGCGCAGCC
The DNA here is from genome assembly GCF_054050715.1 of Blastococcus sp. SYSU D00669. Taxonomy (NCBI): domain Bacteria; kingdom Bacillati; phylum Actinomycetota; class Actinomycetes; order Geodermatophilales; family Geodermatophilaceae; genus Blastococcus; species Blastococcus sp. SYSU D00669. Next base: position 17,022 of record NZ_JBJGZV010000029.1, read on the forward strand.
CCGCCTCGACCGTCAGCGGGTCGCCCGGGACGAGGGTCCACTCCCCTCCTCCGGGTCCGGTCAGCCGCAGCCCCAGCGGCCGGTCGAGCACCTGCGAGACCGGCCGGCACATCTGCGGCAGCCCGGTGAGCATCCACCAGATGCCCGGGCCGAGGACGTCGTCGGTGGGCTCGGGGCGCGGCCGCTCGACCGGACCGCCCGGCGCCAGCAGGTCGACGGTGAAGTGGCACCACAGGTCGAAGGCGAACGCGTCGGCCAGCGCGTGCATCGGGTAGGTGCCCAGGTCGGTCAGCGTGAGCGGCGCCGAGGCCACGGGCTCGTCCTGCACCGCCTTCAGGGCGCCGAGCGCCGGCCCCAGGAAGTCGCGGAACTCGGCGGCCACCTGCTCGGCGGACCAGCCGCGCCGCTGCTCCACCAGCAGGTCCTGGAGCTGCTCCGCGGTCTCCACCTGCGGCGCCGGGGCCGACGGGTCGGGCGGCTCGGCCAGCACCTTGAAGTTCGACCCGGTGTGCGCCACCAGGTCCTGCACCGACCACCCCGCGCACCGGCTGGGCCGGGACCACTCCTCCGGCGTCAGGCTCGCCACGACCTCGGCGTAACGACCCGAGAGCGCCTCCACGGCACGCAGTCCAGCGACGGTCACGGCAACCTCCGGTCCGACCTGTTTCTTGGTGGCGTGACCATAAAGTCGGCCACGTCGCCGGGCAAGGGCAGGCCGGTGGTTTCTTGACCTCGTCTCCTCTAACTGTGACTATGTCGTGTGTCACACGCCGCCGGACGACCGCTGTCCACCGACGCGCGGCGGCTCCCCCGAGAACGACAGGAACCGCAGGCATGACCGACGCCCCCGCCCCCCGTTCCCTCGACGAGACCACGCGCGAGGCGCTGGTCGCGCTGGTGGTGCAGGGGATGCACCGCGGGGCGCTCTCCCCCGCCCAGCAGCAGCTCGTGGACCTGGGGCTGGCCATGGCCAAGGGGCCGCTCATCATGCCGACCGCCGACGGCATCACCGCCGCGCAGCAGGCCACCCGGCTCCCCGCCGGCGGTGACGAGGAGCGCGCGCTGCGGCCGCTGTTCGAGAAGTTCCTGCCGGTCAACCACGAGCTGCGCGAGGTCTGCTCGGCCTGGCAGCTCAAGCCCGACGGCTCCGCCAACGACCACGCCGACGCGGCGTACGACGCCAGCGTCCGCGACCGCCTCGACGACGTCGACGACGCGATCGGGCGGATCCTGCGGCGGATGTCCGACGTCCAGCCGCGGCTCGGCCACTACCGCGCGGACCTGACCGCGGCGCTGGAGAAGCTCGACGACGGCGACCCCGGCGCGCTGACCTCGCCGCTGTCGCACTCGTACCACACCGTGTGGATGCACCTGCACCAGGAGCTGCTGCTGCTCCTCGGCATCAGCCGCGCCGAGGACGAGCGGCTGGAGGCGGAGCTCGTCCGCGGTCAGAAGGTCTGATGCCGACCCCGCCCGTGCGCGTCGCGAACCTCGTCCCCTACGGGCAGGGCCGGGTCCGGGGCCTCGGCCCCGAGGAGCTCGGCGTCCACGGCGACCAGATGGACCGGCTGGTCGCGCTCGGCCTGCCCACCGTCACCGGGGTGACCGTGCCGGTCAGCCGGTCGCGGGAGCTCACCGACGTCGCCGTCGCCCGCGAGGCGGTCGACCTCGTCGAGGAGCTCACCGGCCGCGTCGTCGGGTCCACCGACCGCCCGCTGCTGCTCCGCCTGGTGCCGAGCACCCCGGTGCCGGCGACCGGCCTCCCCCCGGACGTGCCGGCGCTGGGCGTGAACCGGGGCAACGCCGACGCGATCGCCGACCTCATCGGCCGCGAGCAGCAGCTGCACGAGGTCTGGACCGGCGTGCTCACGCTGATCGCCGTCGACGCCCTCGACGTCGACCCGGACGACGTCGACGACGCGCTCGCCTCCGCCGAGGGCACCGCCGGCGTCCTCGCCCTGCTCGAGCTGATCGAGAAGGAGGGCACCGCGCCGTTCCCCGACGACCCGGCCGAGCAGCTCGCCCTGGCCGCCCGGGCGCTGCTCAAGCGGTGGGACTCACCCCGGGGCCGGCGGGCCCGGCGGGCGCAGAAGCTGCCCGACGAGCTCGGGCTGGCGCTGCACGTGCAGGCGCTGCACGTCGGGCCGTGGGAGCGGTCGGGGCACGGCACCGCGAGCAGCCGCGACCCCGAGACCGGCGCGCTGCAGCCGCACGGCACCTTCCACCGCGGGGTGAGCCGCAAGGTGGCCGCCGGTGCCGGGGAGCCGCTGTCGGCGCTGCCCGAGGGCACCGACCTGCTCCGGCACACGCTGGCCACGCTCGAGCACCACTTCCGCGCGGTCGCCTCGGTCACCTTCGAGCTGCGCGACGGCAAGCTGGCGCTGCTGTCCGCCGCCGCGCTCGACCACCCCAGCCCGCGCGCCGGCCTGCGGCTCGCCGTCGACCTCGCCAACGCCGGCACGATCGAGCGGTCGGCCGCGGTGCGCTCGGTGCGCCCGCCCGTGGTGCAGGAGCTGCTGCACGCCCAGCTGCGGCTCACCGGGACGGAGCAGCAGCTGGCCGAGGGCCTCGCCGCCTCCCCCGGGGCCGCCTCGGGCCTGGTGGCGCTCAGCGCGCAGCGGGCCCTGGAGCTGGCCGCCGGCGGGGTGCCCGCCGTCCTGGTGTCGACCGAGACGACCCCCGGCGACGTGCCCGCCCTCGTCGCGTCGGCGGCGGTGGTGACCACCGCGGGCGGGCTGGCCTCGCACGCGGCCGTGGTTGCCCGCGGCGCCGGCAAGCCGGCCGTCTGCGGCGTGACCGAGCTGTCCATCGACCGGGTGCAGGGCACGGTGAGCGCCCGCGGGCACACGGTCCGGGAGGGCGACCGGGTCACCGTCGACGGGCGCAGCGGCACGGTCTACCTCGGCGCCATCGACATCCGCCCCGCCGAGCCGCCGGCCGAGCTCGACTGCCTGCTCGGCTGGGCCGACTCCGAGCGGCAGCTGGGGGTGCGCACCAACGCCGACACCGCCCGCGAGACCGAGGTGGCGATGCGGCTGGGCGCCGAGGGCATCGGGCTGTGCCGCACCGAGCACCAGTTCCTCGGCGAGCGGTTGCCCGTCGTCCGCAGTTTCCTGCTCGCCGAGGACGACGACGCGCACCGCCAGGCGCTGCGGGCGCTGACCGACGCCCAGCGCGAGGACTTCACGGCCCTGCTGCGGGCGGTCGGCGACCGGCCGGTCACGGTGCGGCTGCTCGACGCGCCGCTGCACGAGTTCCTACCGCACGACGAGGAGTACGACGACCCCGCGCACGCCCGCCGGGCGGTGGAGCTGCGCGAGGTCAACCCGATGCTCGGGCTGCGCGGGGTGCGGCTGGCGCTGCTCAACGAGGAGCTCTACACCGCGCAGGCGGAGGCGCTGTTCTCCGCGTGGGTCGCCGTCACCGGCGAGGGGATCACGCCGTCGCTCGAGGTGATGGTGCCGCTGGTGTCGATCCCGCAGGAGCTGGAGCTGGCCATCGGCCAGGTGCACCGGGCCGCCGACCGGGTGGAGCGGCAGACCGGCGTCCGGGTGCCCTACCTGGTCGGCAGCATGGTGGAGACGCCGCGGGCGGCGCTGATGGCCGACCAGCTCGCCGCCCACGCCGACTTCCTCTCCTTCGGCACCAACGACCTCACCCAGATGACCTTCGGGTTCTCCCGGGACGACGTCGAGAGCCGGCTGCTGGCGCACTACATCGGCGAGGGCCTGCTCTCGGCCAGCCCGTTCGCCGAGTTCGACCCGGACGGCGTGGGGGCGCTGGTGGCCATCGCCGTCGAGAAGGCCCGATCGGTGAAGCCCGGCATCAAGCTCGGGGTCTGCGGCGAGCACGGCGGGGACGCCGTCTCGATCCTGCGGCTGGCCCCGCTCGGCCTGGACTACGTCTCCTGCTCGCCGCAGCGCGTGCCGATCGCCCGGCTCGCCGCGGCGCACGCGGCCGGGAAGGACGACGCATGACGGTGCTGGACGCCGAGCGCGAGTCGGACCTGCAGGACCTGCGGGCCGCCGTCCGGGAGGTGTGCCGCGACGCGGGCGGGCCGGAGGCGGTGCGCCGGCTCGACCCCGGCGGACCGGGCTTCGACGCCGGGCTGTGGGGCGTCGTCGGTCGCGACATCGGCCTGGCCGGGCTCGGGCTGCCCGAGCGCGTGGACGGCGCCGGCGGCCTGGCCGAGGTCGCCGCGGTCTGCGAGGAGCTCGGCCGCGCGCTGCTGCCCGTGCCGTTCCTGACCTCCACGGTGCTGGCCGGGCAGGTGCTGGCCGCGGCGGGGGCGGACGACGTCCTCGCGCGGGTGGCCGCCGGTGCGGTGGCCGCCCTGGGCGTGACCGGCCCGGACGGCGTCTGGGACCCGGCCGCGGTGGAGCTGACCGCCGACGCCGGCACCGTCGACGGCGTCCTGCCCGCTGTGCCCGGGGCCGCGGGCGCCGAGCTGCACGTCGTCGCCGCGCGCACCGTCGACGGCGTCGACCTGTTCGCCGTCGACGCCGGGCCGGGGGTGGCCGCGGTGGCGCTCGACAGCCTCGACCTGTCGCGGCCTTCCGCCGTCGTCACGTTCACCGACGCCCCGGCGACCCGGCTGACCACCGGCGGCTCGGCCGGCGCCGTCGTCCCGGCGGCCCTGGACGTCGCCGCGGTCGCGCTCGCCGCCGAGCAGCTCGGCGGCGCCGAGGCCTGCCTGGAGGCGACCGTCGGCTACGTCAGGGAGCGCCGCCAGTTCGGCCGGCCGATCGGCAGCTTCCAGGCGGTCAAGCACGCCTGCGCCGATCTCCTGGTGCTGGTCGAGACCTGCCGCTCGGCCGTGACCCGCGCGCTCGACGCCGAGGGTTCGCCCGAGGCGCTGGCCGAGGCCGCGGCGGTGGCGCAGGCGTGGTGCTCGGACGCCTTCCGCGCGGTCACCGCCGAGACCGTGCAGCTGCACGGGGGCATCGGCTTCACCTGGGAGCACGACGCCCACCTGTACTTCCGGCGGGCCCGCGCCGACGCGGTCCTGCTCGGCGGCGCCGCCCACCACCGCGAGCGCCTCGCCCGGCTGCTGGCCTGGTAGCACCCGCAGCCGCGGGGCACGTGGCCGCGCCCACCCCGGGCGATGTGCGCCGGTGGCGCATTCCGGCCACGGGAATGCGCCACTCCCGCACACCACCCGATGCCGGGCGAGCCCGTCAGCTGCGGCCGAGGCCGGACCAGGGGACGTCCTTGTCCACCCGCGGCTCGGGCGGCAGGCCGAGCACCCGCTCGGCGATGATGTTCCGCTGGATCTGGTCGGTGCCGCCGGCGAGCCGGTAGCCGGGCGCGCCCAGCACGTGCTCGGTCCAGGCGTAGGTCCCGGGGACGCCGGTGTCGGCGGTGATCCGCGGGCCGAGCAGGTCGGCGGCGGTCTCCCCGGTGCGCACCAGCAGGTCCGAGGCCAGCAGCTTGCCGATCGACGCGCCCGGCCCGGGCGAGACGCCGGCGGCCGCGGCGCGGGCCACCCGCTCGGCGGTCGCCGCCCGCAGCGCCGTCCGCACGTAGAGGTCGGCCAGCGCCTGCCGGACGACCGGGTCGCCCGTGCGGCCGCGCGAGCGGGCGACGGCCAGGACGTCGGCGAACGTGCCGCCCTTGCGCCGGGTGCCCGAGCCCGACGCCGTCCGCTCGAAGGACAGCGTCGCCGTGGCCACCCGCCAGCCCTCCCCCACCCCGCCGATGCGCAGGTCGTCGGGGACGCGGACGGCGGAGAGGAACACCTCGTTGAACGACGCGCCGCCGCTCATCTGCCGGATCGGCCGGATCTCCACGCCGGGGGTGTCCATCGGCAGCAGGAAGGCGGTGATCCCCTTGTGCTTGGGCACGTCGGGGTCGGTGCGGGCCAGCAGCAGCCCGTAGTCGGCGTGCCGGGCCCCCGACGTCCACACCTTCTGCCCGTCGACCACCCACTCCTCCCCGTCGAGGACGGCGCGGCAGCCGAGCGCGGCGAGGTCCGAGCCGGCGCCCGGCTCGCTGAACAGCTGGCAGGCCAGCAGGTCGGTGCGCAGGAACGGCTCGGCGTAGCTGCGCCGCTGCTCCGGGGTGCCGAACATCGCCACCGCCGGGCCCACCAGGCCGGTGGTGACGCTGATCAGCTCGGTGGACGGCGGCACGGCGAACGCCGCCTCCTCCTGCGCCATCACCATCGCGAACGACGCCGGCAGCCCCGCGCCGCCCTGCTCCTCCGGCAGGGTCAGCGCGCCGTAGCCGGCGTCGTAGCGGGCGCGGCGGTAGGCGCGGACCGCGTCGAGCAGCCGCCGTTCCTCCTCGTCGGGGATGTTGCGGAACACCGCGAGGTCGGGCGGGCCCTCGTCGGCGCCGGGGTCGCGCGGCGGCAGCGTCGACGACAGCCAGCTGCGCACGCCGGCCCGCCAGGTGTCGAGGTCGGGCGCGCTCATGCGGCGTCCACGGTGAGGACGGCGCAGGCCGACAGGCCGGGGGCCCCGTAGACGTGGGTGAAGCCGACCCGTGGACCGCCGGGCACCTGGGCGCCGGCGGCGCGGCCCTGCAGCTGCCGCACCACCTCGTGCACCTGGCGCAGCCCGGAGGCGCCGACCGGCTCGCCGTTGGCCAGGCAGCCCCCGTCGGTGTTGACCGGCAGCGAGCCGTCGACGTCGGTGGCGCCGTCGGCGAGCAGCTGCTCCTGCTCGCCGTGCTTGCACAGCCCGGTCTCGGCCAGGTGGATCAGCTCCGAGCCGCTGTCGGTGTCCTGCACCTGCGCCACCTGCACCTCCGCCGGGGAGATGCCGGCCTCGGCGAAGGCGGCCGCGGCGGCGTCGACGCTCGGGCTGTGCCACGGGTCGGGCGACAGCCACGGCGAGAACACCTCGAACGAGCCGAACCGGCGGGTGCGCTGGGTGACCGCGGCCAGCCGCACCGGGCGGTCGCTAAGGTCGCCGGCCCGGTCGCCGCGGGCCAGCACCAGCGCCACGGCGCCCTGGCTGGGCTGGCAGAACATGTACTGGGTCAGGGGGTCGTTGACCGGCGCCGCGGCCAGCACCTCCTCCTCGGTCCACGGGTGCCGCCGCCAGGCCAGCGGGTGCGCCGCGCCGTTGCGGAAGGCCCGCGCGGAGATCCGCGCGAGAGCGAGGTCGGAGAGCCCGTGCTCGTGCTGGTAGCGCCGGGTCTTCATCGCGAAGTACTGGGTCGTGACCATCATCCCGGTCTGCGCGTACCAGCTGCCGAGCCCGTAGGCCGCCGGGTCGGCGGCGAACGCGCCGCGCTCGTGCTTGTCGAAGCCGACCACGGCCACCAGGTCGGCCCGCCGCGACTGCAGCGCGCTCACCGCGGTGGCCAGCGCGACGCCGCCGGTGGCGCAGCCGTTCTTCACGGTGGTGAACGGCACCCCGGTCAGCCCGAGACGGGCGACCAGCGAGTCGGGTTTGCCCGAGACGTTGCTGCCGCCGACGGCGAGGTCGACGTCGGCCCAGCCCACGCCGGCGTCGTCCAGGGCGGCCCGCAGCGCGGTCTCGGCCATGTCCAGGCCGCTGACCCCGTCGTGCCGGCCGAAGGGGTGCAGGCCGCCGCCGACCACGAAGACGTCGTCGGACCTCATGCGTCCTCCTCCACGGGTGCGAAGGCGTAGGTGACGACGGGGCCGCCGTCGGCCTCGAACGCCGGCTGCAGCACCAGCCGCACGGGCGTGCCGATCGACAGCCGGGCGGGGTCGGCGGTCAGGTGGGCCTCCACCAGCACCTCGCCCAGGTCGACGTAGCCGACCGGGAACGGGCGGAAACCGCCGGCCGGCGGGACGTAGGGCGGCTTGGGCGCGAAGCCCTGCACCGTCCAGGTCCACACCGTGCCGCGGTCGGGCAGCGCGTGCGGCGCCATGGTCCGGCTCATGCAGCGCGGGCAGGACGTCGACGCCGGGAAGGTGACCGTGCCGCAGTCGGGGCACCGGCTGCCGGCCAGCCGCGGCGGGTCGAGGGAGGCGAACAGCGTCGCGTCGACCGGGGTGGGGGCCACGGGTCCTCCGGTGGGGGTCAGCCGGCGAGCAGCAGGTGGGGCCGGGCCAGCAGGCCGCTGACCGTGCGCAGGAACTCGGCGGCGGGCGCGCCGTCGACGGCCCGGTGGTCGAAGGAGAGGCTCAGCGTCAGCACCGACGTCCGGTGCGGGACCTCCCCCTCCCACCGGACGCCGTCGCGCACCCGGCCGACGCCGAGGATCCCGGTGTTGCCGGGGTTGACCACCGGCGTGAAGAAGTCGACGCCGTAGGACCCCAGCGAGGTGACCACGAAGGTCGCCCCCTCCAGCTGCGGCAGGGTGAGCCGGCCCTCGCGGGCGGCGGTGGCCAGCGCCTGGGTCTGCTCGGCGATGTCGACCAGCCCGCGCCTGTCGGCGTCGCGCACGACCGGGACGAGCAGCCCGTCGGGGACCGCGACGGCGACGCCGACGTGCACCTCCTCGAGCAGGTGGATCCCGTCGTCCCTGACCGTCGCGTTGAGCACCGGGTGCTCGAGCAGCGCGTGCGCGGCGGCCCGGACGACGAAGTCGTTGATCGTCGGCACCCGGAGGCCGGTGCCGGCCCACTCCCGCTTGAGGTGCTCGCGCAGCGTCAGCAGGTCGCCGACCTCGGCCTCGTAGCCGTGGGTCAGCTGGGCCATCTCCTGCAGGCTGGCGTGCATGTTGCGGGCGATCGCCCCGCGCATGCCGGTCAGCGGGACGACCGTGCCGGCCCGCGGGCCGGCGGCGGCCGCCGGTGTGGGCTGCGGCGGAGCGACGGCAGCCGCGGCGGTGACGTCGGCGCGGCGGATCCGGCCGCCCAGCCCGGAGCCGCGCACCTGGCTGAGGTCGACGCCCGAGGCCTGGGCGTGCCGCCGCACCAGCGGGGAGACGACCCCGCCGGCCGGGGCGGCCGGGGGTGGCACCGGCGGTGGCGCGGCGGCGCGGGCCGCGGCGAGCGCGTCCTCGACGTCCTCGGACACGATCCGGCCGCCCGGGCCGGTGCCGCGCAGCGTGGTCAGGTCGACGCCGTGCTCGGCGGCGACCCGCTTGGCGTTGGGCGAGGCCAGCAGCCGCCCGGCGGGGACGGCGGCGGCGGATGCGGGACCGGTGAGCTGGAGCTCGCCGACGTCACCCGCGGCCGGGGACTCCTGGGCGGCGACCTTGGCGGGCGACGGCGCGGCCGGGGGCTGCTCGTCGCCCTCCAGCAGCCAGGCGATCAGCGCGCCGGGCGGCAGCGTCGTCCCCTCGTCGACGACGGGCTGGAACCGGCCCTCGCCCTCGGCCTCCACCTCGGCGTCGACCTTGTCGGTGGCCAGCCGCAGCAGGACGTCGCCGTTCTTGACGACGTCGCCGGCCTTGGCCACCCACTCGACGATGGTGCCCTCCTCCATCGTCAGCCCGAGCTTGGGCAGCAGCACCTCCTGGGCCACGGCTCAGCTCCGCTTCAGGATGCGCCGGCAGGCGTCGGCGATGCTGCCGCGGTCGGGCACGTAGACGTTCTCGAGCACCGGGCTGAAGGGCACGGGGGCGAACGGGGCGCCGACCCGCATCACCGGGGCGTCGAGGTGGTCGAAGGCGACGTCCTGGACCTGCGCGGCGATCTCGGCGCCGAGCCCGCCGAAGGTGACCGCCTCGTGGACGACGACGACGCGGTTGGTGCGGCGCACCGAGTCGGTGATGGTTGCGGTGTCCAGCGGCTGCACCGTGCGCGGGTCGATCACCTCGGCGGAGATGCCCTCGGCGGCCAGCGCCTCGGCGGCGGCCGCTGCCTCGACCGCCATCCGGCCGAGGGCGACCACGGTGACGTCGGTGCCCTCGCGCAGCACGTGCGCCTGCCCGAACGGCAGCCCGTAGAGCTCCTCGGGCACGTCGCCCTTGGCGCCGAGCAGCTTCTTGTTGAGCATCATGATCACCGGGTTGTCGTCGCGGACCGCGGTGACCATCAGGCCCTTGGCGTCGTAGGCCGACGACGGCATCGCCACCTTCAGCCCCGGCGTGTGCGCCAGCCACGCCTCGAGGCTCTGGCTGTGCTGCGCACCGGCGGAGAGCCCGGCCCCGGCGGCGACGGTGAGCACCATCGGCACGCGGACCTCGCCGCCGAACATGAACTTCATCTTCGCCGCCTGGTTGACCACCTGGTCGAGGCAGACGGCGAGGAAGTCCATGAACATGATGTCGACGACCGGGCGCAGGCCGCGCGAGGCGGCGCCCACCCCCAGGCCGACGATCGCCATCTCCGAGATGGGGGTGTCGATCATGCGCCGCTCGCCGAACTCGGCGAGCAGGCCGTCGTACATGTGGAAGACCCCGCCGTAGCCGGCGACGTCCTCGCCGACGACGAAGACGTCGTCGTCCTCGCGCATGACCTGGTGCAGGGCCTCGTTGTAGGCCTTGACGTAGGTCAGCTCGCGCACGGCCATGCAGGGTCCTCTCGGGTCAGGCGGTGTAGACGTTCTTGGTGAGCGTCGCCGGATCGGGCTGCGGGCTGGCCTGGGCGAACTCGATGGCGTCGGCGGCGTCCGCGCGGGTCTCCTCCCACACGCGGGCGAACGACGCGGCGTCGACGACGCCGTCGGCGGCGGCGCGCGCCTCGAGCAGCTCGATGGCGTCGCGCTTCTTCCAGGCGTCGATCTCCTCCTGCGTGCGGTACGGCTTGCGCAGGCCCTTGACGCCCTGGTGGTCGTAGTAGCGGTAGGTCTTGGCCTCGACCAGCGACGGCCCCTCCCCGGCGCGGGCCCGGTCGACCGCGCGCTGGCAGGCCTGCCGGACGGCGACGGCGTCCATGCCGTCGCAGACCTCGCTGGGCATGCCGTAGGCGGCCGCGCGGTCGGCGACGTCGGTGAGCAGCATGTGCCGCGCCTGGGCGGTGAACTCGGCGTAGCCGTTGTTCTCGCAGACGAAGACCACCGGCAGCTTGAGGACGGCGGCCATGTTCGCCGCCTCGTGGAACGCCCCGATGTTGCTCGCGCCGTCGCCGAAGAACGTCATCGCGATCGTGCCGTCGTCGCGGTAGCGGCCGGCGAAGGCCGCGCCCACGGCGATCGGCAGGCCGGCGCCGACGATGCCGTTGGCGCCGAGCATGCCGATCGACAGGTCGTTGATGTGCATGCTGCCGCCGCGGCCGTGGCAGTAGCCGTCCACCCGCCCGAACAGCTCGGCGAACATGGGGCGGAACTGCGCACCCTTGGCCACGGCGTGCCCGTGACCGCGGTGGGTGGAGGTGATCTGGTCGGCGTCGGTGAGCGTGGCCATGGCGCCGGCGGCGACCGCCTCCTGGCCGACGTAGAGGTGCAGGAACCCGGGCAGCAGCCCGTTCTCCATCAGCCGCCCGGCCTCGGTCTCGAAGACGCGGATGCGCACCATCCGCCGGTGCAGGTCGAGCAGCTCCTCGGAGCCGTAACCCTCGACGGACGGCGCGTCGCCGGTCACGGTCGCCGTACCCCCGGCCTGGTCCATGTGCCCGCCTCCCGGTCGGCCCGTGTGGGCCAGATCACCCGTGTTACTGGTGAGAGGCTACAGTAACCATGCCGAAGTGGAAGCCCCCCGACGAGGAGCGCCGATGGCGGTGCGGGTGCTGGTGGTGACCGGTGGCCACCGGGTGGACCTCGACGCGCTGCTGGGCATGGTCGCCGCCCTCGCGGGCGAGCGAGGCTGGGTGTGGGCGCACGCCCTGCAGCCGTCGGCGCAGGACTGGCTGGCGCCCGAGCACGCCGGCGCGTGGGACGCCCTCCTGCTGCACGACCTGCCCGGCCTGCACCTGCGCCGCGGCGAACCCCCGGAGCCGCGCGGGCCGGCGCCCGAGGTCGCCCGCGCGGTCACCGGCCTGCTGGAGCGGGGCGTCGGCGTCGTCGCCACCCACCACGCGCTGGCCGGCTGGCCGGCGTGGGACGGGTGGGCGGACGCGCTGGGCGGGCGGTTCTTCTACGCGCCAGGGGTCCTGCACGGGGAGGAGTGGCCGTCGTCCGGGACCCGGATCACCGCGTACACCGCCCGGGTGGTCGCACCCGAGCACCCGGTCTGCGCCGGCCTCGCGGACTTCGCGCTGACCGACGAGCCGTACTGCTGCCCCGTGTTCACCGACCGCGTCGTCCCCCTCCTGCGGCACGACGCCGACGTCGACCCGGCCCGGTACGTCCGCACGTACGAGCACGTGCTGGTCGGCGAGGACGCCGCACCGGACTGCACCGGTCACCCGCCGGCCAGCGACCTGGTCGCCTGGGCGACGACGGCGGCGGTCAGCCCGGTGGTCTACGTCCAGCCCGGCGACGGCGCGGCGACGTTCGGCCTGCCCGGCTACCGCCGGCTGATCGGCAACGCGGTCGACTGGGTCGCCTCGCCGCCGGCGCACGAGTGGGCCCGCAGCCGTCCCACCCCGATCGACGCGCGGGTCCCCGCGGAGGCCTGAGCGCGCACGTCTCCGCGGCGGTCGTCCGCCAGGATGGCGCGATGGCGCACCTCACCGTCGCGCACACCGCGCAGCTCGAGCCCGCGGTGCTGGAGTCCGCCCGGCTGATGGTCCGGGCCGCCTTCGTGCAGGACCGCGCGGGCTCGGTGCAGGGGAGCTTCACCGACGAGGACTGGGACCACGCCCTGGGCGGCATGCACGCCCTGGTGCACGACCGGGGGGAGCTCGTCGGGCACGGCTCGGTGGTCCAGCGCAGGTTCCTGCACGCCGGCCGGTCGTGGCGGGTCGGCTACGTGGAGGCCGTCGGGGTGGCTGCCCACGCCCGGCGCCGCGGCCACGGCGCGGCGGTGATGGCCGCGTTGGAGCAGGTCATCCGCGGCGCCTACGACTTCGGCGCGCTCAGCGCCACCGACGACGGCGCGCCGCTCTACCGCTCACGCGGATGGAGGGTGTGGTCGGGTCCCGCCTCCGTGCTCGCGCCGTCGGGTCTCCGGCGGACGCCGGACGAGGACGGCGCGGTGCACGTGCTGCCGCTCCGGGCCCACCTCGACCTCGCCGCCGAGCTGACCTGCGACTGGCGCGACGGCGACCCCTGGTGAACGGCTCTCCCGAGCTCACTTCCCGGTGAGGCGCTCCACGACGGGCGCGAAGGCGTCGATCGAGCGGTCGCCGACGGTGACGTAGGAGAACCCGTAGACCTCGCGCCGTCGCTCGAGCTCCTCGCAGATCTCCTCGACCGAGCCGACCAGGGCGTGCGGGAACCGGCGCAGCTCCTCCCCCGAGAGGCCGGTCTGGGCGGCCAGCTGCTCCTCGGTGGTGGCGCCGCCCTCGACGGCCAGGAAGTACGCGGCGGTCTCCAGCTCCAGCCGCGCGAAGCGCTCACCGGCGCCCTCGCGGACCCAGCCGAGCTTCTGCACGGTCTCCTCGTGCCCGGAGGTGGCCACGCTGTCGGCGCCGATGACGCCGGAGCGGTTGTTGAAGTTGATGCTGACCACGTCGGCCTGCGCCCCGGCCAGCCGCAGCACCCGCGGCGCCCCGCCGCCGATGGTGATCGGCGGCGGCGTGGGCAGCAGGGGCAGCGGCCCCATGCCGGTCACGTGCACGTGCTCGCCGCGGGTGTCGGCGGGCCGGCCGGCGGTGAAGTCCTTGAGCAGCGCCACGAACTCGGCCAGGTGGCGGATGCGCTCACCGGCCGGCGGGAAGGGGATGCCCATCGCCTCGTACTCGGCCTCCAGCCACCCGGCACCGAGCCCGACCTCGGTGCGGCCCTCGGACAGCTCGGCGAGCGTGGCGATCTCCTTGGCCAGCACGTACGCGTGGTGGTACCCGACGCAGAACATCCGGCAGCCGATCCGCAGCGTGCTGGTCACCTCGGCGGCGACGGCCATCGCGGGGATCGGCGCCAGGGTCACCGGCCGGTGCCCGGTCTCGTCGGAGACGCGGCCCGGCCCGAGGTAGTGGTCGGAGGTGTGCAGCGCCGAGTAGCCCAGCCCCTCCACCCGGCGGGCCAGCTCGCGCCACGCGGCGCCGGACTCGGGGCGGTAGGCCTGGACGGCGAAGCGGAAGGAGTGCTGCGTCGAGACCACGGCGACCGCCCAGGTTTCTTGACGTTGACTACAGTTGCGGCGAACCTTAACGCACTCGCGGAAGGGGGTGGCCCGTTGCAGCGGCTCGCAGGCATCGGGGAGCGCGCCGGGGACGACCCCGGCGGCCTCGCCCTCGCCGACGACGCGGTCGAGCTGACCTGGGCGGAGGTCGCCCGGCAGGTCGACGCGGTCGGCGGGGAGCTGCTCGCCGTCGCGCCCGGGCCCGACGACCGGGTGGCCGTGATCGGCGAGAACGCCGCCCCGACCCTCGTCGCCCACGCGGCCGGCATCCTGGCCGGCGTCGGCACCGTCGCGGTCTCCCGGCAGCTCACCGCGGCCGAGATGGCCGCCCAGTTCCGCGACGCCGGCGTGGTCGCCGCCGTCACCGGCCCGGCCGCCCTGGCCGCCACCCTCGGGGCCGCCCGGGAGGCCGGGGTGCGCGCCGTCGTCGCCCACGGCACCGACGCGGCGCCGGCGGGCACGACCCCGTGGACGGCGTGGGCGACCGGCCCGCGCACCCTGCCGGACTCGACCGACCGCCCGGCGCGGCCGCCGCTGGTCTACACCTCGGGCACCACCGGCAAGGCCCGCGGCACACCGGTGCGCTGGGCACCGTCGACGGTCACCGCCGCGGCCGAGTACGCCGCACTGCTCGCCGGCCGGTCCGGCTTCCCGGCCGGCCCGCACCTCGTCGTCGGCCCGCTGCAGCACAACGGCCCGCTGACGTCGGTGCGCCACCTGCTCTCGGGGCAGCCGGTCGTGGTGCTCGGGAGGTTCGACGCCGAGCGGGTGCTGCAGCTGGTCGAGCGGTACCGCGTGACGTCGTCGGTGATGGTGCCGACCCACTTCTCCCGGCTGCTGGCGCTGCCCGACGACGCGCGCCGCCGCTACGACGTCAGCAGCCTGCGCAACGTCGCGCACACCGGTTCCGCCTGCCCCGCCGACATCAAGCGGGCGATGATCGACTGGTTCGGCCCGGTGCTGGTGGAGAGCTACGGCGGCAGCGAGATCGGCACCGTCTGCCGGATCACCAGCGAGGAGTGGCTGACCCACCCCGGCTCGGTGGGCCGGGTCGTCGAGCCGTTCGAGGTGGTCGTGCTCGACGAGGAGGGCCGCGAGCTGCCGCCCGGCGAGACCGGCGTGCTCGGCTTCCGCACCCCGCCCGGCCGCGAGGTGAGCTACCACGCCGACGCGGAGAAGACCCGCTCGGCCTACCTCGCCCCCGGCGTGGCCACCCTCGGCGACGTCGGCCACGTGACCGACGACGGGTTCGTCTACATCACCGACCGGGTGGCCGACATGGTCGTCTCCGGCGGGGTGAACCTCTACCCGGCCGAGAGCGAGCAGGTGCTGCAGCAGCACCCGGCGGTGGCCGACGTCGCGGTGATCGGCGTCCCCGATCCCGACCTCGGCGAGGCGCTGCGCGCGCTCGTCGTCCCGGCCGGCACCGCCCCGGACCCGGCCGAGCTGGCCGGCTGGTGCCGCAAGCACCTGGCCGCCTACAAGTGCCCGAAGAGCTACGAGCTCGTCGACGCCCTGCCGCGCAACGTCATGGGCAAGCTCGACAAGCGCGCCCTGCGCCGCCCGTACTGGGACGGCGACCGCACCATCGCCGGCTGACGGCGACCCCGCGACCCGAGAGGGACCATGACCGAACTCCTGCTCGTCCGCCACGGCCTGCCCGCCTCCGGGGTGGTGCAGCCCCCGCTCGCGCCCGAGGGGGTCGAGCAGGCCCGCCGGCTCGGCAGCTGGCTCAAGGGCGAGGACGTCGACGTGCTGGTCACCAGCCCGATGCGGCGGGCGCGCGAGACCGCGGACGTCATGGCCGCGCAGATGGGCCGCGCGGTCGACGCCGTCGTCGACGACCTGCGCGAGTGGGACACCGACCTGCCGCCGCGCGCCTACACCGCCGTGGAGGAGATGGGCCCGACCGATCCGCGAGCGGTCGCCATCGCCGAGGGCCGGTACGACGAGTTCGTCCCGTCGCTGGACCGCGAGGCCTTCCGCCGCCGCGTCGCGGGCTGCCTGATCGAGCTGTTCGAGCGCTGGCCGGTCGGCCGCCTCGTCGCGGTCGGGCACGGCGGCGCGATCAACGCCATGGTCGGCGGGGTGCTCGGCATCCCGGCGCTGTTCTGGCACAACCCCGGCTACACGTCGGTCGCGCGGCTGCGGCGGATGCCCGGTGGCCGGGTCGTGGTCGTGTCGGTCAACGAGACCGCGCACCTCTGCGCTACCCGCGATTGACGCGGCCGGCCGCTCCCGACAGACTGCAAGTCATCTATATGACTTCGACCCGGGAGCTGCCGTGACCGCCGTCGTCCCCGAGTACGTCCCCGGCCTCGAGCTGGACCGGGCCGGCCGGGAGGAGGCGCTGCGGCTGGTCGAGCGGGTGCGCGCGCTCGTCGCCGGTCGGACCACCGACCAGGCCGGGGGCACGTGGGAGGAGCCGGTCGCCAACTACCTGGACCCGGCGCTGTTCGAGGCCGAGAAGGAGCTGCTCTTCCGCCGCGTGCCGCTGCCCCTGGCGCTCTCCTGCGAGCTGCCCGGGCCGAACACGTACAAGGCGGTCGACGCCGCCGGCACGCCGGTGGTCATCACCCGGGACGGCGACGGCGCGGTGCACGCGATGCTCAACGTGTGCCGGCACCGCGGCGCGGAGGTCTGCCCGGCGGGCACCGGCCGCGGGCGCACGCTGACCTGCCCGTACCACGCGTGGTCCTACCGCATGGACGGATCGCTGGCCGGCGTCTACGGGGCGAGCACCTTCGGCGACTTCGACAAGTCCGCGCGCGGGCTGGTGCCGCTGCCGGTGGAGGAGCGGCACGGGCTGGTGTTCGTCGTCCTCACCCCCGGCGCGCCGCTGGACCTCGACGCGTGGCTCGGCGACGTCGGGACGGTGCTCGCCTCGCTGCGGCTGGCCGAGACCCACCACTTCTCCACGCGGATGATGCCCGGGCCGAACTGGAAGGTCGCCGTCGAGGGCTACCTGGAGGGCTACCACTTCGCCTCGCTGCACACGAACACCGTGTTCAGGACGAACCTGGGCAACACCGCGGCGTGGGACTCCTTCGGCTGGCACCAGCGGCTGGCCTTCGCGCTGCGGCCGATCGCCGACCTCGGGGACACCCCGCAGGAGCGGTGGGACCCGGCCACGCTGGTCGGCCCGATCGTCTGGCTGTTCCCCGGCTTCGCCATCGCCGGCGGTTGGCGCGACCGCATCGCGGTCGCCTTCCCGCTGCCCGGCGCGACGCCGACCGAGTCGATGACCGAGCAGCGGATCCTCACCCGCACGCCGCCGTCGGACGACCGCGCGCGCGAGGAGGCCGAGCTCGCCCGCGACTGGTTCTACGACGTCACCTACGGCGAGGACTACCTGACCGGGTACGGCGTCCAGCGCGGCATCCCCGCGATGGCGGAGCGGACGATGCTCGTCGGCCGCAACGAGCCGGGCGTGCAGCACCTGCACCGGGCGATCAACGCGGTGATGGCCGAGCACCACCGCCCCCCGCACCCCCTCCCCCGCACCGCCTGAGGACGTGCTCGATCGCGATCGAGCACGCGTGCTCGATCGCGATCAAGCACCCTCGACGGCGGGGAACTCGCCGTAGAGGCCCCAGGAGAGGCAGCGGTCGAGGACGGCGGTGAACTCGGGGACCACCCAGCTGCCGCGGTCCTCCCGGCCGAGGTCCTCGACGCCGAGGTCCTGGACGTCGAAGCGGCCGCGGGCGTGGCCGAGGGTGAAGTAGCAGACGGTGCCGGCACCGGTCGGCTTGAGGTAGAGGACCGGCCGGGGTTCGTCGTCGGTGGTCTCCCCCTCCTCGAAACCGCGGCAGGGGCCCGAGTACCGGGTGTGCAGCAGCACCTCCAGCGGGGGGTGCAGCTCGCTGACGTACAGCTCGTCGGTGACCTCGA
Source organism: Blastococcus sp. SYSU D00669 (assembly GCF_054050715.1). NCBI lineage: Bacteria > Bacillati > Actinomycetota > Actinomycetes > Geodermatophilales > Geodermatophilaceae > Blastococcus > Blastococcus sp. SYSU D00669. The sequence goes on from NZ_JBJGZV010000029.1 coordinate 34,887, forward strand.
ACGGCGCGATGCCCTGGACCAGCGGGTGGTCGGGCCGCGTCACCTCCACCCGGTACGGCTCGATCGGCGGGTGGCCGAGGAACTGGCTGCCCAGCACCTCGGCCACCGGCCCCAGCTCCCGCGGCGTGCGGAACAGCCGCGGCCCGTCGAGCGGCGGGGCGTCGATGGCCGCGTTGGTGCCGTGCAGGGCCACCCACCGGCCACCGGCCGCGACCCAGTCCGCCAGCCGGCGCTGCTGGTCGGGGTCGGGCCGGCGGTCGCAGGTGTAGGTGACCAGCAGGTCGGCGCGTGCCAGCGCGTCCCCGCCGGCCGCGCTGCCCATCGCGTAGTCCTCGAACACCCGCGTGCGGGCGCGCGGGTGCCGGGCCAGCGCCTCGAGCAGCCGCAGCCGGGCGTGGTCGAAGTCGTGCCAGCGCCCGCCGCAGACCAGGACGACGTCGAGCCGCCCCGCGGGCCCTGCCATCGGATCGCCTTCTTCCGTCTCGGCGGCCCCGCTGCAGGATCCCGCCGCGAGCTCGCGAGTGGTGGGGGGCAGCGGGGTCCTCCTAGAACTGGACGCGGGTGACGATGCCGCCGTCCACCACGAAGTTCACGCCGTTGGTGAAGCCCGACCGCGGGCTGGCGAGGAACGCGACGGCGGCCGCGACGTCCTCGGGGCGGCCGTAGCGGCCGACCGGGATCTTGCCCAGCACCTCGTCGTAGACCTCGCGGCGGCCCTCGCGGATCTTCTCCCAGTCGCCGCCGGGGAACTCGATCGGGCCGGGCGAGACGGTGTTCACCCGGATGCCCTTGGGCGCCAGCGCCCGCGCCTGCGCGGCGGCGTGGTGCAGCACGGCCGCCTTGATCGCCGAGTAGGCGTTGGGCGAGGCCGGGCGGACGGTGTCGAACGCGTTCGTCGTCCCGATCGACACGATCGCCCCGCCCTCCTTCTCCAGGTGCGGCACGGCGGCCTCGATGAGCCGCACCAGCGGCAGCAGATCGCCGTCGAGGCTCTTCTGCCACTGGTCGGGCGCCTTGGAGGCGCCGGCGGAGACGTTGGAGACGACGACGTCGAGCCCGCCGAGCTCCTGCGCCGAGCGGTCGACGAAGGCGGCCAGCGCCTCGCCGTCGGTGACGTCCACCGCCTCGGCGTGCACCGTCGCGCCCCGCTCGCGCAGCCCGGCGGCCACCTTGTCCAGCGTCTCCTGGCCGCGCGCGCACAGGGCGAGCGCGCAGCCCTCCTCGGCGAGGGTCTCGGCGATCGCCCGGCCGATGCCCCGGCTGCCGCCGGTCACCAGTGCGCGCTTGCCGGTCAGCTGCAGGTCCATGGGGTCCTCTCTTCGGTGGGGTCAGGCGTCCACGGACGGGTCGAGGCGGACGAGCATCTTGCCGACGTTCTCCCCGCGCAGCATGCCCAGGAACGCCTCCACCGCGTGCGCGAGGTCGTCGACGACGGTCTGCTTGGCGACCAGCTCACCCGAGCGCAGCCACCCGGCCACCCGGTGCTCGAACTCCGGCCGCAGGTCCTCGTGGTCGCGGACGATGAAGCCGCGCAGCGTGATGCGCTTGAGCACGGCCTGGATGAGGTGGTCGATGCTCGGGCGCGGGGCGTCGGCGTCGAACTGCGAGATCATCCCGCACAGCGCCACGCGGCCGGACAGCCGCAGCGCGTCGAGCGCGGCGACCAGGTGGTCGCCGCCGACGTTGTCGAAGTACAGGTCGATGCCCTCGGGGGCGACCCGGGCCAGACCGTCGCGCACCCGCTCGGCCCGGTAGTCGACGGCGCCGTCGAGACCGAGCTCCTCGACCAGCAGGGCCGCCTTGCGGGCGCCACCGGCACTGCCGACGACGGCCGACGCCCTGAGCAGCCGGGCGAGCTGCGCCGCCGCCGAGCCCACGGCGCCGGCCGCCGCGGAGACGAAGACGACATCGCCCTCCCGCAGCTCACCGGCCCGCACCAGCCCGGCGTAGGCGGTGAACCCCGTCTGGCCGAGCACCCCGAGCCAGTCGGCCGGGGCGGCCAGCGAGACGTCGACCACGGTGGCGGTGGCCGAGTCGACGACGGCCAGGTCGCGCCAGCCCAGGCGGTGCCGCACCCACGCCCCGACCGGGACGCCCTCGGCCCGGCTGTCCACCACCCGGCCGAGGGCCGACCCGTCGAGCGGCTCCCCGACCCGGAAGTTGGTCGTGTAGTGCTTCTCGGTCTCCTCGAGCCGGCCGCGCATCGAGGGATCGACGCTCATGTAGGCGTTGCGCACCAGCAGCTGCCCGGCCGCGAGCTCCGGGACGGGGCGCTCCTCGAGGGCGAAGTCCTCCGGCCGCGGCGACCCGGTCGGCCGCCGGGCCAGCGAGACGACCCGGGTGGTGGTCGTGTGCGCCGTCGTCACGCGCGTGCCTCCGCGTCCTCGACAGGGGCGTTGGAACGGCCTGCCGGAGCACCCGGGACGGCCGTGGGTTTGTTTACTCAGGGCAGAGTAACTGTTCCGACCGGCGACACAACCCCCGATTCCGGAACGACCCGGTTGCCTGCCCAGAGGGGCTGTTTCACCGCGATGTGGCGTGCTTCACTGTAGTCCGCCCCAAGAAACTAAACCGCGCCGCACGGCGCCGGAGGAGGACACATGGCTCTGCTGCAGGACAAGGTCGCCGTCATCACCGGCGGAACGGCCGGGCTGGGTCTCGGCATCGCCGAGGCGTTCCTGCGCGAGGGCGGCAAGGTGGTGCTCAACGGCCGCCGCGCGGACAAGGGCGAGAAGGTCGTCGCCGAACTCGGGGTCGGTGACCGCGCGGTCTTCCGGCAGGGCGACGTGATGAAGAAGGAGGACATCGAGTCGCTGGTCGACTTCGCCGCCGAGCACTTCGGCCGGGTCGACATCATGGTCAACAACGCCGGCGGCACCGCGGCCACGTTCCCCGTCGCGGAGATGCCCGACGACGAGTGGGACCTGAACATGAAGTGGAACCTGTACTCCACGTTCTACGGGACCCGCAGCGCGCTGAAGTACATGATCCCGCAGCAGTGGGGCCGGATCATCAACATGTCGTCGGTCGAGGGCAAGCACGGCAAGCCGATGCTCTGCGGCTACGTGACGGCCAAGCACGCCATCAACGGCCTCACCAAGGTGACCGCCAAGGAGGTCGGCACGCAGGGCATCACGGTGAACTCCCTCTGCCCCGGCCTGGTGATCACCGAGATCGTGCGCGAGAACGGGCCGCGAACGGCGGAGAGCATGGGCCTGACCTTCGAGGGCATGGTCGACCTGTTCGCCCAGGAGTCGGCGATCAAGCGGCCGAACACGGTCGAGGAGGTCGCCGCCATGGCCGTGCTGCTCGCCTCCGACGCGGGCGCCGGCATCACCGGCGCGATGCTGTCGGTCGACGGCGGCACGGCGGCCTACTGATCAGTCCAGGTCCATCATCCGCAGCGAGGCCTCCTCGAGGGCGGCCCGCAGGGCCCGCGGCGAACGCCGGCTCAGCGGGCCGCCGTCGAGGCGCATCGGGTGGATGGCGATCAACGTGTGGATCAGGGTGCGCACGGCCAGCCGGGTGGCGGCGTGCTGGGCGGCGGCCGAGCGGTGCCGCCGCTGGCCCACCGGCGCCTGCCGGGCGTAGACGTACGCCCGCTCGATGTGCTGCTCCTCGAACTGCACGCGCAGCACCTGGGCCTGCTTGGTCGCGCCGGGCAGGTGGCTGTAGAGGATCCGCGCGTGGTCGGGGCGCGTCTCGATCCAGTCCCACACCGCGTCGATGATCTGCGGCAGCGCTGCCTGCTGGTCACCCTCGGGACGGGCCTTCTCGACCACCTCGTCGAGCTCGGTGATCACCGACTGCAGCGCGACGTCGAACAGCTCGTCCTTGCCGGCGAAGTGGTAGTAGACGGCGGTCGGCACGACGCCCGCCTCGTCGGCGACGTCCTGCACGCTGGTCTCCGCGAAGCCGCTGCGGGCGAAGACCTTGATGGCGGCGTCGATGATCTCCTGCCGGCGCGACGGCCGGTGGGCCGGCAGCTTCGCGGGAAGCACGTCACCGCCGTCGACACCCTCGGAACTCTGCAGCACCGATCCCCTCCTACGGGGTAGCACGTTGCGGCCCCGTCGCTCCGAGACCCTCTACTCTCGTGCCGTGACCGCAGCGAACAAGCGCCCGGCGCACCGGCCGTCCCGCCGGACGACGGTCGTGCGCTCCGCCATGGAGCTGTTCGCGTCGCCGCGGTCGGACGCCATCACGGTAGCCGAGATCGCCGACGCGGCCGGGATGACGAGCGCTGCGGTGTACTACCACTTCGCCTCGAAGGACGACATCCTCCTCGAGGGGCTGCGCGCGTTCGGCGACGCGATGGTGACCGAGGCCCGGCGCGACCAGCAGGAGGTGGCGGCGGACGAGGCCTCGATCGGCGAGCTGCACGTCCGCCTGCTCGGCTGGATGGACGAGCGCCGCGACGAGGCCACCGTCTGGTTCGTCAAGTCCTCCGGCGTGAGCCTCGCGGTCGAGCAGCTGCGCCGGGAGCTGCGGCACGAGCTGATGACGGTGTTCAGCCGCGCGGCCAAGGCCGCCCGCCCGAAGACCGGCGCGGCCGAGGTCGCGGTCATCGCCACCGCGCTGCTCTCCCTGCTCGAGACCGCCGCCACCTCGTGGCTGACCGACGACGAGTCGGTGACCGGTCTGGGCCGGCAGAAGTTCCTCGACGAGACCTGCCGGCTGGCCGAGCGCATCACCGGCGTGTAGCTCGACTTTCTGGTCTTCCACTACGGTTTCGGCGTGCCTTCGGAGCGCCGGCTGGCCGTCGTGTCCGGCGGCGGCACCGGGATCGGCCGGGCCTGCGCCGCCGCCCTGGCCGCCGACGGGTGCGACGTCGTCCTGCTCGGCCGGCGCGCCGAGGTGCTCGAGGAGGCCGCCGCCGCGCTCGGCGAGCGGGTGACCGCGGCGCGGTGCGACGTCGCGGACCCCGCCGACGTGGAGCGGTGGGTCGGTGGGCTGCGGACCTCCGCCGACGTCGTCGACGTGGTGGTCGCCAACGCCGGCGCACCCGCCCGCCGGCTGCCCGCGGACGCGCCGCTGTCCGACGTCGCCGAGTCGTGGCTGGCCGCGTGGCGGGCCAACGTGCTCTCGGCCGCGCTGCTCACCACCGCCCTGACGCCCCTGCTCGCCCGGCCGGGCGGCCGGGTGGTGCTCGTCGGCTCGCGCGCCGCGCTGACCGGCGGCTCCACGCCGGCGTACGTCGCGGCCAAGGCCGCGCTGTCGGGCTGGGTGCTCAGCCTGGCGGCCACCCTCGGCCCCGACGGGGTCACGGCCAACGTCGTCGCTCCCGGCTACACCGAGGGCACGGAGCTGGTCGCCGGCCGGATCCCGCCCGAGCGGCACGCCGCGCTGCTGGCCGGCATCGCGGCCGGGCGGCCGGCGCGGCCGGAGGAGGTCGCCGAGGTCGTGCGGTTCCTCGCCGGGCCGGCGGCGGCCTACGTCAACGGGCAGGTCCTCGGGGTGGACGGCGGCGTCCTGCCCCGGGGCTGAGCCGCTCATCCCCCGGCCGCCCGCTCGGCGGCCCGGGCGAGCAGGCCGTCGTCCCCCTCCCGCCAGGTGACCACCAAGGTCACCGCGCGGATCCGCCAGCCGTCCTCGTCGGGCACCAGCCGGTGCACGTAGTGCCCGCCGAGGGTGTACCGGGCGCCGTCGAGGAGGTGGTCGGCGCGCATGGTGGTCTGCACCCGCACGCCGTCGACGTCCGGCCGGAACCACGGGTTGACCAGCACGTGCGAGGTCGCGTCCAGGCCGGGGAACAGCCGCCGGGCCCGCGCGACCCAGTCGTCGGCGGCCGTCCGGCCGGCCGAGCCGGGTCGGTAGGAGGTGTAGTCGACGTCGACCTCGTCGCAGAACACCGACCGGTACAGCGCCCAGTCGCGGCCGTCGATGCCGTGGGCGAACCGGGCGAGGACGTCGAGCACGGCGGCCCGCACCTCGGGCGACGGCGGGCGGCTCACCGGGCCGCCGAGACCAGGGGGGCCAGCCGCGCCGGGAGCTCGGCCCAGGCCTCCGGCGAGTCGAGCGTGGGATCGAAGTTGGCGTCCACGATCACCTGCGCGATCCCGTTCTCCCGGGCCCGGCCGACGTCGGCGGCCAGCTCGTCCACCGACAGCGGGCGCAGCCCGCGCACCGGAACGGGCGGCTCGGTGTAGACCCGCCAGTAGACCTCGAGCGGCGGGCGGTCGGCGGGCCGGCGCTCGCGCAGCCGTGCGGCGGTGGCCACGATGTCCTCCAGCGCGCCGGAGGCCGGGTTCCAGATGTCGAACCGCTCGGCGGTGCGCCGCAGCCCCGCCTCGGCGCGCATGCCCGAGAGCAGCCGCGGCCGCGGGGACTGCAGCGGCTTGGGGCGCACGTCGGCAGTCGGGATGTCGAAGAACTCGCCGGCGAAACGCACCGGGTCGGGGCCCCAGCACGCCTCCAGGGCGTCGAGCATCTCGTCGAGCCGCCGGCCGCGGGTGCGCGGGTCGACGTCGGCCTGCCGGTGCTCGTCGTCGGACCAGCCGACGCTGAACCCGACCACCAGCCGGCCGCCCGAGAGCAGGTCGAGGGTGGCCAGCCGCTGGGCGAGCTGCACCGGCCGGTGGTACCCGGCGACCAGGACGCTGGTGCCGATCTCGGCCCGCGTCGACCAGGCGGCCGCCATGGACAGCGTCTCCAGCGGCGAGAGCGTGGTCCGGTACGCCTCCGGGACGGCGAGGCCCGGCCGGGCGGCGTACCCGGACACCGGCTCGTGCGGGTAGAACATGTGCTCCTGCACCCACAGCCCGCCGAAGCCGATCTCCTCGGCGCTCTCGACGAACGCCCGCAGCGCGTCCCGCGTGACGTGCCCGCCGAGCTGCGGCAGGCACAGGCCGACCGCGGTCACGGTTTCCCGGGCACGGTCGTCGCGCCGGGCGCGTCGGCGGGCAGCTGCAGCGAGACCAGCTCCTGGTACTCGGCGAGGCCGTGCGGCCCGAGCTCGCGGCCGATCCCCGACCGCTTGAACCCCCCGAACGGCGCCAGCACGTTGAACCGCCCGCCGTTGACCGACACCTGCCCGGTGCGCAGCCGGCGGGCGACGGCGACCGCCCCGGCGACGTCGCCGGCCCAGACCGCGCCGGAGAGGCCGTAGTCGGAGTCGTTGGCCACCCGCACCGCGTCGTCGACGTCGTCGACGGGGATGACGGCGAGCACCGGGCCGAAGACCTCCTCGCGCGCGAGCGGGGCGGCGGGGTCGAGCCGGCTGACCACGGTGGGGCGCACGAACCAGCCGCGGTCGCGGCCCGGCACGGGCCCCGGGCCACCGGCGACGACGGTGCCCTGATCCGGCGCCGCGTCGACGTACCCCCGCACCGAGCGGTGCTGGGCGGCCGACGCCAGCGGGCCGACCTCGGTCGCCGGGTCCAGCGGGTCGCCGACGACCATCCCGCCGACGGCGGCGGCCAGCCGGTCCTCCACCTCGGCCAGCAGCTGCCGCGGCACCAGCAGCCGGGTGGTCGCGGCGCAGGTCTGGCCGTTGTTCACGAACGCGGTGCGCACCGCCGCGTCCAGCGCCGGGCCCAGGTCGGCGTCGGGGCAGAGCACGAACGCCGACTTGCCGCCCAGCTCCAGGGTCAGCCGCTTGATCTGCGGAGCGGCCAGCGCGGCGACGCGGGCGCCGGCGGCGGTGGAGCCGGTGAGGCTGACCAGGTCGACGTCCGGGTGCTGCACGAGCACCTCGCCCGCCTCGGCACCGCGGCCGGTGACCACGTTGAGCACCCCGGGCGGCAGGCCGACGGCGTCGGCGACGTCGGCCAGCGCGTAGGCGGCCAGCGGCGCCACGCTGCTCGGCTTCACCACGCAGGTGCAGCCGGCGGCCAGCGCCGGCGCCACCTTGGCGGCCAGCTGGTAGAGGGGGTAGTTCCACGGCGTGATGGCGCCGACCACCCCGGCGGCGACCCTCAGCACCAGCGAGCTGCCGAGCCGCTCCTCGGCGGGCTGCTGCTCGACCAGGTCGGCCATCGACCGGAACACCGCCACGCCCAGGCCCACCTGGACCCGGTGCGAGACGGCGATCGGCGTGCCTACCTCGCGCGCCATGACGGCGGCCAGCTCGTCGCCGCGGTCGTCGAGGCCGTCGGCCAGGCGGCGCAGCAGCGCGGCCCGCTCGGCGACCGGGGTGCCCGACCACCCGTCGAACGCCTGGCGCGCGGCGTCGACCGCCGCACCGACGTCCTCGGCGCCGGCGGCCGGCACGGTGGCGAGCACCTCCTCGGTGGCCGCCTCGTGCACCTCGATGGCGCCGGCACCCGACGCGGGGCGCCAGCGCCCGCCGACGTAGAGCGCGTCGCGGGAGAGCCCCGCCGTCGGCGCGGCCGCCGCGGTCACGGCACGGGCGCCGGGACGGCCGCGTCGACGGCGTCCACGGTGACCGTGCCCGCGGTGCCGTCGACGGTCAGCAGCATGCCGTCGGCGAGCACCGACGTGGCGTCGGGGACCGACAGCACGCAGGGCAGGCCGACCTCCCGCGAGACGACGACGGCGTGGCTGTTGAGCGCGCCCATGTCGACGACGACGGCGCCGGCGACGAGGAACAGCGGTGTCCACGCGGCGTCGGTGAGCGGCGCGACCATGACCTCCCCGGGCTCCAGCGCCGCGGCCTCGGCCAGGTCGCGCACCACCCGCGCCCGGCCGGTGTAGGTGCCCGCGCTGCCGCCGACGCCGGTGAACACCGTGCCCTGCTCCGCGGTGGCCCCGGCCGGCCGGGAGCGACGGCGCCACTGCGACAGCGGCGGGATCTCGTCGGCGATGATGAACGGCGGCTCGAGCTCGAACAGCGCGCGGTACCCGGTCAGCCGCTCGCGGATCACGTCGGTGAAGGCGTCGGGGTCGGCGACGTAGGCGTCGAGCTCGTCGGCGAGCAGCATCATCACGTCCTCCGGCTCGGCGAGCCGGCCCGCGGCCACGCCGCGGCGGCCGAGCTCCCGGACGGCCAGCCGGACCTCGTTGATGACGACGGCGGAGTTGGCCTTGGTCTGCTCGCGCAGCGGGATGGTGTCGCGGGCCGAGCGCAGCGCCACCTCCAGCGTGCCCAGCGCCTCGTCGTCGCCGGCGAGCAGCCCGCGCAGCTCGTCGGCGGCCGCCTCGCGCCGGGCGGCCAGCCGGGCCGCGCGCGCCTGCGGCGAGCCGTCGTCGGGCGAGTCCCGCAGCGCCTCGACGTGCGCCAGCGCCTGCACCGGGTCGGCGTCCCACGACCGGGCGCGGATGTCCCACTCGTTGGGGCCGCGCATGCCGTACTCGGCGAGGAAGGCGTCGAACGCGGCCGCGAACTCCGGTGCCTCGCCGGCGGCGAGCGCCTCGGCCACCGCGGCCGGTCCGCGGTCGAACAGCGCGGTCAGCTCCGCCGAGCCCCGGACCCGCCGGGACAGCTCCCACAGCCCGGTGCTCGGGGACGCCGACTCGACGTCGCCCAGCCCGGAGATGAGGTCGAGCAGCAGGTCCGGCCGGTCCGCCTTCGCGCACAGCTGGCCGAGCATCGCCTGCCCGACCGTGGAGGCCAGCGACGAGTAGTCGTGCCGGGCGAAGGCGTTGTCGAGCTCGCCGAGGAAGGAGCGGGCGTGCGCGACCAGCTCGGCGTCGGTCAGCGCGGCGAGGTCGGGCCGGTCGCGCCGCAGTGCCCGCACCCGCCGGCTGTCCTCGTCGATCTCCGGGAACTCGGTGCGCCCGAGGATCTCCCCGATGGTCTGCGCGGTCTTCGCGCTGCAGCCCTCGTCCACGTCGTCGGGGTGCGGCCGGTAGGGCGGCGCGTCGGGGTGCGCGCCGAGCAGCGCCCGGTCGAACTCCGCCACCGTCTGGCCCATGCGCAGGCCCATCAGCCGCATGTGCGAGAGGTTGAGGTAGAAGTAGCCGCCGAACAGGCCGGCCACCGGCGGCGGGTCCTCCGGCAGCTCGCCCTCGGCGTACACCCCGAAGTCGACGAACCCCTTCAGCCAACCCTTGAGCAGGCCCTGCTCGAACACCAGCGTCCAGCCCAGCGGGCTGCACGGGTCGGGCAGCACCTCGCCGGCGTTGGCCCGGGTGTAGTAGGGCAGCCGGTCCCAGCGCTCGGAGTCGGTGATCCAGCGCTCGGTCGTGGGCGTCACCACGGCGAGGTGCCGCCGTCGACGTTGATCGTCGTCCCGGTGACGCCGCCGCCGGCCTCGCTGCAGAGCCAGACGGCGCAGGCGGCGACCTCCTCCACGGTGTTGAGCCGCTTGATCATCGACTCCTCGGCGTAGCCCTGGAGGAACTGCTCGTAGGTGATCCCCGACTGCTCGGCCACCAGCGGGCCGACCTCCTTCATGAGGTCGGTCTCCACCGCGCCGGGGCAGATGGCGTTGCAGGTGATGCCCTGCGTGGCGTACTCGAACGCCGTCGCCTTGGTCAGCCCGTTGATCGCGTGCTTGTTGACGATGTAGTGGCTGACCATCGGCTTGTTGGCCATCTTGCTCTCGACCGAGCTCATGTTGATGATCCGGCCCCAGCCGCCCTCGACCATGTACCGCAGCGCCCGCCGGGTGCCCCAGAAGTGCGCGTTGAGGTTCCAGTCCAGCGCCTGGTTCCAGGCCTCGTCGGTGAGGTCGCCGACCAGCGCCCAGCCCTGCGTGCCCCCGGAGTTGTTCACGATGATGTCCAGCCGGCCGTAGCGCTCGGCGGTGAAGTCGACCAGCGCCTCGACCTGGTCCTGCAGGGTCGCGTCGCACGGGAAGAAGTCGGCGCGGTCGCCGGCGCCCATCTCGGCCAGGGCCTGCTTGCCCTTGTCCTCCGAGCGGCCGCTGACCACCACCGACGCGCCCTCGGCCAGGAACGCCTCGGCGATCCCCCGCCCGATGCTGCGCGTGCTCTGGGTGAGCACCGCGACCCGCCCCTCCAGCTTGCCCCTCGGACGCTCGCCGGCCGGAGCCGTCGCGACGTCCTCGATCTCCTCGATGTCGGTGGTGCCGCCAGCGCTCATGACACCCGCTCCTCAGATCGTTCCGTCGATGGCTTGGTTGATCGCGCGGTGGAAGTGCTGCACGCCGGGCTCGTTGCGCCCGAACACGAAGTCCTGGTCGGCCATGGCCGCCAATCCCCGCTGGACGCCGAACCCGGCGCCGTAGTCCTCGTCGAGGACGACGTCGTGGAACCAGTCGCGGGTGTGGTCGGCGTTCTTGCGCTCCTCGTCGTCGAGCGGCTCGCGCCGGAGCAGGATGTGCTGCTCGGTCTTCGAGGCGTCCCAGGTGCGCCCGGGGAAGACGAAGGAGACGGCGACCTGCTCGCGCCAGCCGCCGGCGATGGCCAGGCCGGGGAAGAGCCAGTAGATGGCGCCCACGCAGCGCCGCGGGTCCCAGCTCTCCGGCGGGGTGTCGACCGCCTCGGCGATCGGCCGCAGCGCGAAGGAGTTGCGCTGGTGCGGGCCCCACGAGTCGAAGGCCGCCATGTTCGAGAGGTTGGTGCGGAAGACCGTCGTCCGGTGCAGCGAGGCGAAGTGGTAGCCCTCGAGGTAGCCGTCGACGACGACCTTCCAGTTCGGCCCCTCGAGGACGCGGGTCGAGTGGTGGTAGCAGTCGGCCAGACCGAGGGCCTCGAGCAGCTCGAGCAGCTCCGGCTCGATCCAGGCGTCGAGGTCCAGCGCGCCGCCCGGGGTGAGGCAGACGAAGACGATCCCCGCCCGCTCCGCCACCGGCAGCTGGCGCAGGCCCATGTCGGCGCGCTCGACCGGGCCGAAGGTGTTCTCGCCGTAGACGCCGGTGAGGCAGCCGGCGAGGTCGTAGGACCAGGCGTGGTACGGGCAGGTGAACCGGCGGGTGTGGCCGGTGCCCTCCGGCACCAGCTCGCCCCCGCGGTGCCGGCAGGAGTTGACCAGGGCGCGCAGCTCGCCGCCGCGGTCGCGGGTCACGATCACCGGGGTGCCGACGACGTCGACCGCCTTGTACGAGCCGGGCGTGGGCAGCTCGCAGGAGAGCGCGACCGGCAGCGGCCGGGTGCGGTGGACGGCCTGCACCTCGCGCTCCCACAGCTCGGGGTCGGTGTAGTTGCGCACCGGCTCCCGCCACTGCGCCTCGACCATGTCCGTCGTGGTGTGGCGGTAGTGCTCGACCAGCCGGGCCATGACGTCGAAGGCGTCCTTGCGGACCGCCGGGCTGGTGAAGTCGACGCCGGAGGCGTAGTGGGGGACGGCGGTCATGCCGGGGCTCCGTTCAGGCTGTCGCGGCGGGGGCGGACGAGGACCCCATCGGGCGGGAGACCACGACCGTGTGGTGGGTCATCTGGCGGCCGGTGCGGGTGAGCCCGGCGATCGCGGACCGCAGCTGCTGCACGTGCGGCAGCGTCAGGTGCTCGGTGAGCGCCGCGTCGCTGGTCCAGTGCTCGAAGACGCGCACGCGGCCGGGCAGGCGCAGGTCGGGCGAGAACGCGTAGTCGATGCAGCCGGGCTCCCGGCGGCTCTCGGCCACCACGACGGCGAAGGCGCGCAGCGCGGCCTCCCGGTCGGCCGGGTCGAAGTCGATCCAGCCGGAGACGATGACGGCGGGCTCCTCCTCGGGGTTCACGGCACCGGCCCGTCAGGAGTCGAGCATCTGCTGCACGACCTGGTGGAAGTGCGTGATCTTGCACTCGTGGTCGTTGAACACGTTGCGCGCGTAGGCCGAGGAGGTGCGGGTCGCGGCCACCTCGCCGTAGATCTCGACGTCCTCGGCGACGACGTCCTTCAGCCGGTTCCAGTGCGCGTCCACCCCGGCGACGTAGTCCTCGTCGCCCTGCGGGTCGTACTGCAGCTCCCAGGTCTCGAACCGCGTGCGGTCGACCGCCAGGGGCACCGCGCGGAAGAGCTGGATGTGGTTCGGGTTGTTGTTGAACACCGCGGTCGGGAACACCGTGTAGTGGCAGATCGCCAGGCTCTGGTGGTCGCGGGTCTCCTTGAGCTTGGGCAGCACGCCCTTGTAGGGCACGACCATCATCCCGTGCGGGCCCCAGTGGAAGAACGTGCTCTCGCGGCCGTCCTTGGCGTCCTGCGGCGGGACGCGGTGCAGCGCCGGCGCGTGGTAGTTCTCGTTGAAGCCGTCGATGACGACCTTCCAGTTGACCGGCAGCTCCCAGACCAGCTTGTCGATGAGGAGCATGTCCTCCATGCGGTAGGCGCCGAGATCGCCGACCAGGTCCTCGCCCAGCCACTCGAGCAGCGGGGGGGCCACGCCGGGGCCGGCCAGGACCACCCACACCCAGCCGCCCCACTCGTCGCACTCGACCGGCGGGGCGGCGAGACCGTCGAGCTGCTCGGGGGCGAAGTCCTCGCGGTCGGGGACGCCGAGCACGTTGCCCTCGAAGTCGTAGGTCCAGTTGTGCCAGCGGCAGGTGAACCGGCGGGCGCCGCAGCCCGACTCCTTCACGATCCGCGCGCCGCGGTGCTGGCAGACGTTGTGGAACCCGGCGACACCGCCGTCGCGCCGGCGGGTGACGACGATCGTCTCGCCCTGCCCCTCCCAGACGACGTGGTCGCCCGGGTTCGCGATCTCCGAGGAGCGGCAGACGATCTGCCAGGTACGGGCGAGCACCTTGGTCCGCTCCTGCTCGTACCGCTCCGGGTCGAGGTAGACCGAAGCCGGCAGGGACGACGGCTCGGCGTCGGCGGGCAGCAGGGGGACGCCCGGACCGTGCCGGTAGGGCAGCTCGCCTCGGCTGGGGACGAAGACCACGGGACCCTCCGCGAAAGAGACGGGGACGATGCGGGGATTCGCTGTGACGTGGGGCACGATCCGCAGCCCGACAGTGCCCCAAAGAGGAGACACTGTCAAGTAAGTCGAGAGGGTCGTTCCTCGTCGAGGAGCCGCTTGACGATCTGCTGCGCGCGCACCGCCGCGGCGTCGGCCGCGGCGTTGACCTGCCGCGTTGCGCCGTCCCGGTCGAGGGTCGCCTGGATCGCCTCGAGCAGCGGCTCGTCCTCCTCCATCGTCCGCTCGTGCACCCGGCGCAGCGTCTCGTCGACCACCGGGTCCCCCGCCGCCCAGTCCCGCGCCACCCACCAGTGCACCCGGGTGGCCCCCGGCTCGACCGGGGTGAACGCGCGCACGAACACGGTGCGGAAGACCGCTCCGTCGGCCTCGATGCGCATGTGGTCGACGTGCAGCGCCGGTGAGACGAACACCCCCGACTCGTGCTGCACGCCGCGGGTGTCCGGCGGCAGCCCGGTGGCCGAGCTCTGCCACGCGGCCAGCGGCGCGGCCGGGAAGGTCCGGGCGTAGGAGACCGACGTCTCGGTCACCTCGATCTCCAGCGGCGGCGGTTCCTCGAGGTAGCCGCGGTGGGAGGTGTCGGGGTGCACGAAGGCGAAGTGGGTGCGGTCGAGGGCGTTCTCGTGCAGCAGCAGGTAGCCGGCGGCCACGCTGCGCTCGCCGCCGAGCACCGACCAGCCGGGGTCGGCCAGCCACGGCACCCGTGGCGGATCGGCGGTGCGGGCGCGGCGGGGGTCACCCGGCCAGATCCACACCAGCCCGCCCTCCTCGCGGACCGGGTGGCTCGGTACGTCCGCCCCGTACGGCACGTGCTCCTGGGAGGGCACCCGCACGCACGCGCCGGTGCCGTCGTAGGTGAAGCCGTGGTACCGGCAGACGACCGTGTCGTCGACGAGCCGCCCCATCGACAGCGGCAGCGCGCGGTGGGCGCACCGGTCGTCGAGGGCGACCACGCCGCCGTCGCCGCGCCGGTAGAGCACCACCGGGCGGCCCAGCAGCCGCACGGACGAGAGCCGGGCGGCCACCGCCGTCGACGGCGCGGCGAGGTACCAGCAGTCGAGGGGGTAGTCGCGCACGGCGGTCACAGGTCCAGCACCAGCCGCGGGGACTGCGACCGCGAGACGCAGATCATCATGTAGTCACCCGCCGCCTTCTCCTCGTCGGTGAGCAACGAGTCCCGGTGATCGGGCGAGCCTTCCACGACGGCGGTCTCGCAGGTGCCGCAGACGCCTTCCTGGCACGAGGAGAGCGCGTTGACCCCGGCGTCGAGGACGACGTCGAGGATCGACCGGTCCTCCGGCACGGTCACGGTGATCCCCGACCGCTGGCAGACCACCTCGAAGCTGGTCGCGGCGGCCCCCTCGGCCACCGGCTTGGCGGAGAACCGCTCGACGTGCAGGCTGCCCGGCGGCCAGCCGGCGCACCCCTGCTCGACCGCCTGCAGCATCGCCTCCGGGCCGCAGGCGTAGACCAGCGCACCGGGCCGTGGCTCGAGGATCGCGGCCAGGTCGAGCAGCCCGTGCTCGTCCTGCGGCCGGAGCACCACCCGGTCGCCGTAGCGGGCCAGCTCGTCGACGAAGGCCATGGACGAGCGCTGCCGGCCGCCGTAGAACAGCGTCCAGTCGGCGCCCGAGGCCTCGGCTTCGGCGATCATCGGCAGGATCGGCGTGATGCCGATGCCGCCGGCGAGGAAGACGTAGCGGTCGGCGGCGACCAGCGGGAAGTGGTTGCGCGGCCCGCGCACCGACACCCGCTCCCCCGCCGCGAGCCGCTCGTGCACGTGCCGCGACCCGCCGCGGCCGCCCTCGTCGAGCAGCACGCCCAGCCGCCAGCGGGTGCGCTCCCCCGGCGAGCCGCACAGCGAGTACTGGCGGGTGAGGTCCGGGCCGAGCAGCAGGTCGACGTGCGCGCCCGGCGTCCAGGCCGGCAGCTCCTCGCCGTCGGGGTGCTCGAGCACCAGCGTGACCACGCCGTCGGCGGCCTCGGTGCGCTCGGCGACCACGAGCTCGCCGACGTGCTCGGAGTAGATCGTCGCCATGGCCGTCGTCGGCTCGGCCGCGGTCATGGCACCCCCCTGACGTTTCTGGACTGCGAGCACAGTAACTCGCTCTGGCCAGTTCCTGTAGGGCGTGGGCAGGATGGAGTCGTGGACGAGCGGATCGCGGTGGTCGAGGCGCTGTTCGGGGCGTGGTCGAGCGGGGACGCCGACGCGCCGCGGCCGTTCCTGACGGAGGACGCCGTCCTCGACGACGTGATCGGCGGGGTGCACCGCGGCTGGCCGGCGATCCGCGCCTACTTCGCGCGCGGGCTGGCCAGCTGGCCCGACCTGCGGCTGGTGCCCTCCGGCGAGTGGTGGAGCAGGCCCGACGGCCTGGCGTTCACCTGGGTCATGTCGGCGACCGTGACCGACGACCGCTTCGGCCCCGGCACGGCCGGCCGGCGGTGGCACGCGCCCGGCATGAGCTACGTCGTGTTCGACGGGGACCGGGTGCGCCACGAGGTCGACTACCACGACGGCGGCTCGCGCGCGCGCTCCTTGCGGGGACCCGATACCTGAGGAGAGTGGGGCAGATGCTGGATCGTGACGAGCTCCCTGCCGAACTGCGCGGCGCTCCTCCCGCGGAGGACGCGCACGTCCCCGTGGAGGCGGCGGGCGCCGTGGTGAGCCACGAGGAGCGGGCCGCCCGGTCGCGCGGCGGGGACGCCATCCCCACCGAGGCCCTCGCGGCGGCGGAGGCGGCCGCCGAGCGGGCCCACCTGCTCCCGGCCGAGATGCGCGTCCAACCGGTCGTCGAGCCCGAGGTCGACGTCGCCGACGGCGCCGCGGTCCCGCCCGAGGCCGGGGTCGTCGCCGTCACGCACCCTCACCGCGACGGGGGCTGACCGAAGCGCCGCAGCACGTCGGCGTGCAGCCGGCGGACGTCGGCCGGCGCGATCCGCTGCTGCTCGACCAGCCGGCGGTACAGGAACGGCGCCACGACCGCGTCGAGCGCCTCGCGCAGGTCGAGGTCGGCCCGCAGCCGGCCGGAGCGCACCCCGGCCTCGAGGATCGCCGCCGCGCGGGACGAGCGCTCGTCGAACACCGACCGGCGCAGGTCGGCCAGCTGCGGGTCGCGCCAGGCGGCCTCGATCAGCGCGACGAGCACCGAGCCGTACGTGCGGTCGTTGAGCCGGTCGGCGTAGTCCTGCAGGTAGTGCAGCAGCTCCCGCTCGGTGTCCCCGCGCAGCTCGGGTGAGGACCGCCGGGCCAGCTGGGCGAACGCCTCGTAGTAGAGGACGCGCAGCTCCGGCCAGCGCCGGTACACCGTGCTGCGGGAGACCCCGGCACGGTCGGCGATGCGCTCGACGGTGGCCGCCCGCACCCCCTGCTCGGCGATGATCGCCAGCGTCGCCGCGTGCACCGCGGCCCGGGTCTGGGTGATCCGCCGGTCCTCGCGCGGCTCCTCCACCTAGCCGCCCACGACGGCCGGGTTGCCGTCGGTCCACCAGGTCTCGAGCCGGCGGTGGGTGAAGCGCCACCCGTCGGGCGTGCGCGCCAGGCGGTCGGTGTACCGGCCGGCGATGACGTGCAGGTCGCCGCCGGGGGTGCCGGCCTTGACGTGCTGGGCGTGCAGGTAGCACTGCGCGGTGGCGGTGTCGCCGTCCACCTCGACGACGACGTTGCCGATGAGGTGGTGGCTGCGGTCCAGCGGGTCCAGCGCCGCCCGGCACACCGACTCGATGGCGGCGTAGCCGGCGAACTCGCCGAGCCCCTCGTACTCGGTGACGGCGTCGTCGGTGAAGCAGGTGCGCAGCGCCGCCCAGTCGCGGTCGTCGAGCGCGCTGCCGTACCGGTAGCAGAGCCGGGTGACGTCCCGCTCGTCCAGCAGCAGCTGCAGGGTGGGGTCCACGGGATCTCTCCTGTCTCAGTCGGGTGCCACGAGGTCGGCCAGCCGGCGCAGGAACCGGTAGTGCACCGCGGTGCCGATGGCCAGCAGGTTGGGGGTGGCGGCGACGCCGTCGCGGAACAGCCGCAGCGCGGTGAGGTTGGCGCAGGCGCCCTTGAACTGGTTGAACGCCTCCCAGGCGTGCCACTGCTCGGGCGCGAGGCGGATCCCGGTGATCCGGGCGATGCGCTCGTACCAGGCGTCGGGCGGGCCGAGCTTGCGGCCGCGGATGACCGCCAGGTACGCCCAGTCCTCGGCCGCGTCGCCGTGGTGCACGAACTCCCAGTCGGTGAGCGCCACGACCCGGCCGGCGACGGAGAGGAAGTTGCCGGGTCCCGGGTCGCCGTGCACCACGACGGTCGGGCCGGTGGGGCGCAGGTGCGCGCGCAGCCAGGCCGCGGCCTCGTCGAGCAGCGGCACCGGCTCGGGCACCGAGCCGCGGTAGACCGCCTCCCAGCGGTCGACCTGCGCGGCGACCGCCGCCCCCGGGTCGGGCACCGGGCCGAGCGCGTCGGCCGCGACCGCGGGGTCGGTGCGGTGGACGGCGTGCAGCGCGGCCACGAAGGCGTCGAGGACGGCGTCGTCGACCGCCGAGCTGCCGGGGACCAGGTCCATGACGAAGAACGGACGGCCCAGGACGTCGGGGCCCTCGATCCAGCGCACCGGGGCGACCGGGACACCGGCGGCCCCCAGGTCGCGCATGGCCCGCGCCTCGAGGGTGCCGTCGGTGCCGAACGTGCCGCCCTGCTCGATGCGGACGACGTAGGCCGCCTGGCCCTGCGGCGTGGCCAGCTCGACGCGCAGCATGCGCCGGCTGTGCCCGCCGGAGAGCACCGTGGCCAGCCGCACCTCCACCGGGCCGCCGTGGACCCCGGCGAACCAGCGGGTCAACCGGTCCAGCTCGTCGGCCGGCACACCGCGCGGCACCGGCTCGACATCGGTGGCCGGGTGGCCGCTGAAGGTCTCCAGCAGCGGAGCGGCGACCCGGATGTCCTCCTCCAGCCGGTCGAGCAGCACCGCACGCACGCGGGCGGCCGGCCCGCCGCCGGCCACCAGGGCCGCCGAGGCGCGGCGCAGCGCCGCCGGCAGGTCCCCGCCGGGCGGGCGGCCCAGCGCCTCGTCGAGGGCGCGGGCCTGCCCGGCCGGGTCGGGCGCCGGCCGGCCGGCGGCGTAGCGGGCCAGGCCGGTGAGCTGCACGGCGGTGTCGCGCGCGGCCCCGGGCGGCAGCGCGGGGACGACGGCGTCGGCGATCGTGGCCGCGACGGCCCGCCACAGGACGGCGTCGTCGACCGGTGGCGCGGTCACCCCCGCAGCCCCGCCACGACGCGGGCCTCGTGCTCGAGGTCGAAGCCGGCGCCCCACAGCGGGTCGGTCAGGGCGCTGCCGGCGTCGGCCAGCGGCGAGGAGACGAACCACTCGTAGGTCTCGGCCATGCCGGTGGCGAAGTCCCGCTCGGCCGGGAGGCCGAGCAGCGACCGGGCCTTCTCGGTGCTCACCACCCCGTGGTGGCGGGCGGCGAACAGGTGGCTGAAGGGCAGCGGCTTGCCGAGCCCCGGCAGCGCCTCGTCGGGGACGGGGACGACGTCGGGCTCCACCCCCACGACCTCCGCCGCCGTCGCCACGTACTGGGCCGCCGTGACGCCCTGCCCGCTGACGTTGAACACCTCCCCCACCGCGGCCGGCGACCGGCCGAGCACCAGCAGGGCGGCGCACAGCTCGTCGACGTGCCCGTAGGAGGTGGCGACCAGGCCGCCGTGCGGCACCAGCACCGGCAGCCCGCGGCGCAGGCGGGTGAACATCGCCGTCTCCATGTCGTGGATGTTGTTGGTCGGGCCGTAGATCGCCGCGGGGCGGGCGACCGTCGCCGGGAACCCCCGCTCCCGCGCGGCGCCGAGCAGCACCTGCTCGGCGTGCACCTTGAAGCCGCCGTAGGTGGTCGGCGGCTCGTCGCGGCAGGGCTGGTCCTCGGTCCACGGGAAGAAGCCGCTGGGCCGGTAGGCCATGATCGAGGACACGAACACGTAGCGCCCGGTGCGGCCGTCGAGCAGCCCGACGAGGTCCTCGAAGGAGGACCCGCCGGCCGCCATGACGAAGCCCGACACGTCGTGGACGGCGTCCCACTCCGTGCCCGCCAGCGCGGCGCGGACCGCCGCGGGATCGGTGCGGTCGGCGACCAGCTGGCCGACGCCGGGCGGCGGCGCGGAGCGGCCGCGGTTGAGCAGGGTGACCTCGGCACCGGTGCGCAGCAGGTGCTCGACCAGCCGCCCGCCGACGAAGCTCGTGCCCCCGAGGACCAGCGTGGCCACGGCGCCCTCCCCCTCCGCCAGATGTGCGACAGAATGTTGCACAGCCTCGCGCGGGTGTACAAGACTGCGCCATGACCACACCGCGCGGCGGCCGGCTCACCCGCGCCGACGAGTGGCCGCGCCACCAGGTGGCCCGCACCTTCGACTCGGTGGCCAGCGACTCGCCGCACTGGAGCGACGGCTTCTACTTCACCGCGGCCGACGACGCGGGGACGGCGTCGCTGTTCACCGCCATCCGGCTCTACGCCAACACCGACGTGCTCGACGGCTACGCCTGCGTGGGCATCGACGGCCGCCAGCACAACCTGCGCTGGTCGCGCCGGCTGCGCCCCGCGATCGACGACCTCGCCGTCGGCCCGCTGCGGGTGGAGGTGCTCGCCCCGCTGGAGCGGCTGCGCACCACCTGCGCGCCCAACCCGCACGGCATCGCCTTCGACCTCACCTGGACCGGGCTGCACGAGCCCTACCTGGAGGAGTACGCCGAGCGCTGGGCCGCCGGACGGCTCACCGCGCAGCGCTGCAACTACGACCAGTGCTGCGACGTGTCCGGCTGGCTCGAGGTCGCCGGCCGGCGGCTGGAGGTGGACGCCGCGTGGGTCGGCGTCCGCGACCACTCGTGGGGCCTCGGCCGCACCGGCGGTCCGCCCACCCGGGCCGCCGCGCCGCTCCCCCCGGGCGTCGGCGACAGGAGCTTCGCCGTCCGGCAGTGGGTGGTCGTGCGCTTCCCCGAGCGGGTCGTCTTCTGGCAGCTGCACCAGGCCGACGACGGCTCCTTCACCATGTTCGAGAGCCGGGTGCTGCCACGCGGCGACGCCGGCGAGCCGTGGTCGTACACCGCGCCGGCCGAGCTCGAGGTGCGGCTGGTGCCCGGCTCCCGCCGGCTGCGCGACGGCACCATCGGGCTGCGCACCCCGGGCGGGGGCACCGAGCGGTTCGGCTACACCGTCGTCGGGACGCCGGTGTACCTGCAGGGCGGCGGCTACTGGCAGGGCTTCGACGACGGCCTGGGCCGGGGCGTCTACCGCGGGGAGGACCACGGCGAGGGCGAGGTGTGGGACGTGTCCGCGCCCGGTGTGGTCGACGACCCGAAGGGGCTCTTCCGCGCCCGTCCCGACCAGTGGGCGCAGACGTTCGCGGTGGTGGAGAACCTCGACGACCCGGCCGAGCGCGGCACCGCGCACTTCGAGTGCGTGGTCGCCGGCGCCCGGCCCGACCTCAGCTGACCCGGGGCGGGAAGGCGTCCGGACCGAGGCCGGCGCCGGTCCCCCGGTCCTCCGAGCCCTGCCGGAACAGGCCGGTGTCGGCCCGCATCGCGGCGCCGCGCGGTTCCCGCCGGGTCCACTCGTGCACCACCACCCGGTGGGCGATCCCCCACCGCCCGTCACGGCGGGCGTAGCGGTCGGCGTAGCGGCCCCACCAGGTGTCGTGCACGGGGGCGCCGGCGTCGTCCCGGCGCAGCACGTGGGCCTGCACGTACGCCTCGCCCCGGGCGTCGTCCGGCCCGTCCAGCTCGACCAGGTGGTTGGTGACGCAGTGCAGCGTCGCGTCGTACCGGCGGTGCGACTCGACGACCCGGGCGCAGAACTCGGCGGCGTCCCCGACGAACACCCCGTGGTCGTCGACCGCGCCGGGCAGGTAGGTGCTGCGCAGCAGGTCGACGTCGAGGCGGTCCACGCCGCGGCAGTAGCGCAGCACCACGGCGCGGATCTCCTCGATCGCGGCCAGCCGCCCGAGCGGGTCGAGGCCGGCCGGCGGCGTCACCGCTCGTTCGGCACGATGACGGCGCGGCCGCGCAGCGAGCCGTCCTGCATCTGGCGGTAGGCGTCCATCGCGTCGTCCAGGCCGAACGTGGTGACCTCCGGCCGGATCAGGCCGCGCGCGGCCATCTGCATCACCTCGGCGAGCTCGGGCCGCGAGCCCCAGACGGGCGCCTGGACGCTGACCTCGTAGGGCTGCGTGTAGAAGCCGACGGGCAGCGTCGCCGCGCCCGCCCCGACGATCGTCAGGTCGCCGAGGGTGCGGACGACCTGCTGGGCGAGGGCCAGGGTGGGCTCGGCGGTGACGAAGTCGAGCACCAGGTCCGCGCCCTTGCCCCCGGTCGCCTCCTTGATCTGCGCGGCGGCGTCCTCGCCGGAGCGGATCGTCACGTCGGCCCCGCAGCTGCGGGCCAGCTCCAGCGCGTTCTCCTTGAGGTCCACCGCGATGACCGTGGTGGCCGAGAGGGCCTTGAGGATCTGCACGCCGAGGTGGCCGAGGCCGCCGACCCCGATGACGACGGTGGAGCTGCCCGGCACCAGCTTGGGCAGCGACCGCTTCACGGCGTGGTACGGGGTCAACGCGGCGTCGGTGAGCGGCGCCGCCTGCACCGGCTCGAGGCCGTCGGGCAGCGGGGTGAGGAAGCGGGCGTCGGGCACGAGCATGAACGGGGCGAAGCCGCCGTCCTTGCCGAGCCCGCCGCCGCCCCCGGCCTGGATGGCGTTGGCGGGGTCCTCGCAGTAGATCTCCACCCCGGCGCTGCACAGGCGGCACCGGCCGCACCCCCACGGCCCGTACACGGCCACCGGCTGCCCGACCTCGAGCCCCCGCACGCCCGGACCGACCTGGTGCACCCACCCGGCGTTCTCGTGGCCCAGGGTGAACGGGATCTCGAACGGCACCGCGCCCTCGGGGTAGTCGTGCATCACGTGCAGGTCGGAGTGGCACGCCCCGGCGCCGCCGACCTCGATGACGACCTGCCCGGGTCCGGCCTCGGGCTCGGGCACGTCGCGCAGCTCGGCGTCGGACTGCCACTTGGTCAGCTGAAGGGCGCGCACGGGGGTCCTCCTGTCAGGGGGTGGGCTGAGCAGGGGCCGCCGACGGCGCGGCGGCCCACATCTTGCTGCTGTCGAAACCGATCCGGCCCTCGGGCACGACCTCCAGCACCACCCGGCCGGGCGAGTCGAGGTGGGCGGCGAACGAGGCGGCCTTGGCCGGGTCCTCCGGGCGCAGCCGCGCGGCGAAGGCGGGGTAGAACCAGGCCTTGGTGGCGTCGTCCTCGTGGACGACGCAGGTGCCCTTGTAGGTCAGCGACCGGCTCACGCCCACCCCCGAGCCCTTCGAGGTGATCGCGATGCTCACCCGGGGGTCGCGGCGCACCGCGGCGATCCGCGGCCGGCCCGCGGTGGCGGTGAGCCAGAACCGGCCGTCGTGGGCCAGGTAGTTCATGACCACCCCCATCGGGTGACCGTCCTTGCCCAGCCAGATGAAGGTGCACTCGGTCTGCCGCTGCAGCAGCTCGGCCTCCTGCTCCCGCTCCAGCGTGTAGGAGCGCACGTCCTCCCAGTCGCGGGCGGTGTCCCCGCGCATCGGGTCCCCGGCCATGGCCACCTCCTCCGGACCCCTCGGAGTCTTGCGCTAACTGGAGAGCGTGTCTAGTTTCTGGCCGGTGTCCGACGCGCTGCAGCAGCTGCTCGACCGCACCGAGATCGCCGAGCTCCTGGCCCGGTACTCGACCGCCCTGGACGAGCGGCGGTGGGAGCTGCTCGGCGAGGTGTTCACCCCCGACGCCTCCTGCGACTACGGCTCGCTCGGCAGCCCGGACGGGCTGGCGGAGATCACCGCGCTCGTCCGCGGCACGATCGGCGACCTCGACGCCACGCAGCACCTGGTCGGCAACGTCGTGGTGGCCGTCGACGGCGACGAGGCGACCGCCGACTGCTACCTCATCTCGCAGCACGTCCGGCGCGGCACCCCGGGCGGCGAGCACTACATGCTGGGCGGCCGGTACGCCGACCGGCTGGTGCGCACCCCGGCCGGCTGGCGGATCGCGCACCGCACGCTGCACCGCATGTGGACCAGCGGCAACCGCGAGGTCGTCCGGCGCCCGTGAGCACCGGCCGCCGGCGTCCCCACGGACGCCGGCGGCCGGGCGGCTCAGGTGCTGAGCACGGTCACGCGGCCGGTGGAGCCGTCGACCTCGACCTCGGCGCCGTCGGGGATGCGCCGGGTGGCCGCGGTGACCCCGGCCGCGCAGGGGATGCCGAGCTCGCGGCTGACGATCATCGCGTGGCTGCCCATCGCGCCCACGTCGACGACCACCGCGCTGGCCACCATGAACAGCGGCGTCCAGGACGGGTCGGTCTGCGGGGCGACGAGCACCTCGCCGGGCTGGAACTCCGAGATGCTGGCCGTGTCGTGCACGATCCGCGCCCGGCCGCGGGCCACGCCGGCCGACGCCGGCCCGCCCTGGAGGACGTCGCCGGGCCGGGCGGTCTCGACCGCGACCTCCTCCTTGCGCGGGATCTCCGACAGCGGCTTGATGCCCTGGCGGGAGTCGAGGAAGGTCGGGATGTCGAGGCCGGCCAGCCGGTGCCACTCCTTCTCCCGGTCCGCGAGGCGCTCGCGCAGCGCCTCCGGCTCGGCGACGAGGATGTCGAGCTCGTCGTCGGTGGCCATGAACAGCTGCTGCGGGCTCTCCAGGTGGCCCTCGGCGTGCAGCCGGCGGGCGAGCTCGCTGAGCGCCATGCGGGCCTCGTGCAGCACCTTGATGCAGTTGGTCTTGGCCCGCTCCCGCCAGGCGCCGAACCGCCGGGCCGAGGCGACCGCGAGCTCGAAGGTCTGCAGCGCCTCCTGGTTGTCCCCGAGGATCGCCAGCGCCTTGGCGGTGGCCTCGGCCCGCTGCCGGTCCTGCTCCCCCTGGCGGGCGCCCGGGGACGCCTCGTCGCCGAGGTGGCGCAGCCGGTCGACCAGGCCGAGGGCCAGCTCCGGGTGGGTCTCCCAGGAGGCGGCGCCCAGGTCCCACTCGCTGGGGCCGCGGTAGCCGTAGTCGCGCAGGAAGCGGTGGAACTGCGAGGCGAAGTCGGCGTGCCCGGCCTCCAGCCGGCCGAGCAGCCCGTCGACGCCGCCGTCGAACTCCGCCATGAGCGAGTCGTCGGCCCGGACGACGCGGGAGAGGTCCCACAGCGCGAACGACGGGGCCGCGGAGTCGACGTCGCCGGCCTGGCCGATGACCTGGACGACGAGCGACGGGTCCGCCTCGCCGAGCAGCTGGCCGAGGACGGCAGGGCCGGTCGCGGCCTGGTTGCTGCCGATCGTCTCGCTGCGCCAGCACAGCCGCTCGAGCGGCATGAGCGAGCGGGCGTACATGACCAGCGCGGCCGGGGTGAGCGTGGCGAGGTCCGGACGGTTCGCCCGGACGCGCTCGGCGATCTGCCGCTCCTCCTCCAGCTCGGGGAAGGTCGTGGTGGTCAGCGCCCACTGCGTGCGGGCCGCCATCTTGGCGCTGAGCTCCTCGTTGACGTCGTCCGGCCGCTCGTCGTGCGGTGGGGAGTCGACGCTGAAGAAGGCCGCGTCGATGGCCCGCCAGCCGATGCCGGCCCGGATGCCGACCACCCGCACGTTGGACTGGTTGATGTAGAGGTACCCGTAGAAGAACCCGGCCACCGGGGCCATGGGCTCCTTCGCCAGCTCCGACGGGGTGAAGGCGTCGAGCGCGGCGTAGCCGGCGGCCCAGCCCGGGATGATGTGCGGGATCCAGCAGAAGCTCGCGCCCAGCGGGGTGATCGGGTCGGGCAGGACGTCGTTGGCGTTGAGCCGCGTGTAGACGGGGAACTGCTCGCTGGGGACGGTGTCGATCAACCAGCCGTGGTCGGCCATCGGCGGCGTCCTTCCTGGTTCCGGGCGGGCAGGCCCGCGACTGTGACCCGGCTCACGGGTCGGGTTGCCGGAACTGTAGAGGTACTAACTTGTCACTGTCACTAGTTTGAGCCCATCGATGGAAAGTGACGGCATGGACGCTTCGCGGGCACTCGTGGTCGACGGGCTGCTCAACGTGCGCGACCTCGGCGGGCTGACCACCGGCGACGGCCGGCGGGTGCGGCGCGGCCGCGTGGTGCGCTCCGACAACCTGCGCGGGCTGACCGACGACGGGGCGGTGGCGCTGGTCCGCGACCTCGCGCCGCGGCTGGTCGTGGACCTGCGCACCGAGCAGGAGTGCGCGCGCGAGGGGCGGGGGCTGGCCGAGGTGCCGGACGTGCGCTACGTGAACCTGCCGTTGCAGCCCAAGGCGGCGCTGTCCCCCGAGCAGGTCGCGGCGGGACTGGCCACCAACCTCGTCGACGACTACGTGCTGCAGCTCCGCGACAACGGCGAGCTGCTGCTGGCCGCCGTCGAGCTGCTGGCCGCCGAGGGGGCGCTGCCCGCCGTCGTGCACTGCACGGCCGGCAAGGACCGCACGGGCGTGCTGGTCGCCCTGCTGCTGGAGCTCCTCGGCGTCGAGCGCGAGCAGGTGGTGGCCGACTACGCGGCGACGACGGCGAACATGCCGGCGATCCTGGCGCGGATCCGCTCCTCGCCGTTCTTCCGCGGCAACGGCCTCGCCGCGGCGCCCGAGTGGATCTTCGGCTCCGAGCCCGGGACGATGCGCGCGTTCCTCGCCCGGCTGGACGACGAGTTCGGCGGCGTCGAGCGCTGGGCGGTGGGCGCCGGGCTGCCGGCGGGCGCCGTGCAGCGCCTGCGCGCCGAGCTCCTCGAACCCTGACTCGCCGCCGTCAGCCGGTCCGCGGGGGCAGGGGGACGACGGTGCCGGGGTCGAGGGGCCCGCGGTAGACCATGGCGAAGCGGCGGGACGCGAACTGCCACCCCTCGGCCGTGCGCCGGTACTCGTCGTCGTAGTGGCCCAGGTGCAGCGCCCCGGAGCCGTCGGCGAGGTGGTTGAGCTCCAGCACCCACCACTCCCCCCGGCCGGTGTCGCCGGAGACCTCGACGGTGCCGGTGGGCGCCAGCTGGGCCACCCAGGGGTACTTGGCCAGCGCCGTCGTCCACAGCTCGACCGCCGCCGCGCGGCCGTGGGTGACCCGGCCGCCGCCGAGGTCCCAGGTGCCGTCCTCCGCCCACGTGGCCGCCCACGCGGCCGCGTCGCGCCGGCAGACCGCGTCGCAGTACCGGGCGACGAGGGCGCGGACGGCGAGCTCGTCCTCCGCCGCGGTCACGGTCGCTCCTCCCCCGCCGCCAGCCGCGCCTGCAGGCGGGGCCGGAAGGCGGGGTCCACGAGCTCCCACCACAGCCCGGCGCCGGCGTCGTGGTAGCTGAACATCGCCGGCTGGCCCTCGGCGGGGACGTGCCGGACCCGCCCGGGCAGGCCGGCGTCGTCGAGGCGGCGGATCGTCCCCTCGAGGTCGTCCACCCAGAAGCCCACGTGCTGCAGCGCGAGGGCCTGGGGGGCCCAGATCCCGCCGGACAGCTCCTCGATCAGCTCGAGGTACGGCGGCCCCTGCACCGAGTAGGTGGCGGCGATCCGCGCCTCCCGCACGCGGCCGTCGACCAGCACGTCCAGCCGGCTGTCCCCGACCCTGCTGAACGTGAAGCCGAGGGCCTCGGAGTAGCGCGCCATCGCCTCCCGGACGTCGGGGACGACGACCCCCACGTGGTACATGTCCAGCCCCGCCGGCGGTGCCCCGAACCAGCTCACCCGTCGCTCCCTCTCCCGTCTCGGCTAGCGTCCGCGGGGTGACCACCGCGCACCCGGTGCCCGCGTCGCCGGCGACCCCCTCGCCGCCGCGCCGCCCGCCGGCGCCGGCCCCGCCCCCGTTCTCGATGCACGAGACGTTCCTCATCGCGCAGCCCGACGGCACCGAGCTCGCCCTGGTCCGCCACGGCCAGCAGCAGTTCCCGACCTCGCCGGTGTTCATCCCGGCCGAGTGGGTCGACCCGCCGCTGTCGGAGGTCGGCCGCCGGCAGGCGGCGCTGGTCGGGAAGGCCTTCGCCGGGCAGCGCGTCGACGTCGTCGTCAGCAGCCACCTCTCCCGGGCGCTGGAGACGGCGCGGGCGATCGGCGGCCACCACGGCCTCGAGCCGGTCGTGCTCGAGGACCTGCGCGAGGTCGAGGTCTACCGCGACCTCGAGGACGGCGCCTCGCCGGCCGACGCCCTGGCCGAGCCGTTCTGGCGCGGGGTGCAGGCGCGCTTCCCGGCCGAGCGCCGCTGGGACCTCGTCCCGTTCGGCGAGAGCAGCGCGGAGCTGCGCCACCGCGTCGTCTCGACCATCGAGGGCCTGCTCGCGATGCACCCCGAGGCGAACCTGGTCGTGGTCTGCCACGGCGGCGTCATCAACGCCTACCTCGCGCACGTGCTCGGCATCGCCGAGGACATGTTCTTCCTCCCCGCGCACACCTCGGTCAGCCGCGTCCGGCGCCTGGGCCCGCGCCGCGCGCTGCACAGCCTCAACGACCGCGACCACGTGAGCGCCGCCGACCCGTCCCTGCTGACCTACTAGACCTTCCGCGCGGAGCGGGCGGCCAGGGCGACGGCGATGATGAGCGCCGCGCCGTTGAACAGGTCGTCGGTGTAGGTCGGCGCCCCGGCCAGCTGCAGGCCCTTGACGCCGGTGGCCAGCAGGTAGATCGCGATCAGGGTGCCGACCACGTTGACCCGGCCGGGCTTGACCTGGGTCGACCCGAGGAAGACGGCGGAGAACGCCGGCAGCAGGTACGACGGGCCGATGTCCGGCGACGCCGTCCCGATCCGGGCGGCCAGGACGACGCCGGCGATCCCGGCGATGAGGGACGAGGCGACCAGCGAGCCGTACACGATGCGGTCGACGCGGACGCCGGCCAGCCGGGCGGCCACCGGGTTGCCGCCGGAGGCGTAGAGGTAGCGGCCCACCGGCAGGTACTCCACCAGGATGTAGATGACCGCCGCCAGGACGAGCATGGCGTAGAAGGGCAGCGGGATCCCGAGGAAGCGGGTGTTGCCCAGCTCGAGGAACGTCTCGCTGAAGCCGGAGACGATCTGCTTGCCGTCGACGATCCAGTAGGTCGCGGCGAGCAGCAGGCTGCTCATGCCGAGCGTCGCGATGAACGAGCTGACCTTGAGCTTGACGACGACGAAGCCGTTGACGACGCCGACGAAGGTGGCCGCCGCGATCGCCATGACGGCGCTGACCAGCGGGTGGTAGCCGTTGACCTGCGCCCAGGCGGTGACGGCGACCGCCATGCCGCAGACCCCGGCGAAGGACAGGTCGAACACGCCGGCGGCCAGCGGGATGATGATGCCCAGCGCCAGCATGGCCGTGATCGCCTCGGTGCCGGCGATGATCTGGACGTTCTGGAAGCGCAGGAAGGTGTCGGGCACCCAGATCGCGAACACGATGATCAGCAGCGCCCACACGTAGAGCCCGCTGAACCGGTCCATCCCGAGCGAGAACCGCCGTCCGGACGTGGCCTCGTCGGGCGGCAGCTCCGCGCGGGAGGCGAGGTCGGCCTCGACCACGGGGTTGGCCGCCTCGGCCGGGGAGACGTGGGCCTCCGTGGCCGGCGACGGGACGACGGTGGGATCACTGGCCACGTCGTGTCCGCTGTCGGCGTGGCGTCCGCCGGTGGTGCCTGGACGGGTCATGCCGCCGCTCCCTTGCTCTGGCCGATGGTGGCGGCCGTGATCCGGTCGGGGTCGATGTGCGGGCGGACCAGGACGTCGGCGACCCGCCCGTTGCGCAGGACGACGACGCGCTCGGCCAGCCGGGTGAGCTCGGCGTGGTCGGTGGAGACGACGAGCACGGCGGTCCCCTCGGCCGCCGCCTCCTCGACCAGGACGTGGATGTCGGCCTTGGCGCCGACGTCCACGCCCTGCGTGGGCTCGTCGAGGACGAGCACCTTCGGCCGCTGGCGCAGCCAGCGGGCCAGCACCACCTTCTGCTGGTTGCCGCCCGACAGCGTGGCGAGCGACCGCTCCGGCTGGGGCGGGCGGACCTTGAGCTTCTGCAGCCAGCTCGTCACCTCGGCGACCTCGCGGCGCCGGTTCAGCAGGCCACGGCGGAGGAAGTCGCCCGGGTTGACGATCGAGACGTTCTCCCGCAGCGTCGACTCGAGGAACGCGGCGTTGGCGTGCCGCTCCGCCGGCACCAGCGCGATGCCGGCGTCGACCGCCTTGTCGGGACGGTGGGACTCCAGCTCGCGCCCCCCGACGGTCACGCTGCCGGTGCGGGGCAGGCCGCCGAACAGCGCCAGGGCGATCTCCTCCCGGCCCGAGCCGGTGATGCCCGCGACGCCGACGATCTCGCCGGGGCGCACCTGGAGGTCGACGCCGGCGAGCACGTCGGTGCGCAGGTCCCGGGCGCGCAGCACCGGCTCGTCCTCGGTCGCGGCGGTCTCGGCGGGCACGAGGAACTGGTCGAGGGTCCGGCCGATCATCAGCGCGATCAGGGCGTCCTCGTCGAGGCCCTCGACCGGCCGGGTGACCACGTGCCGGCCGTCGCGCAGCACGGTGACGGTGTCGCACAGGCCGAAGACCTCGTCGAGGTGGTGGGAGACGAACAGCACCGCGACGCCGCGGTCGCGCACCGACCGGATGACCGAGAACAGCCGGTCGATCTCGGTGGCCGGCAGGTTCGCCGTCGGCTCGTCGAGGACGAGCACCCGCGGCGGGGTCGAGCGCGGCGAGAGGGCGCGGGCCAGCGCGATGGCCGTGCGCTGGCTGATGACCAGGTGCCCGGTCGGCTGCCGGACGTCGAAGTCGTAGCCGAGCCCGCGCAGCGTCTCGCGCGCCAGCCGGTGCTCGCGGCGCCACGAGATGAGGCCGAGCCGGTTGCGCTCGTAGCCGTGCCCCATGGCCAGGTTGTCGCGCGTGTCGAGGGTGGGCACCAGGCCGAGGTCCTGGTGCACGAAGCGCAGGCCGGCGTGGTCGCCGGCGCCGGCCGTGCCGAGCGGCAGCGGCTCGCCGTCGACGAAGACCTCGGCGCCCGGATCGGCCTCGTGGTAGCCGGCGAGCACCTTGATGAGCGTCGACTTCCCGCACCCGTTCTGCCCGACCAGGGCGCGGATCTCCCCCGGCTGCAGCTCCAGGTCGACGTCGACGAGGGCACGTTGCCCCGGAAAGGTCTTGGACAGCCCGCGGACCTGCAGAGCTGGCGTTGGCGACATCCGACTCCTCGAGAGCGGGGAGGGGGGCGAGCGGGCGACCTACTTAACGGACACCGACCACAGAAAGTCGGGCAACTGTAGCCCGGGTCACACCCGCTGCCAAGGGCCTCCGGACACCGCTCCCCACGCGTCCTCCGACTGGTCAGGGCCGGAACCGCGCTCTCCCGCGAGGTGGGTCTCGAACTTGTATCGGACTACAGAAAGCCTCTTGGCTATGGCGCAGGTCACTGTTAACTTGCCGCCTGCACGACCCGGCCGACGTGGCCCGCTCCCCGCTGCCCGCGGGGTGCTCCGGCACCGGTCGTCGGCGCTCGCCCAGACCCTGCAGACCCCCTGCGCCCCTAGACGAGGAGTCGCACCATGCGGAGCCGGAAGACCACGATCAGCACGTTCCTCGCCGTCGTCGCGCTGTCCGCAGCGACCGCCTGCAGCTCGGGCGACGACGGCGGCGGAGGGGGCGGTGGGAACGGCGGTGAGGGCGGCGGCAGCTCGGCCGCCGAGGAGGAGGTCGAGCAGTACCTCTCGCCGCCCGAGGGCATCCCGCTCGAGGAGCCGCTGGCCGCCTGCCCGGAGGAGGGCAAGACGATCATCGTCACCGAGAACCCGCAGGCGGTGACCCGCAAGACCAACGACGGCCTCGAGGCCGGCGCCGAGCTGCTCGGCTGGACGGTCGTCCGCCAGCCGGTGGGCACCGGGCCGGAGGACCCGCAGACGGCCTTCGACGCCGCGCTGGACCAGAACCCCGACGCGGTCCTGGTGTCGGGCAACCCGTCCTCGACGTTCCGGGCGCAGCTCGACCGGGCCAACCAGCTGGGCATCCCGGTGCTCATCTCGGACAACGGCGAGCCCGTGGGCGTCGACGGGACGACGTACACGATCTCGCTCGACGACTTCGAGCAGACCGGTCTGTGGGGGCGGATGAACGCCCTGTACGCCGCGGCGCAGGGCGCCCAGCACGTCCTCGTCGTCGACCTGTCGCTCTACCCGATCCTGCACGCCTGGACCGAGGGTGTGCAGGCGACGATGGAGGAGGTCGCCCCGGACACCGAGGTGACCGTCATCGACCCGCAGATCACCGACCTGGTGGCCGGCGAGATCCCGAACCTCATCGTGAGCGAGATCCAGCGCAACCCGGACATCGACTGGGTGCTCCTGTCGCTGGGTGACATGACGACCGGTCTCGACGCGGCACTGCGGGCCGCCGGGCTCGACCAGCAGGTGAGCATCGGCGGGGAGAGCGCGAGCACGGCCAACGTCGCGGCGCTGCAGGAGGGCACCGAGGACGCCTGGACCGGCTTCGCCGCGGAGATCCACGGCATGTACCGGATCGACGCGCTCGCCCGGATCTTCGCCGGCGAGGACCCCACCACGGTGGACTACTCGCAGCTGCCGACGCAGCTGCTCACCCCTGACAACGTCGGCGACGCACCGCTCGACGAGGAGGGCTACTACGTCGGCGTCGAGGACTACCTGGACCACTTCGACGGCATCTGGCGCGCCGGCTGCTGATCCCCTGACCGTGCCCCGGCGCTTCCGCGCCGGGGC
>NZ_JBJGZV010000030.1:0-66299 GCF_054050715.1 Blastococcus sp. SYSU D00669
CCGAAGCGGGTTGGGAGGGTTGTTGGGGCCGGAGGCGCGGATGTTCGCGGTGGGCTCCGGCATGGCGTACCTCGCGTTCGGGCACGCGCGCCCCGACGACCCCGGACGGGGGGCCGCGTTAGTCGCGGCCACCGGCAGCTTCGCCGCGATCAGCACCCTGCTCGGCACCCCGCTCGCCGGCGCCTTCCTGCTGCTCGAGGCCACCGGCGTCGGCGGGCTGCTGGCCACGGCCGTGCTGCTGCCCGGGCTGCTCGGCGCCGGGATCGGCGCGCTGATCTTCACCGGCCTCGACGAGCTGACCGCCTACGGCACCTTCTCCCTCGCCATCCCCGACCTGCCGGCGGCGGGCGCGCCGACCGTCGCCGAGTTCGGCTGGGCCGTCGTCATCGGGCTGGCGGGGGCGGTGCTCTGCGTGGCGCTGCGGTGGGCGGCGCTGCGGTTGCGCGACGGCGTCGGGCGGCGCCCGGTGCCGTCGACGGTCGTCCTGGGTCTGGCGATGGCCGGGCTGGCCATCCTCTACGCGAGCGCCACCGGCCACGAGGCCGCCGACGTCCTCTTCTCCGGGCAGGCGGCGCTGCCGGGCGTGGTCACCGACTCCGCCTCGTACTCGGTCGGGGCGCTGCTGCTGCTCCTGGTGTGCAAGGGGCTGGCCTACGTGGCCGCGCTGGGCGGCTTCCGCGGCGGCCCGACCTTCCCCGCCATGTTCCTCGGCGCCGTGGGCGGCGTCGCGCTCTCGCACCTGCCCGGGCTCTCGCTCGTGGCCGGGGTCGCGATGGGCCTGGGCGTGGTGACCGCGGGCATGCTGCGGCTGCCGATGACCGCCGTCCTGCTCACCGCGCTGTTCCTCGGCTCGGCCGGGTTCCCCGTCCTGCCGCTGGTGATCGTCGCCGTCGTCGTCTGCTACGTCACCGTGCTCCGGTACGTCACCGTGCTCCGGCTGGGCCCGTGAGATCTCGCCTCGGGTCGTGTCTGAGCTCCACGGCGCCGCCGTCCTCGGCACGACTCGACCCGTTCGTGCCTACCGTGTGCCCACGAGCCTGCGGTGGGCAGGCTCGATGGACTGCGCCTACCGGGGAAGCGCAGACGACAGCGGCCGCCCGGTCACGAGAACCGGACGGCCGCTGGAGCTGGAGCGCCGGCCCGACGTCGCCCCACGGCGAGTGGCCGCACGCAGCGGCGGCGCGTGGAGCCCCGGGGCAGCCCGGAACCGGCGGTGGGCGAGCCGCAACGGGGACGGATCGACCACCTCGGCCGAGGCCGGACAGCCCCGGCGACGCCGTCGCGCGGCCGCCCGCTCAGCTCTGGACGGCTGCGGCCATCACCTCGTCGAAGTCGTCGAGCTCGGACCCGGCGTCCCGGTCCCCGTTCGCCCTGTGCGCCGGCGACGTGCCGTTGCCACTCCCCGGGCGCAGGGCGAGCGGCCGCTCGCCCGGTGGTAGCGCGGCCGGATCGGCCTTGCCCCACTCGCTCTCGACGTCGCACAGCAGCGCCTCGAGATACGCCCGCAACTGCACCCGGCACGCCGTGGCGAACGTCTTCAGGTAGGCCACCTGCTCCTCGAGCTCCTCGGCGCTGCGGCGGGTGTCGGAGCCCGACGTGTCCCCGTCCCGACCCGCGGTGATCTTGGCGGCTGCCTCCTGGGCGGCCTGGATGATCGCGCCGGCGTTCTCCCGCGCCAGCCGCACCTGCTCCTCGTAGCGCACGCGGGCCTCGATGGTCATGTTCCGACTCAGGCCCTCGGCCTCGGCGACGTAGTTGTCCGCCGTCTGCTGAGCGACGGAGAGGATCCGCACCGCCTGTTCGCTGGGGGACACGGGCGTGGCCACGCCGTCGAGCTGCTGCCTCAGGGCGTTGACCTCGTCGCGCAGCTCGGCCTTCTCCGCGATGAGGCGGCCCACCTCGGCGGCCACCCGCCGCAGGAACCCGTCCACACTCGCCTCGTTGTAGCCGGGGCGGAGCACGGAGCCGCGCTCGAGGATCACGGTGTTGATGTCGTTGGGGGAGAGCCGCCGGCCGCTGTGCCCGGCAACCTGGGGATCGCTCATGCCGCCACCTTCTCGTCGTCGTCATCGATGCTGGGCCCCGGTCGGCTAGGGGCGAAGACCTCGGTACGGATGCGGTCGGGACGCAGACCGTGCCCGACGAGCCGGGACACGGTGTCCTCGACCATGGCGGGTCCGCCGGCGATGTAGGCCTCCCGGCTCAGCCACGGCCCCTGCCGCAGGACGACGTCGGCGATGTCGCCCTGCTCCAGGTCCGACTCCTTGTCCTCGGAGACCGCGAGCGTGACCGTCAGCCAGGCGTGCCGCTGGGCCAGTCGGGCGAGATCGGCCCGGTCGTAGAGGTCGCCCTCGGTCCGCGCCCCGACGAACAGGTCCACCCGTCGGGCGGGCCCCCGGCAGGCGATCTGGTCGATGATGGCCTTCAGCGGGGCCAGGCCGGTGCCGCCGGCGACGAGCAGCAAGTCGCGATCGGACTCGGCGCCCAGGGTGAGGTTGCCGACGGGCGGGCCGAGGCGCAGCACGTCCCCCACGCCGACGCCGTGCACGAGCGCGGAGCTGACCGGGCCGCCGGCCCGCGCCTTGACGTGGATCTCCAGCTGGCCGTCCGGGCGGGGCGCGCCGGCCGGCGAGAAGTAGCGCCACAGCCGCGGCCGCAGGTCGGACTCCACGGAGATCGACTGCCCTGGCAGGTAGCTGAACGGCGTCCGCGGCTGCAGCCGCACCACCGCCACGTCCACCGTGCGGCGCTCGTGCTCGACGACGTCCGCCTCCCACCAGGGCGGCTCGGACGCGGCCGCGTCGGCCGCCTCGGTCATCACCTTCGCGACCAGCTCGTAGGCCGCCGTCCAGTCCGCCGCGAGTTCGGCGTTCCACCCGTCGTCGAACCGCTCCAGGGTGGCCAGCAGGCTGGCTCCCACGGCCGGGTAGTGGTCGGCGACCGTGCCGAACTTGCGGTGGTCACGG
This sequence comes from Blastococcus sp. SYSU D00669, assembly GCF_054050715.1. Classification (NCBI taxonomy): domain Bacteria; kingdom Bacillati; phylum Actinomycetota; class Actinomycetes; order Geodermatophilales; family Geodermatophilaceae; genus Blastococcus; species Blastococcus sp. SYSU D00669. The sequence continues at coordinate 2,967 of NZ_JBJGZV010000030.1, forward strand.
CCGAGTTGCTGCAGGAGCGGCACCAGAGCATCGAGGTCGTCGACCCGGGCGACCACCTCGCCCAGCGCCGCGAAGAGCCGGTCGCGCTGGTGGGCCATCGAGACGGGGAAGAGCTTCCTCACCTCCGGGTGGCACAAGAATAGGTGAGAGTAGAAGTACAGCGGCACCTCGTCGCCGGCCGCTGCGGCCTTGGCGAAACTGGCGCGCATCGCGGGGATGTTCACGTGCCCTCCTCCCTGGGCGGGGTCCAACGCACGGCTCGGGTGGGACAGAGGCGGATTAATCCGTTAGCCGCGCGGTGGGGCAAGGTCCCGGGCCGCCGGATCCGGCCTGTCCACCATGTGCAGTAGTCCCGCTGGACCGGGCGGCGCGCCCGGCGCGCCCGGGGCGCCGCTGCCCCTGCGGTACGCCCCGCATCAGCGCGGACGGGTCGCATCCGCCCCGCCGTACCGGCGCTGACCGGCGCATCAGCGCGTTGCGGTGGACCGGGCGTCGCGTGACCGGCCCGTCTCCCGACCCGCTCGCCACAGCTCACGGCGGACGGCAACGCCCGGCCGGGCGCGCCACGCCGACGTGCCGCCCCGACGCCGCCTGCGCTCGGGCCGGTGCGCTCGGTTGCACGGCGAAGGGCCCGCGGGGCCGGCGGCTCGGCCCCTTGCAGGGAGGTCGCTCCGCACGGTGCTCTGACCTCCCGGTTCGCCGGTCCGATGTGCGCTCGGGCGCCGGTCGTAGGGAACTACTGCACATGCATGAGCCGGTTCGCGATGCCGGGGATCCGTGGGAGGAAAGGCCACGTCATGGCCTGGACGAGGGCTCGCGCAGGATCCCATGCGGTGGGTAGCGCCTCGGCCGTGGACCGTCGGCCGGGCCGATCCCACCGACGATGTCCATCTGCGCCGATCCCATCGGCGCGCCGCGCTCCCAGCGCTTCCGGAACTCCCGTCGCCGACGCGCGCCCGGCCCGCCGCAGCGCCCGGGACACCCCCGACCCGCTCGGCGCCGGCACCACCGCGCGGCGGGCCAGCTCCACCACGATCCGCCGCGGCCCCCAGGCCGGGTGCTGCCGGCGCTGCCGAGCACCACCGGGCCGGCCACTCGCGCACCGTCTGCCGGGCCACACCCCGGTGCTGGGCCACCGCGGTCCCCTCGTGCCCCTCGGCGATCACCGCCGCACGGCCAGATGCCGGTCCGCCACGCCCAGCTCCCGCACCGCGCGAGCGTCAGGATCAGCCGACACAGCTGTCAACCACCAACCGAGACACTGTCGCGCCTCACCCGATGCCCGCAGGCCGAGCACCAGGCGGACAACACATCGAGCGGGTGGGGCGGGTGGGGCTCGAACCCACGACCGGCGGATTATGAGTCCGCAGCTCTGACCGGCTGAGCTACCGCCCCGCGAGCACTGACGACGATGCCACAGCGGGCCCGCGTTCAGTCGCGCCGCCCCCGGCGCCGCCACCAGGCCCGCGCACCCCAGGTCACGGCGGCGAGCAGCGCCACCCCGGTGATCCAGCCGGCCGCCTCCGCCCGCTGCGGCCCGAGCGGGCTGAAGACCGCCGATCCGATCGCGTAGCCGACCACCACGACCGAAAATGCGGGCACGGCCAGGACGAGGAGGAACACAGTTCGCTCTTCGGCCCCGCCCCGGCCGCCGGATGCACCCCGTCCCGCACCATGGACCGGTGCGGGCGGCGGCGGAGCGGACCTGGGTCCGCGCGGGCGCCCTGCTGCTCGTCCTCGTCGCCGGCGGGGTGGCGGCCCTCGTCGTCGACCTGCCGTCGCTGGAGGTGGTGCGGGCGCGGCTCGACGCCGCCGGCAGCCTCGGCCTCGTCGTCCTGTCGCTGGCGCTCGGCGTCGCGCTGCTGGCGCCCGTGCCACGCACCGCCATCTCGGTGCTCATCGGTGTCGTCGCCGGGTTCTGGCCCGGCCTCGCCGTGGCGCTGGGTGGCGCGATGATCGGGGGCCTGGGCGCCTTCGCGCTGAGCCGGTGGCTGGGCCGCGACGCCGCCACCCGGCTCGCCGGCCGGTGGGTGGCGCGCGTCGACCGGCTGGTGGGGGAGCGGGGCTTCGTCCCCGTGCTCACCGCCCGGCTCATCCCCGTCGTGCCGTTCACGCCGCTGAGCTACGCGGCCGGTCTCACCATGATCCGCCCGGTGCCCTACGCGGCCGCGACGGCGCTCGGGGTCGTCCCGGGCACGGTCGTGCAGGTGGGCATCGGGGCCGCGGCGCCGCTGATGGTCGAGCAGGGCACCGTGTTCACCGTCGTCCCGGCGGTCGTCGCCGTCCTCGTCGCGGCCGGGCTGGTGTGGCGACGACGCCGCCGCCGGACCGCGCCCGACGAGGGCTAGCCGCGGCCGAACAGCCGGCCGAGCACCCCGCCGGCGCCGCCCATCGTCCGGGCCGCGAGCTGGAGGATCGGTCCGCCCGGGATCCCCGGCACGGCCTGAACGATCGGCGCCAGCCGCAGCAGCCCCGGGACGTCGTGCACCTTGAGCCGGCGGCGCGCCACGGCCGGGACCGGGTTGGCCCGCCCGGACGCCGCCTCCAGCAGCAGGTCGGCCGCGGCCTCGACCGCGGCGCCGTCGACCCGGCCGGCGGGCACGCGGGTGACCGTCCAGCCGTCCCGGTCGGCCGCGAACCGCCAGCCGCCGTCCGGGGTGGCCAGCGTCGCCCCGCCGGTGATGCCGCACGACGCGGCCAGCGCGCCGGTCACGTCGGCGAGCGCCGCGAGCCCGGCCTGCAGCACGTCCTCCGGCACGGGGGGAGCGCCGGCGTCGGCCAGGTCCAGGCCATGCACCGCCAGCTCGTAGGCCTGACCGAGGACGACGGAGAGCAGCGGGAGCCGCCCGACCACGGAGACCGTCGGTGCCGTGTCGAGCTCGACCGGCTCCTCGGTCAGGTAGCGCTCGGTGGCGTCGCGGTTGCGGCGCAGCCCGGCCAGGACCTCCGCGCGGGAGGCGGCGCGGTGGGCGGCGGTGACGCGGGCGTTCACCGCGTCGACGTCCGGTTGCTCCCCGGTGCCGCCGGACCGCGCGGACGCGATCAGGTCGGCCATGGCCGTGTTCTCCGGCCACAGGCCCAGGTGGACGCAGACCTCGTGCGCCCGCCAGCCCGGCAGCCGGCTCCGGCGGTCCAGGTCGACCTCCGCTGCCTGGGCCAGGAAGGCGTCCCACGCGGGCAGCACCAGCGCTGCCACCTGCTCGCGCCCGCTCCCGGCCATGCCCTGCCGGCGCGCGGCGTGCTCTGCAGCCATGGGTGCGGGCTACCCGCCGCCCGCGGGTGGCAGGCCTGTGAGCCTCGGCACGGCGCCGGCGTGCGGCGCCACCCCCCGACGGGTGAGACCGGTCAAGGACGGCGGCGCCCCTCCCGATCCTCCGCACGTGGCAGGACCGACAGGGGTACCGCAGGCGGGACCGGGGCGCAGCCGCGCCGTCCCGCGGCTGCTCGCCGCCCTGCGGACCGCGCTCTACCGGCGGCTGGCCGAGGACGACGACCGCGCCGCCTACTGGGTGCGTCATGTCAGGACCGGCATCGTGCTCAGCGAGGCCGGCGGCTGGGCGGTCATCGGCTACTGCCTGCTGACCGACTCCCCCGCGCGCGACTCCCTGGTCGTGTTCGGCATGGCGACCGCCGTCGTCGTCCTCACGCCCTGCCTGCTCCTGCTGCCGCTGGCCGCGATGATGCGCGACGCCCGCGGCCCGTTGCTCTTCTACTCCTGGAGCGTCGGTGTCACCGCCATGGTCGGCGTGGGCACGCGGATCGACGGCGGTGGCGCCAGCCCGCTGTTCGCCCTGCTGTTCCTGACCCTCGCCTACATGGCGTTCACCTACACCCCGGGCGGGGTGGTGCTGGTCGGGACCGCCATGGCCGCCAGCTACGTGCTGATCGCCCTGCCGGACATCACCCTCGCGGTGCTCTTCATCGCGGTGGTCATGGGTGCGTTCACCCTGGTGTGCGCCATGGCGTCGGCGAACTACTGGCGCGCCCACGACCGCCAGGTGGAGCTCATCCGCACCCAGCAGGCACTGGCCTCCACCGACCCGCTGACCGGGCTGTGCAACCGGCGCGCCTTCCTCCGCCGGCTCGAGCTGGCGCTGGACGAGACGTCGACGACGGTCATCTGCCTCGTGGACCTCGACGGCTTCAAGAGCGTCAACGACCGCGAGGGGCACGGCGCCGGTGACGCGGTGCTGCAGCAGGTGGCGCAGGCGCTGGCCGCGTCGGTCCGGGAGTCCGACACCGTGGCGCGGCTCGGCGGCGACGAGTTCGCCGTCCTGGCCGAGGTGAGCGCGGCGCTGCCGGCCGACTCCCTGGCCGAGCGGCTGCGCGACGCCGTGGCGCTCGCCGGCCGGTCCGTCGGCGTCACCGCCAGCGTGGGCGTCGCCGAGGTCTGCGCCGGGGACGACGTCCTCGACCTGCTGCACCGCGCCGATGCCGCGATGTACCGCGCCAAGACCGCCGGCGGCGACCGGGTCACCGTCCCCAGCGCCTGACCGCTTGCCGCCGGCCGCGCACCGGGTCAGCCTGGGGCCGTGGCGCGCAGCGGGAAGTCCCTCGGCACCGTCGTCCGGTGGGACGACGACGCCGGCCGTGGCTGGATCGACGTCCCCGACCTGCCGGGCGAGCAGTGCTGGGTGCCGGCGTCGGTCGTGCACCGCAGCACCGGGCGCGACGTCCTCCGGGCCGGGCAGGTGGTCGAGGTCGAGTGGGAGGAGACCCCGGACGACGGGATCCGTGCCGTCCGGGTGACGCCCCGGGAGGACCTGCTGATCCCCGGCGGCTGACTCAGCTCGGGCGCAGCTCGCCGGTCTCGACCATGCGCTCGGCCACGTCGCGGACCTTGGTGTTGCTCTCCATCGACACCCGGACGAGGGCCTGGAACGCCTGGTCCGCGGTGAGCTTGTAGCGCTCCATGAGGATGCCCTTGGCCTGGTCGATGACCGCCCGCGAGTCCAGCGCGACCCGCAGGTGCTCCACCCGCTCGACGGCGGTGGAGTAGAGGTACATGTTCGACACCGGGACGACGGCGTAGGAGGCGAAGCGCTCGGCCAGCGCCCGCGCGGCGTCGTCCGAGGGCGCGATCCCGCGCAGGTAGACGTTCAGGCCGCCGCCCACGTGCTCCTGCACCGGGAGGGGCACGGAGAGCACGCTGCGGCACCCCTGCTCGGCCGCGCGGGCGGCGAACTCCGGCCACCGGCCGTCGGCGCCGGTGTCGGGGCAGGCCGCCGGGCGGCCGGTGGACGCGGCCTCCAGGCACGGGCCGGCGCCGAGGGCGTACTGCACCTGGTCGAGGTCGAGGGCCAGGTCGTGGCTGGAGGCCACGGTGCGCGGCCGCTCCTGCGTGAGGATGGTCACCGAGGTGGCCGGGTCGGCGGGCAGCACCCGGGCGGCGACGTCGGCGACCTGCTGGACGAGCGACTGCAGCGAGTGGTCGGCGAAGGACAGGCGGCCGAGCTCTTCGAACGCGCGCTGGACGGCATCCGGGTTCGGGTCGGGGCGGGTCACGATCGTTCCTCGGGCGGGCAGGGGCGGACTCCCCACGACCTTGAAGGGAGCCCGGCGAGCGGGGATGTCCCCGCACCGCACGCCGGCTGTTGGACGCGCTGCGGACTGGACGTCACTCTAGCGGCCGGTACCGATCCGGTTCGGGCGGGTGGGGCGTCGACGCGTCGGCCCGTCGTCGGCGTGTCACCGGGGGGCAGGGGGCGCCGTCCGTTACGCTGCGTGAGCGCCGGGCGGCGTGGCTCGACACGCCGTCGAGACGCGTCGGCGGGTGGCTTGACACCGTTGCGTCGAGCGTCCACGGAACCAGATGGCTTGCTGGACGACGGGCCACCGGCCGTGGTATGGCCGCTGACCAGCGCTAAAGCGCATACCACGTCACCTTGCGTCACTTTCGCCGCTTCCGCCTCATCCGCACTGGCGCGACAGGGTCACCATCGTGCAGACTGTCTGCGGGAGCCCTGCTCCGTCATTGCCGAATACAGCGCGTCACCGAATCGATGGGTCCGTAGGGGAAGACGAGACCGATCGAGTCGATGGAGGTGCCTCGTGCAGCGACGGTCTACCCAGGGTGTCGTCTTCGTGCACGCGTGCCCGAAGGCGCTGTGCCAGCACGTCGAGTGGGCGCTCGAACGCGTCGTCGGCGCGCCGGTCTCCCTGTCGTGGGCCGAGCAGCCCGCGGCGCACGGGTCGTACCGTGCCGAGGTCGCCTGGACGGGCGCGCCCGGGACCGGTGCGAAGCTCGTCGCTGCCCTGCGCGCGTGGCCCATGCTGCGGTTCGAGGTGACCGAGGAAGCCAGCCACGGCAACGACGGCGAGCGCATGTCCTACGTGCCCGGTCACGGTGTGTACCGCGCGCCCACGAGTGCCAACGGCGACCTCGTGGTGACCGAGCAGCAGCTGCGCCACCTGGCCGCGACCGCCACCTCCATCGAGGCGTTCCGGCACGGGGTCGACGAGCTCCTCGGCGCCGCCTGGGACGCCGATCTGGAGGTCTACCGGCACGCCGGCGACGGCAGCCCGATCACCTGGCTGCACCAGGTCGTCTGAGGAGAACCTGCAGGTCACGATCCGACTACGACACACCCGCGGGGGGCGGGCAGCCGTCGTAAGGTGAGAACCCGGTCGTCCGGACGCCGTCGGGGAAGCGGCGTCCGGGCGACCGTTCCACGTCCGCGGCCGCCCACCCTCGCGGTGTGGTCGCCACCCTCGCCGCCTGCCGCGCGGGCCGCGACCACCCCGTGCGGGTCCACCGTGGCCGCCGCTGCTTGACCGTGCCGCCGTCCGTGAGGCCGGGGCATGACGCGGCTCAGGAGGCGACCGCCCGGCTCCACCCGGCGACCGACGTGGCCCGGCCCGCCGCAGTCATGCCCTCGGCACGTCCTCCCTCACGGCAACAGGTCCTCCCTCACGCTGCGACGCGAGGGAGGACCTGTCCGGATCAGGTGAGCTGATCGTGGCCGGGGCTACAGCGGGATGTTGCCGTGGGCGCCGCGGCCGGCGGGAGCCGACGCCAGTGCCTGCACCAGCCGGCGCTTGGTGTGCGACGGCTCCACCACCTCGTCGACGACGCCGATCTCGCGGGCCTTGTTCACCCCCCCGGCGATCCGCTCGTGCTCGGCGGCCAGCTGCTCGTGCAGCGCGTCGCGCTCCCCGGGCGGGGCGGCCGCCAGCTTCTTGCGGTGCAGGATGCCGACCGCGGCCTTGGCGCCCATGACGGCGACCTCCGCGCCCGGCCACGCGAACACCGCCGTCGCGCCCAGCGAGCGGGAGTTCATGGCGATGTAGGCGCCGCCGTAGGACTTGCGCGTCACCAGCGTCACCCGGGGGACGACGGCCTCGGCGAAGGCGTGCAGCAGCTTGGCGCCGCGCCGCACCACGCCGTCCCACTCCTGCCCGACGCCGGGCAGGTAGCCGGGGACGTCGACCAGCACCACGAGCGGGACGCCGAACGCGTCGCACATCCGCACGAACCGGGCCGCCTTCTCGGCCGATGCCGAGTCCAGGCAGCCGCCCAGCCGCAGCGGGTTGTTGGCGATGACGCCCACCGTCCGCCCGGCGATCCGGCCCAGCGTGGTCACGATGTTCGGCGCGAACCGCGGGTGCAGCTCCAGCCCGGGGGAGTCGAGGACGGCGGCGACCAGCGGCTTGACGTCGTAGGCCCGCTGCGGCTGCTCGGGCAGCAGCGCCCGCAGGTCGACGTCCGGCTCGTCCTCGGCCGGCGCGAAGGTGCCCTGGTCGGCCAGCAGCGACACCGCCTGGCGCGCGGTCTCCAGCGCGTCGGGCTCGGACTCGGTGACCACGTGGACGACGCCGGAGCGCCGGCCGTGGGTGTCGGGCCCGCCGAGCTGCTCCTGGTCGACCACCTCGCCGGTGACCGAGCGGACGACGTCCGGGCCGGTGACGAACACCCGCCCGGCCGGCCCCATGATCACCAGGTCGGTGAGCGCCGGGCCGTAGGCGGCGCCGCCGGCCGCGGGGCCGAGCACCACCGAGATCTGCGGGATCCGGCCCGACGCCCGCACCATCGCCTCGAAGACCTCGCCGACGGCGTGCAGCGCGACGACGCCCTCGGCCAGGCGGGCGCCGCCGGAGTGCCAGATGCCGACGACGGGCACGCGCTCGCGCAGCGCGGCGTCGATGGCGTCGACGATGTGCCGGCAGCCGTCGACGCCCATGGCGCCGCCCATGACGGTGGCGTCGGTGCAGAAGGCGACGGTCGGCGTCCCGGCCACGGTGCCGCGGCCGGCGACGACGCCGGAGGTGTCGCGGCCGACCAGCAGCTGCAGCGAGCCCTCGTCGAAGAACCGGCGCAGCCGGTCCTCGGGGTCGCGGGGATCGGGTGCGGTGGGCGGGGTCGGGGGAGCTGCCTGCAGGGTGGTCATGCGACCTCCACGGAACCGGGCTCGGGACGGGACTGCCGGGCGCTCACGCCGTCGTGAAGACCAGGGCGATGTTGTGGCCGCCGAAGCCGAAGGAGTCGTTCACGGCGGCGGTGAGCTGCGCCTTGCGCGGCTCGTGGCGCACGATGTCGAGGGCCTGGACGGCGGCGTCGTCGTCCGGGTCGTCGAGGTTGGCGGTGGCGGGCACGACCTGGTCGCGCAGCGCCAGGATGGTGAACACCGACTCGAGCGCGCCGGCGGCGCCGAGCAGGTGGCCGGTCTGGCTCTTGGTCGCCGTCACCAGCACGTGGTCGCCGATGGACGAGCGGATGGCGGCCGCCTCGGCGGTGTCGCCGACCGGCGTGGAGGTGGCGTGCGCGTTGACGTGCCCGATGTCGGCGGGGGAGAGCCCGGCGTCGCGCAGCGCCGCGCCGATCGCCCGCCCGGCGCCCTCGCCCTCGGGGTGCGGGGCGACCAGGTCGTAGCCGTCGGCGGTGGCCCCGGCGCCGGCCAGCCGGGCGTGCACGGTCGCGCCGCGCCCGCGGGCGGAGTCGGCCCGCTCGAGCACCAGCGCCGCGGCGCCCTCGCCCAGCACGAACCCGTCGCGGGCCTTGTCGAACGGCCGCGAGGCGCGGTGGGGCTCGTCGTTGCGGGTGCTCATCGCGCGCATCGCGGCGAAGCCGGCCATCGGCAGCGGGTGGATGCACGCCTCGGCGCCGCCGACCAGGACGACGTCGGCGCGGTCGAAGCGCAGCAGGTCCAGGCCCCAGCGGATCGCCTCGGCGCCGGAGGCGCAGGCGCTGACCGGCGCGTGCACGCCGCCCTTGGCGCCGATGGCGAGGCCCACCGCGGCGGCCGGGCCGTTGGGCATGAGCATCGGGATGGTGAAGGGGGAGACCCGCTTGGGGCCCTTCGCCTCCAGGACGTCGTCCTGGCCGAGCAGGGTCAGCGCGCCGCCGATGCCGGTGCCGAAGACGACGGCGATCCGCTCCGGCGCGACGTCGAGCTCGGCGGCGCCCGATTCGGCCCACGCCTGCTCGGCGGCGACCACCGCGGCCTGCTGGCTGCGGTCGAGCCGCCGGGCGCGGACCCGGTCGAGCTGCTCGGACGGGTCGGTCGCCATGCGGGCCACCAGCTGGGCCGGGTAGTCCTCGGCCCAGTCGTCGGTGATCCGCTCGACCCCCGACCGCCCGGCCAGCAGCGCCTCCCACGTGCTGGCCACGTCACCGCCGAGCGGCGTGGTGGCGCCGAGGCCGGTGACGACGACGTCACTGGTTGACGTGCTCATCGCTATGTCCTCTCAGATGGCCGGGCGATCGGGATGAGGCCTCAGCCTTGGTTCTTCTCGATGTAGCTGATGGCGTCGCCGACGGTCTTGATGTTGCCGAGCTCGTCGTCGGGGATCGCCACGCCGAACTTGTCCTCGACGGCGGTCGCGATCTCGACCATGGACAGGGAGTCCACGTCGAGGTCCTCGGTGAAGGACTTCTCGGGGGTGGCGTCGGCGGGGGTGACGCCGGCCACCTCCTCCAGGATCTCGCCGAGTCCGGCCTGGATCTCCTGGGTGCTGGCCACGCGGGGTCCTCTCTCTCGGATGGTGGCGGCGCGCCGCGGTGGCGCACCACCGTCGTCCGGGACGGGGTGTCCCGGCAGATCGATGGTTCAGGGCAGGCGCAGGACCTGCCCGGCGAAGGTCAGCCCGGCGCCGTAGCCGAGGACCAGGCACAGGTCGCCCGACTTGGCCTCGCCGGACTCCAGCAGCGCGGTCAGCGCCAGCGGGATCGACGCCGCCGAGGTGTTGCCGGACTGCACGATGTCGCGTGCGACGACGGTGCGCTCGGGCAGGCCGAGCTTCCTGGTCATCGACTCGACGATGCGCAGGTTGGCCTGGTGCGGGGCGAAGACGTCGATGTCCTGCGGGCCGACGCCGGCGGACTCCATCGCCTGGAACAGCGTCTCGGTGAGCTTGGTGGTCGCCCAGCGGTAGACGGCCTGGCCGGCCATGGTCATCGTCGACTTCCCGGCCGCGATCTCGATGGCGTTGTGCTGGTCGCCGTCGCTGCCCCACGCGACCGGGCCGATGCCCGGCTCGTCGGCGGCGCCCACCACGGCCGCGCCGGCGCCGTCGGCGAAGATCACCGCGGTGGACCGGTCGTTCGTGTCCGTGACGTCGGTCAGCCGCTCCACGCCGATGACCAGCGCGTTGCGCGCCGACCCGGCGCGGATGGCGTCGTTGACCAGGCCGAGGGCGTAGCAGAAGCCGGCGCACCCGGCGTTGAGGTCGAACGAGCCCGGCCGCGGCACCCCGAGCCGGTAGGCGATCTGCGGGCCGACCCCGGGGATGGGCGCCCGCAGGCTGGCGCTGGCGGCGACGACGAGGTCGATCTCGTCGGGGGCGAGGCCGCTGGCCGCGATCGCCTTGCCGCCGGCGGCGACGGCCATCTCGACGAGCGTCTCGTCCTCGCCGGCCCAGCGCCGCTCGGCGATGCCGACGCGGGTCTGGATCCACTCGTCGTTGGTGTCCATGACCTGGGCCAGCTCGTGGTTGGTCACCCGGCGGCGCGGCCGGTACCCGCCCAGGCCGAGGATCCGCGCGCCGACGGCGCCCTGGCTCTGCTGGATGCGAGCGGTCATGCCGAAACCTCCGGGTAGAGACGGGCCAGCGGGTCGCCTGCGTCGACCAGGTCGCCCTCGTGCACGAGCCACTCGGCCAGTACCCCGTCGTAGCCGGCCGAGACGTGGACCTCCTCGCGGCGGCTGCGGACGACGCCCAGCGGCGTGCCGGCCGGCAGCCGGCTGCCCTCGGCGACGTCGGCCGGGCTGACGGTCCCGCGCACGGGCGCGACGACGACCCGCCAGTCGGGCAGGTGGTCGGGCTCGGGCCGGCCGCGCTCGGCGGCGATCAGCTCGCGGGCGCGGTCGAGGTCGGCCGGGCTGCTGACGGCGAGGATCTCGATGTCGGCGCCCTTCCACTCGCGCTTGGCCAGCCCGGCCAGCGCGCCGGCCGGCGGCAGCTCGATCGCGGCGGTCACGCCCAGGTCGCGCATCGTGGCCAGGCAGGCGTCGAACCGCACCGGGCTGGTGACCTGGCTGACCAGGCGGGTGAGCGCCTCGGCGCCGCTCTCGACCGCCGCGCCGTCGGCGTTGGACAGCAGCAGCCTGCTCGGGTCGGCCGGCCGGAGCCCGTCGACCAGGCCCTCGAGCTCCTCGCGGGCCGAGCCCATGTAGGAGGTGTGGAAGGCGCCGGCCACGGACAGCGGCATGACCCGCGCCTTGGCCGGCGGTTCGGCCTTGAGGGCGGCCAGCCCGTCGAGCGGCCCGGCGACGACGACCTGGCCGCCGCCGTTGTAGTTGGCGGCCTGCAGCCCGTGCCGCTCCAGCGCCGCCGCCAGCTCCTCGGGGTCGCCGCCCAGGACGGCGGACATGCCGGTCGGCGTCTGCGCGCACGCGGCGGCCATCGCCCGGCCGCGGACGGCGGTCAGCGCGATCGCCGCCTCGACCGACAGCACGCCGGCCAGCGCCGCGGCGGTGAGCTCGCCGACGCTGTGCCCGGCGATGACGACGTCGCGCCCGGCGTGCGGGCTGTGCACGACCGGACCGGGCAGGCCGCCGAGCTCGCGGGCGATGAACAGGCTCATCGCGACCACCAGCGGCTGGGTGACCGCGGTGTCCTTGATCGCCTCGGCGTCACCGGTCGTGCCGAGGGTCAGCAGGTCGGCGTCGGCGATGGCCCCGGCCCAGCGGAAGAACGGCTCCGCGCCGGGGAGGTCGAGCCAATCGGTGAGCATCCCGGGCTTCTGGGCACCCTGTCCGGGGGCGAGGACGGCCAGCACGTCTTTCACCGTGCCAGGGATCACCGGCGTCCGCGCCGGGGAGCGGCACGAAAGCACACCGCTGATCTTTGGAAGGTTCCCACAAAGCACACTCGGCGGACGCGCGGATCCGGCCCGGATCGTGGTAGAGACCACACTGGTGTGACCAGCGGGACGAAAGGCACTCAGTGCCAGAGGGAGCTGTCCCGGCCCAGCTGCGCCAGCGCCAGGGCGACCTGCAGCGTCCAGCTGCCCCGCGGATCGGTCGCCGACACCCCGGTCAGCTCCGCCGCGCGCCGGAGCCGGTAGCGGACGGTGTTGGGGTGCACGAACAGCGCCCGCGCGCTGGCCTCCAGGTTGCCGCCGCCGGCGAGCACCGCCCGCACCGTCTCCAGCACCTCGCCGCCGGCGGTCTGCAGGGGTGCGGCGATCCGCTCGGCGAGCGCGGCGCGGGCCAGCGGGTCGCCGTCCAGGGCCCGCTCGGCGAGCAGCGCGTCGGCGGTGACCGGTCGGGGCGCCCCCGGCCAGGCCGGGGCGGCCCGCAGGCCGGCCAGGGCGGCCGCGGCCGACTCGGCCGCGCGGCCCAGCCCGTCGACCACCGGGCCGACCACCACCGGGCCGGGGCCGAACTCGTCGCTGACCCGCTCGGCCACCGACTCCAGGTCGCCCTGCCCGCCGAGGACGACGACGAGCTGGTCGGCGTGCACCCCGACCAGCACCTCCGCGCGCATCGAGCGGGCGGCCCGGCGCACCGCGGCGTGCGCGTCACCGGCCCCCGGCGCGGCCCCCACCAGGACGACGACCGGGCTCATCGTGGCCCAGCCGAGCGCCGCCGCCCGCCCGGGCAGCTCCTCGGACCGCTCGCCGCGGACCAGCGCATCGACGACGAGCGCCTCGAGGCGGGCGTCCCAGGCACCGCGGTTCTCGGCGAAGCTGGCGTAGACGTGCGCGGTGGCGAAGGCGACCTCGCGGCTGAACGTCAGGACGGCGATCCGCAGCGCCTCGGCGTCACCGGGCTCGGCCACCGAGGCGACGTGGTCGTCCATCACCTCGACGGTCACCTTGATCAGGTCGACGGTCTGCCGCAGCGGGACCGCCCGCACCAGCTCGCGCGGCGCGGCGCCGAACACCTCGCCGGTCAGCCTCGGCGGCCGGCCGGGGTTGCGGCACCACTCGACCAGCGAGGCGATGCCGTTCTGCGCGACCAGCATCACCCACGAGCGCTGGTCGGCCGGCATCGCCCGGAACCACGACAGCTGCTCGTCCATGCGCGCCACGGCCTGCGTGGCGAGGGCACCCGAGGCGCGCTCGAGCCGGCGCAGCGTGGCGTCGCTCGGCGGGCGGTTGCTCACCCGGCCGGTCACAGTGCGGTCCTCCCCGTCGAGTCGTCCCCGGTCAGCGTGTCACGCCGTCCCCCGTCGGGGAGAGTGGACCCGTGGACGTTCCCCCGGACGGTGCCTCGCCGGTCGCCCGGCGCCGTGCGCTGGTCGCGGCCGCCCTCGGCTACCTCGTGGTGGCCGTGCTGGGCGCGGGCGTGCTGGCCGGCTTCGCGCCGCAGGTGGACCTCGACGGCGTGGTGAGCGAGGCCGTCTACGCCGGCGACGACCGCGCGACGGGGCTGGACGGGCTGCTGCAGGTGCTGACCGCGCCCGGGCTCTCGGCCTTCCGGGTCCTCGTGCTGCTCCCGGTCGTCGTCTGGCTGGTCCTGCGGCGGGCCTGGTGGGTCGCCGCCTGGGTGCTCACCGCGACCGTCCTCGTCGGGCCGCTGACCACGCTGCTGAAGGAATTCTTCGGCCGGGTGCGGCCGGACTTCGACGAGGGGGGCGCGCGGCTGGACTCCCTCAGCTTCCCCAGCGGGCACTCCTCGGGGATCGCCACGCTGGTCACCGTGGTGCTCGTGCTCCTCTGGCCGCTGGTCGGCGTGGCCGCGCGGCGGGTGTGCCTGGCGGCGGGGGTCGCCCTGGTCGTCCTGGTGGGGCTGACCCGGCTGTGGCTGGGGGTGCACTTCTTCTCCGACGTCGTCGGCGGCTGGGCCTTCGGGCTGGCCTGGACGCTGACCGTCGCGCTGCTCTTCGGCGCCCTGCCCGGCGGCCGCGCGGCGCTGCCGGTCCGCCGCGACGCGGCGGTGGTCCCGTGAGCCTCGACCAGCACGTGGTCGCCGCGCCGGACGACGGCTCGCTCGGGCCGCTGCTCCGCCTGGCCGACGACCGGCTGGGCGCGGGGGAGGGCTACGGGCGGCACGAGCACCGGGCGGTCGACGTCGTCGCCGTCGTCCTGGCGGGGTCCCTGCGGCACGCGTGGGGGGACGGCGCCGAGGTCGCCACGGGCGACGTCGCCGTGCTGCGGTCCGGCGCCGGGCTGACCCACGACGAGGTGGCCGGCGACGCAGGCGTGCGGGTGCTGCAGGCCTACCTGCGCGCCGCCGACCCGGCGTCGCCGCCGTCGCACGCGGTGCACCGCGCGCCGCGGGGCTGGGTCGACCTCGGGCGGGACGACGCGCGGCTGTGGGTCGGGCCACCCGGCCGGGCGCCCGAGGGGCAGCTCACCGTCGACGGCGGCGGGCTGGCCGTCGTGTGGCGGCTGGCGACCACCCGGCCCGACTGGGCCGCGTTCTGAGGCGGCGGCGAGACTGGGGAGCATGCCGACCAGCGCCGCCGACCTCCTCGCCGCCGCCTACTCCGACGCCGACCGCACCATCGACCTGCGACGCCGGCTGCACCGCCGGCCCGAGATCGGGCTGCACCTGCCGAACACGCAGGCCACCGTGCTGGAGGCGCTGCGCGACCTGCCGATCGAGGTGACCACCGGCCGCTCGACCAGCTCGGTGGTCGGCGTGCTGCGGGGCGCGCGCCCGGGGCCGACCTTCCTGCTGCGCGGCGACATGGACGCGCTGCCGGTGCACGAGGACACCGGCCTGCCGTTCGCCTCGGAGGTCCCAGGGGCGATGCACGCCTGCGGTCACGACACCCACGTCGCCATGCTGCTCGGCGCCGCGCGGCTGCTCGCCGACCGCCGCGACGAGCTGGCCGGGCAGGTCGTGTTCATGGTCCAGCCGGGGGAGGAGGGCTTCCACGGCGCCCGCTACATGCTCGACGAGGGGCTGCTCGACGCCGTCCCCGAGGCGCCGGTGAGCGGGGCGTTCGCGCTGCACATCTCCTCCACGTTCGCCAGCGGCACGATCAACGTGCGGCCGGGGCCGATGATGGCCGCCGCCGACCAGTGGCGGATCACCGTCAAGGGCCGCGGCGGGCACGCCTCGATGCCCTACACCGCCAACGACCCGATCCCGGTCGCCGCCGAGATCGTGCTGGCGCTGCAGACGCTGGTCACCCGCCGTGTCGACGTCTTCGACCCGGCGGTGGTCACCGTGGCGCACCTGGAGGCCGGGTCGACGAGCAACGTCATCCCCGACTCGGCGTTCCTGGAGGGCACGATCCGCACGCTGTCGGCGGAGAACCGGCGGATGATCGTCGCCGCCGTCGAGCGGGTGGCGGCCACCATCGCCGCGGCGCACGAGATGACCGCCGAGTTCGAGCACGTCGAGGGCTACCCGGTGACCGTCAACGACGCCGGCGCCGCCGCGGTCGTGCTCGACACGGCCGCCGCGCTGCTCGGCCCGCAGGCCGCCGCGCCGATGGCCGCCCCGCTCATGGGCGCCGAGGACTTCTCCTACGTCCTCGAGCGGGTGCCGGGGGCGCTGGCCTTCCTCGGCGCCTGCCCGCCCGGGCTGGAGCCGGAGACCGCCCCGGCCAACCACTCCAACCTCGTGGTCTTCGACGAGGAACCGCTGCCCGCGGGCGTCGCCCTCTACGCCCGCATGGCCCTGGACGCGCTCGCCGGCTGACGGTCACGGAGTCCCAGGGCGCGGAGAACGCCGCCCCGGGACTCCGCACCAGCCGTCACGTCGCGGGGCTGGGGTCCGACCGCTCCTCCTGCGGGGCGGCCTGCACCTCGCGGACCTGGTACTTCTCCACCGCCTGCCGGACGACGTCGCGGTCCAGCCAGTTCCAGTCGGCCAGCGAGGCGAGCGTCCGGACGACGATCGACTCGGCGTCGACGTGGAAGTGCCGGCGCAGCGCCGGGCGGGTGTCGGACAGGCCGAACCCGTCGGTGCCCAGCGACCGCATGCCGTGCGGCGCGTACGGCGCGATGAGGTCGGGGACGGCGCGCATCCAGTCCGACACCGCGACGACGGGGCCCTCGGCCTCCTGCAGCCGCTGCGTGACGTACGGGACTCGGGCCTCCTCCTCGGGGTGCAGGAGGTTGTGCTCCTCGGCCTCGACCGCCTCGCGGCGCAGCTCGGTCCACGAGGTCACCGACCACACGTCGGCCGAGACCCCCCAGTCCTGCGCCAGCAGCTCCTGGGCCCGCAGCGCCCACGGCACGGCGACGCCGGAGGCGAGGATCTGCGCCTTCCTGCCGTTCTCGACCTGCGGCCCCTCGGCGTACCTGTACATGCCGGCCAGCAGGCCCCGCACGTCCAGGTCCTCCGGCTCGGCCGGCTGCGAGATCGGCTCGTTGTAGACGGTCAGGTAGTAGAAGACGTCGGGGCTGCGGTGGCCGCCGAGCGGGCCGCCCGGGTCGTTGCCGTACATCCGCAGCAGCGCGTCCTTCGTGATGTGCGCGACCTCGTAGGAGAACGCCGGGTCGTAGCTCACCACCGCGGGGTTGGTGTGCGCGAGCAGCAGCGAGTGCCCGTCCTCGTGCTGCAGCCCCTCGCCGTTGAGCGTCGTCCGCCCGGCGGTGGCGCCGAGCAGGAAGCCGCGGGCCATCTGGTCGCCGGCCGCCCAGAAGGCGTCGCCGGTCCGCTGGAACCCGAACATCGAGTAGAAGATGTAGATCGGGATCATGTGCTCGCCGTGCGTGGCGTAGGAGGTGCCGACGGCGGTGAACGACGCCGCGGAGCCGGCCTCGTTGATGCCCTCGTGCAGGATCTGCCCCTGCTGCGACTCCTTGTAGGCCAGCATCAGCTCGCGGTCGACCGAGGTGTAGCGCTGGCCGGCCGGGTTGTAGATCTTCTGCGTCGGGAACAGCGAGTCCATGCCGAAGGTGCGGGCCTCGTCGGGGATGACGGGCACGAACCGCGGGCCGAGCTCGGGGTCCTTCAGCATCTCCTTGAGCATGCGGACGAACGCCATCGTCGTCGCCACCTCCTGCTTGCCGGAGCCCCGGCGCAGGATGTCGACCGCCTTGTCGTCGGGCGCCTTGAGCGGCTTGGCGTCGGTGCGCCGGCGGGGGAGGGAGCCGCCCAGCTGCCGGCGGCGCTCGAGCATGTACCGCATCTCGTCGCCGTCCGGGTCGGGCTTGTAGTACGGCGGCAGGGTCTTGTCGAGCGCCTCGTCGGGGATGTCGAGGTAGAGCCGGTCGCGGAAGGCGGCGAGGTCCTCGGCGGTCAGCTTCTTCATCTGGTGGGTCGAGTTGCGGCCCTCGAAGTGGCTGCCGAGCGTCCAGCCCTTGATCGTCTTGGCGAGGATGACCGTCGGCTGGCCCTTGTGCTCCGCCGCCGCCTTGTAGGCCGCGTAGAGCTTGCGGTAGTCGTGCCCGCCGCGGGAGAGGTCCCAGATCTCCTTGTCGCTCATGTGCTCGACGAGCTTGCGGGTGCGCGGGTCGCGGCCGAAGAAGTGCTCGCGGACGAACGCGCCGTCCTCGGCCTTGTAGGTCTGGTAGTCGCCGTCGGGCGTCTGGTTCATCAGGTTGACCAGCGCGCCGTCGCGGTCGGCGGCGAGCAGCGGGTCCCACTCCCGACCCCAGATCACCTTGATCACGTTCCAGCCGGCGCCGCGGAAGAACGACTCGAGCTCCTGGATCACCTTGCCGTTGCCGCGGACCGGCCCGTCGAGGCGCTGCAGGTTGCAGTTGACGACGAAGGTGAGGTTGTCCAGCTCCTCGCGCGCGGCCAGGCCGATCGCGCCGAGCGACTCGGGCTCGTCCATCTCGCCGTCGCCCAGGAACGCCCAGACGTGCTGGTCGGAGGTGTCCTTGATGCCGCGGGAGTGCAGGTAGCGGTTGAACCGCGCCTGGTAGATCGCGTTGATCGGGCCGAGGCCCATCGACACGGTGGGGAACTCCCAGAAGTCGGGCATCAGCCGCGGGTGCGGGTAGCTCGACAGGCCGCCGCCGGGGTGGCTGACCTCCTGCCGGAAGCCGTCGAGCTGGTCCTCCGAGAGCCGGCCCTCGAGGAAGGCGCGGGCGTAGATGCCGGGGGAGGCGTGGCCCTGGAAGTAGATCTGGTCGCCGCCGCCGGGGTGGTCCTTGCCGCGGAAGAAGTGGTTGAAGCCGACCTCGTACAGCGACGCCGAGGACGCGTAGGAGGAGATGTGCCCGCCGACGGCGATCCCGGGCCGCTGGGCCCGGTGCACCATGATCGCCGCGTTCCAGCGGATGTAGGCGCGGATGCGCCGCTCGACGTGCTCGTCGCCGGGGAACCAGGGCTCGCGCTCCGGCGGGATCGTGTTGATGTAGTCGGTGCTGCGCAGGGAGGGGACACCGACCTGCTGCTCCCGGCTGCGCTCGAGCATCTTGAGCATCAGGTAGCGGGCGCGGCCGCGTCCGGCGTGGTCGACGACGGCGTCGAGGGACTCGACCCACTCCTGCGTCTCATCAGGGTCGGTGTCGACCAGCTGGCTGGGCAGCCCGTCGGTGATGACCGCGCGGGGGGTTACTGCGTCGCGGGCGGGGTCGCCGTCCGACTGCTGCGGTGCGCTCATGCCCCCATCGTCTCCCGTCAGGGGTTCCGCCGTCACGTGAGGCACCCGGGTCCTGCCGATACGCGGCCGTACCGGCGCGTCCGGCGGCGCGACGGGCGCGGCAGGAGGCTTGCGCCCGGGCTCCCATGGCCTACGCTTCCGCCCAACGCGCCCGACCGGTCGGGCCCGAGGCAGGAGCGAGAGGGGTGACATGACCAGCGTGCGGGCTCTCCTCCCGCCGGTCGTGTCCGCCGTCGCCGCCGGGCCCGCCGCCCCCCTGGTCCCCCCTTGCGGGTGCGCGTGATCCCAGGTCCGCGCGCGTCGGAGCGTCCGACCGTGCACCATGTCGCAGACAACCGGTCAGCAGGAGACCGTTCCGTGGAGGAGCAGCAGGGATGAGCGTCGACTCGGGCAGCGCCGGCATGGCGGCCCGGCTGGGCATCAAGCCGGGCATGGTCGTGCAGGAGCTCGGCTGGGACGAGGACGCCGACGAGGACCTGCGCGACGCCATCGTCGAGGCGGCCGGCAGCGAGATGGTCGACGAGGACACCGACGAGGTGGCCGACGTCGTCGTCCTCTGGTGGCGGGAGGACGACGGCGACCTCTTCGACGCGCTCACCGACGCGCTGACCTCCCTGGCCGACGACGGCGTCGTGTGGCTGCTGGTGCCCAAGTCGGGGCGGCCGGGGCACGTGGAGCCCGGCGACGTCACCGAGGTGGCGCCCACCGCGGGCCTGCAGCAGACCAGCAGCATCTCCGCCGCCAAGGACTGGTCCGGCATCCGCCTGGTCACCCCGAAGACCGCCCGCACGCGCCGCTAGGCCCTCGCTGCGGCGCTCCGCGGCGCATGGGGCACGATCGGGCGCATGACCCTCTCCGTCGGCGACACCGCGCCCGAGTTCAGCCTCCCCGACCAGGACAAGCAGGTCGTCGACCTGGCCGGCCTGCGGGGCGCCCCCGTCCTGCTGGTGTTCTACCCCTTCGCCTTCTCGGGCCTGTGCACCGGCGAGCTGTGCCAGCTGCGCGACGAGCTGGCGGTCTACACCGACGCGGGCGTGCAGGTGCTGGCCATCAGCACCGACCCGGTGTTCAGCCTCAAGGCCTTCCGGGAGAGGGAGGGGTTCGAGTTCCGGCTGCTGTCGGACTTCTGGCCGCACGGGGCCACCGCGCAGGCCTACGGCGTCTTCAACGAGAAGGCCGGCATGGCCCTGCGGGCGACCTTCCTGCTCGACGCCGAGGGCACGGTGACCTTCGCGGAGGTGAACAACCCGGGCGACGTGCGCGAGCAGTCCGGCTGGAAGGACGCCGTCGGGAAGCTCGCGGCCTGATCCTCTCGCCGCTCGGAGCCCCCCTACTCTGAGTGCGCGGGGCGCGTAGCTCAGCGGAAGAGCTCTCGCCTTACAAGCGAGCGGTCGCAGGTTCGAACCCTGCCGCGCCCACCTTCGTTCCTTCGCCCGCGGTTGAGCGCCACCTTCGCGGGTAACGCTCGTTGCGCCTGACAGCGGGGAACTCCAAGACACAGGTAACTCGGATCGTCGAGGAAGACGGTGCGACGGCGATGGCGCTCGCGTTCGACCAGTCCCAGCGGGACACCGACGGGCCGCGGCACGCGGCCCCGACCGGCCGGCCGGTGCAGCCGCCGCCCTGGCGGCGGCGGAGGTGGCCGTGGGTGGCCGCCGGGCTCGTCCTGGTCAGCGGGCTGCTCGCGCCCGCGGCCGGTGCGGACGACGAGCTGGAGGCCGTGGCCGAGGTGAACGACGCCTCCGTGCCGTGGGACGTGGCGCGCGAGTGGGCCGTCGCGGAGCTGTCGGCCGGCGCGCCCGAGGGGGCCACGACGCTCGCCGCCGCGCCCACCCAGGCGCCGCAGCCCGCGCCCGCCGCGGCACCGGTGATCACCGGCCTGGCCGCCAACGGCATCCCCAACGTGGCGCTCAACGCCTACCGGGTGGCCGCGGCGCGCATGGCCGACGCGCAGCCCTCCTGCGGCATCGACTGGTCGCTGCTGGCCGGCATCGGCCGCGTCGAGTCCAACCACGGCCGCTTCGGCGGCGCCACGCTGAACCCCGACGGCACGTCGACCCCGCAGATCATCGGCCCGGCGCTCGACGGCGGGCAGTTCGCCTACATCGGCGACTCCGACGGCGGCGCCTTCGACGGCGACACCCGCTTCGACCGCGCCGTCGGGCCGATGCAGTTCATCCCGACGACGTGGCGCTCCTACGCCGTCGACGGCGACGGCAACGGCGTGGCCGACCCGAAGAACATCAACGACGCCGCGCTGGCCGCCGCGCACTACCTCTGCGTGGCCGGGGGGAACCTGCGCACCGCCGCCGGGCAGCGGGAGGCGGTCTTCGCCTACAACCACTCCGACGCCTACGTCGCCCAGGTGCTGGCCCTCGCCGCGGCCTACGCGGGCGGCATCCCGGTCGCCGACCTGCCGATGCACGGGCCCACCAGCGGCCCGCTGCCGGCACCGACGCGCTGGTTCGCCGCCCCGGCCGCGCCCGGCCCGGCCATCGGCGCGAGCGACACGACGAGCTCCCCGCCGGAGGTCACCCGCGCCCCGGCCGCCGGACCCGCCGCGGCGCCGGCCCCGGGCGCGCCCGCGCCGGGCGCCGGCGGGGCCCCCGCACCCGGCACCCCGGCCGGCAGCGGCGGGAACGCCGGGACGCCGTCGTCCGGCGGCGGCACGGCCCCACCGGCCGGGTCCGGCGGCACCGGCGGCGGCTCGACCGGGGGAGGCACGTCCGGCGGCGCCCCGGCACCCGCCCCGGCCCCGGCGCCCGCGCCCGCCCCGGCACCCGCGCCGGCGCCCGCCCCGCTGCCCCTGCCGTCGGCGCCGCTGCCGGTGCCCGTCCCCGCGCCCGCCCCGGCGCCGGCCCCGCTGCCGCCGAACCCGGTGACCGACGCGGTCGAGCAACTGGTCCCCGGCGTCACCTGCGGCCTGCTGGGCCTGCCGGCCTGCCCGTGAGCCCGCCCGTGCCCGACGACGTCGCCCTGCGCCCGGGCCGGCCCGAGGACGCCGCCGTGCTGGCGCGCGTCCACCACGCCGCCCGCGCGGCCGGCATGCCCTGGCTGCCCGACCTGCACGAGGAGGCCGAGACGGTCGGGTGGATGCGCGGCGTCGTCCTCCCCGAGCAGCAGGTCTGGGTGGCCGAGCGGGCCGGCGTCGTCGTCGGCTTCGCCGCCGTCCACGAGGACTGGCTCGAGCAGCTCTACGTCGCTCCCGACGCGTGGGGCACGGGGGTGGGCCGGGCGCTGCTGGAGGCGGCCCGGGCCGCCCGGCCGGAGGGGCTGCGGCTGCACGTCTTCGCCCGCAACGAGCGGGCGCGGCGGATCTACGAGGCCGCCGGGTTCGTGCTCGTCGGCACCGGCGACGGGTCGGACAACGAGGAGGGCGAGCCCGACTGCACCTACGCCTGGCGGCCGTCCGGCCGGGTGTGCGGCTAGGCCGCGGCCTCGTCCGGGGTCGCCGGCCGCCCGTCGGCGGCGTCCGCCGGGCGCGGGAAGGCCGGGCGCAGGAACAGCGGCGGCCGGAACGGCGACCAGGTGCCCTCGGGCTGCGCGAGCCGGTCGGCGATCGCCCAGATGGCGGCGGGGTGGTGGCCGAGGCCGAGGTGGCTGGCCATGACGGCGATGTTCTCGCAGCGCTCGCCGGGCAGGTCGAGGCAGGTGCGCCAGTGCACGATGCCGTCGAAGTGCGAGTAGATCGACGTCGACGGCACCGGCAGCGGCTCGGCCTCGCTCTCCAGCGGCAGCGTGCGGTGCTCCACGTGCAGGTGCGCGTAGCGCGCGAAGACCTTCGTCGCGCGGCTCTGGCCGTCGTGCTGCAGCCGGAACGGGCTGCCCAGGGTGATCACCTGGCGCACCGACTCGGGGCTGCGGCGGGCCAGGTCGCGGGCGAAGATCCCGCCGAGGCTCCACCCGATCAGCGTCACCGGCCGGCCGTAGCGGTCGGAGAGCTCCTCCATGCGGTCGCGCAGGCCCGTGACGCAGGCCGCGGTCGGGCCGATGTTGCGACCGAGGCGCCAGCCGTGCACCCGGTAGTCCAGCCGGCGCAGCACCCGCCGCAGGATCCGGGTCGAGGCGTCGTCGGCGAGCAGACCGGGCAGCACCAGCACCGGGTGCCCGTCGCCCTTGGGCAGGCGGGGGAGCAGCGGTCGGGCGGCCAGGAACAGCCCGAAGTCGGCGGCCGCCCGGGTCGGCTCGCTCAGGTACAGCGGGAGCCCCGGGCTCCGGTCGTGCCGTCGCGCCACGTCGCCTCCCGTCGTCCGGCCCCTGGTACAGCCCTGTACCAAGATGGGGTCCGCGTCACACGCAGGACTCATCGGCGTCGTCCGGCCCCAGTGTGACCGGCGACACGTCCGCAGAGGAGGAAGATGGCCGCGCCGCTCGGAACCAGCCGCACCCTCGACTGGGACGGCCCGGTCCACGTCGTCGACTACGGCGGGGACGACGCCGGCCCGACGGTCGTCCTCGTGCACGGGCTCGGCGGCTCGCACCTCAACTGGGACCTGCTCGCGCCGCTGCTCACCCCGCACGCCCGGGTGCTGGCCCTCGACCTGCCCGGCTTCGGCCGCAGCGAGCCGGGCAGCCGACGGGCGACCGTGCGGGCCAGCGTCGCGGTCCTGCGCCGCTTCCTCACCGAGGTGACCGGCACCCCCGCGGTCCTGGTCGGCAACTCGATGGGCGGGATGATCTCGCTGTTCACCGCCGCCGCGGCACCGGCCGCGGTGCGCGGCGTCGTCCTCCTCGACCCCGCCCTGCCCGGGGGCCGCCGGCGCCTCGACCCGGTCGTCGCCGGGCAGTTCGCCCTCTACGGGCTGCCGTTCGCCGGCGAGCGCTTCCTCGCGCTGCGCCGGCAGCGGCAGACCCCACGGCGCCGCGTGCGGGAGATGCTCGAGCTGTGCGGGGTCGATCCCGACGCCGTCCCCGCCGAGCTGGTCGACCGCTCGGTGACCCTGCTCGAGGAGCGGCAGGACGTCGAGGGCATGGACCGGGCGTTCCTCGCCGCCGCCCGGTCGCTGCTGGGCATCCTGCTCGACCCGCGGGCCTACCGCGGGGCGATGGCCGCGATCACCGCGCCCGTGCTCCTGGTGCAGGGCGACCGCGACCGGCTGGTCCCGGTGTCCGCCGCCCGCGAGGTGGCCGCCGAGCACCCGCACTGGCGCTACGTGGAGCTGGCCGGCGTCGGCCACGTGCCGCAGCTGCAGGTCCCCGAGGTCGTGGCGGGCGAGGTGCGGGCCTTCCTCGCTCAGCTGCCGAGCGTCGCGCGCAGCGCCTCGAGCCCGGTGTAGCGAGGGCGCCAGCCCAGCTGCTGCCTGGCGCGCGTGGTGTCCATGAGCACCGGCCGGCTGGCCGCCTCGACCCACTCGCCGGCCGGCGGCAGGAACGGCAGCCGGGCCACCGCCCGCGCGGCCAGCTGGGCCGGTCCCGGCGGCACCCCGATCGGCAGCGCGCCGAACTCGCGCGCCACGTCGGCCGCGGTGAGGATCCCGTCGCCGGCGATGTTGTACGCCCCCGGGGGACCGGCGCCCAGCACGCACAGCAGCAGCGCCCGGCCGACGTCGTCCTCGTGGACGAACTGCAGCTGCAGCTCCGGGACGACGACCGGCACGGGCACCGGCAGCCGCCGCGGGCGGGCGAACAGCCGGCGGCCGAGCGGCGCCAGCGGGCCGGGCAGCAGGTCCTTGCCGCCGACGGCGTTGGGGCCGAGCACCACCGGCGGCCGCAGCAGGTAGAGGGCCAGCTGCGGCGCGGCCGCGGCCTCGCCCTCGAGCAGGTCCTCCAGCTCGGCCTTCTCCTGGGCGTAGAAGAGCCGGTCGGCGGGGCGCACCGGCCAGTCCTCCGAGATCCGCTCGGGGTTGTCGCGGTGCCAGCCGTACGCGGCCACCGACGAGGCGTACACGAACCGGCGGGCGCCGGCGTCGGTGGCGGCGCGGAACGTGTTGAGCGTGCCCTCCACGTTGATCGCGCGGGTCGTCCGCCGGGACGCGGTGCCGGTGATCAGGAAGGCCAGGTGCACGACGACGTCGGCGCCGCGGAACGCCTCGGCGAGGCTGTCCGGGTCGCGGACGTCGCCGCGCCGGTACTCCATCTTCGTCCAGCCGCGCTCGGCCGGGTCGAACGGACGGCGGGCCAGCCCGATCACCCGCCGGACCCGCGGCTCGGCCTCGAGCAGCGGCACCAGCCCGGCGCCGAAGGTGCCGGTGGGCCCGGTGACGGCGACGGTGAGCGCCCGGTCGCCGGCGCTCACTGCTGGGCCGCGGCGGCCGGTTCGCGCGCGGCGATCTGCTTCAGCTCGTCGACGCCGCGGCGGATGCCGGTGGCCAGCACGTCGACGTCGGGGAAGGCGTCGAAGTCGGCGTTGATCCCGAAGGTCATGGTGTTCAGGTAGGAGAAGATGCCGATCGAGAGCCGGGTGCCGCCGGCGATGGGCACGTAGGCGTGCGCCGAGCACATCCGCTTGCCGAGCACGTACAGCGGCACCCGCGGGCCCGGCACGTTGGTGGTCACCGCCTGGCACCAGAACTGGCCGGCCTGCATCGCGGCGCGCACACCCATCGACAGCAGGGTCGGGAACACGAAGTCGCCCATCGCGATGATCGAGCGGGCGTCGACCGCCTGCATCGTCTTCTTGTACTCGTCCATCTGCCGGCGGACCTTGTCCAGCCGCTTCGCGGCGTCCGGCTCGCCGACCGGCAGGTCGACGAAGACGGCGGAGATCCGGTTGTCCAGCGATCCGCGTTCGCCGGGGCGGCGCACCGACACCGGCACCATCGACCGGACGACGGCCTTGTCGGTGAGCGCGCCCCGGCCCTGCAGCAGATCGCGGAAGCCCCGGGTGATCGCGCTGAGGACGACGTCGTTCACCGTGCCGCCCAGCGCCGTCCGGACGCTCTTGAACTCCTCGAACTGCGCGTCGGTCCACGCCCAGCGGCGGTGCGGGCCGATCGGCCCGGTGAGCGTCCGGGCCAGCGGGGTGGTGGCCTGCCTGGCCAGCGCGGGCAGGCTGGAGGCCAGGGTGCGGCCGGAGCCCAGCAGCCCCTTGGCCGAGCGCGAGACGCCGCCGGCGCCGGGGAGGGAGGCCAGCTGGCGCAGCGGGTGGGTGAGGGTGTCGGACACCGCGCCGGCCATCAGCTCCGCCGACGACGGGCTGCGCTGCGCCGTCCAGTCCTTGGGCTCGCCGTGCCGGGCGTTCGGGTCGAGGTCGAAGATGACCTGCATCAGGTCGGTGCCGGCGATGCCGTCGACCATGCAGTGGTGGACCTTGGAGATCAGCGCCCAGCGGTCGTCCTCCAGGCCCTCGACCAGCCACACCTCCCACAGGGGCTTGGCCATGTCCAGCCGCTGCCCGAGCACCCGCCCGGCCAGGTTGCGCAGCTGCTCGTCGCTGCCCGGCTTCGGCACCGCGGTGTGCCGCACGTGGTAGAGGATCTGGAAGTGCGGGTCGTCGACCCACATCGGCCGGCCGAGGTTGAGCGGCACCTCGCGCACCCGCTGCCGGTAGCGCGGTACGAGCGGCAGCTTCGACAGCAGCAGGCGCACCACGTCGCCGTACGACGGTGCCGGGCCCTCGAACACCGCCACCGACCCCACGTGCAGAGGCGTGTTCTCGCTCTCCGCGTAGTAGAAACCGGCGTCGGTCGGGCTCATGCGGTCCACGATCAGCTCCTCGCCGCCCCGCCCGGCCAGGACGGGGGCTCGTCGTCGAGTTCTCGGCTGGCCGCCGAAGCCATGGTCCGCCGACGACCGGTGCACCGCGATTCTGTACTGGCGGGTAACACCTCTCAACTCGCGGCGCGGAGCCGGCCCTCGACCCGGTCGAGCAGGTCGAGGAACGCCCGGTCGACCTCGGCCGTCCGGGTCAGGTTGACGCTGTGCCCCGCCCCGGGGACGACCACGAGCTCCGCGGCGTCGCCGATCTGCCCGGCCATCCGCCGGGCGTGCGCAGCCGGGGTGAGCCGGTCGTCGGAGGCCGCCACGATCGTGACCGGCACCCGGGCCAGGACGGCCAGCGAGGCGGTCTCGTCGTGGTCGAGGAAGGTGGCGTAGAAGGCCGCGGTCACCGGGAACGGCGTCTCCTCGAGCAGCTGCTGCACGGTGCGCACCCGCGCCGGGTCGGCGTCCTGGCGGCCGAAGAGGTAGCGGCGGGTGAACCAGCGGCCGATCCGGGTGCCGCGGCGGCGGAACCGCTCGAGCAGCGGCGCCCAGAACTGCAGGAGCCACAGGTACAGCGGCAGCAGCCCGAGCCACCGCACGAGCTTCACCGCCCGGCCGAGCAGGCCGCTCTCGACCAGCCCGCCGGCCGAGGTGGCCAGCAGGAACACGCCCACCACGCGGGTGCCGAACAGCTCGGGTCGCTGCCGGGCCAGCGCCATCACGCTCATCCCGCCCATCGAGTGGCCGGCCAGCACCACCGGCCCGTCCGGCGTCGTCGCGTCGAGCACCTCGCCGAGGTCGCGGCCGGTGCGGTCGATCGTCGCCTCCGGGAGCGGCGTCCAGCTCGAACGGCCGTGGCCGCGCTGGTCGAAGAGCACCAGCCGGGCCCGGCCGCGCAGCGCCTCCCGCTGCAGCTGCCACTCGGCCAGCCGGGCGGTGAACCCGTGGGCGAGGACGACGGTGAGCGGGCCGTCGGTCTCACCCTCGACCTCCACGTGCAGGTCGACGCCGTCGTCGGTGCGGACGGTCCGCGAGCCCGGGGGTGGCGGGTCGGTCAGCGGCGGCAGGACCAGGTCGGAGGGCACGTCTCATTCGACGGGCGGTCCGGCGTCGCCGCAACCGCGGCTCCACTCGTGGAGCAATCACGATCCGCGATCGTCGTGTTGCAGCCGGTATCCGGACGTATCAGTCTCGGAGCATGGGGGAGCGGCGGTGACGTGGTGGGGGTGGCTCCTCGTCGGCTGGGTGCTGGTGTCCCTGCCGCTCGCGGCGCTGGTCGGCCGCACCATCGCCCGCGGGCGACGCGGGCCGCGGCTGCCGGAGCGGCGGGACCGCCGGGGCCGCACCCCGGACGACGTGCCGGACGTGCCGCGCCCCCGCGACGGGCAGGAGTCGGCCTGACGCCCCGCTGTCACCGGCCGGGCGCCGCCTCGCGCACCAGGCGTCGGGCCGCGTCCACCTCGCGGGCCACCGGGGCCAGCACGCCCTCGGCGAGGATCTCGGCGTCGTCGGGCGCCCGGTGCGCGCGGACGTCCTCCTCGAGCTGCCGGATCGCCCGCCGGAGCACCGCGACCTGGGCCAGGTCGGGCACCGGCTCGCCGGACCGGACGGCGATGACGGCCTCGGTGACGGCGTCCGACGTCCGCTCCAGCTGCACGATCACCGGCCACCACGCCGCGGCGCGGGTGCTGATCGGCGGCGGCTCGGCGAGCCGGCGCTGCAGCTGGGTCTGCAGCTCGGTGAGCGCCCGGTAGCTGCGGCGGCGGGCCCGCCGGGTGTCGGTGGCGTCGCCGGTGAACGCGGCGTCGACGAAGCCGTCGAGGGCGAGGGCGGCGTCGCGCAGCGCCTCGTCGAGCGGGGCCCGCCAGGTCTGCGGCCACAGCAGGTAACCGAAGACCAGCACGATCGCGCACCCCACCAGCGTGTCCAGCAGCCGCGCGCCGACCACCCCGGGCCCGCCCGGCTGGGCGAGGTCGAGCAGCAGGATCACCAGCGGGGTCTGGAAGACGGAGAACAGGCCGAAGTTGGCCGCCCGGCCCCACGGCATCAGCGCCGCGGCGCCGGCCATGGCCAGCAGCAGCCACGGGCTGCGCGGGATGACGGCCAGCAGCAGCGACCCGATGAGGACGCCGAGCAGCGTGCCGACCCCGCGCTGCACCGCGCGGGTGAACACCGACCCGAAGTCGGGCTTGAGCACGATCGCGACGGTGAGCAGCACCCAGTAGGGCCGGTCGAGGGGCAGCCGCTGACGGGCGATCTCGGCGATCGTCATGCACAGGACCAGGCGGAGGGCGAACGCGCGGCTGTCCGGGCTGGCGACCGTCGCGTCGGCCAGGTCGCGCACGCGGGTGCGCCAGTCGAGATCGGGCGGGACGACAGCGACCTCCGAGCGCTCCTCGGGGTCCCCGACGACGTTCCACGCCAGCCGGATGCCGTGGCGCACCGCGCGCCGGGCCGCCGGGCCGTCCTCGAGCGCCTCGGGGCGTTCCTCGGGCAGCTCGCGGTCGCCGCGGACGGCGGCGCCCAGCGCGTGCACCGCCGTGACGTCCTGCGGATCGGCCGGCAGGCCGGCGCGGGCGGCGGCGACGACGCCCTCGACCAGGGGGGCCGCGGTGTTGAGCACCCCGGCCAGCTCGGAGAGCTCCCTGGTGCGCCCGGGCATGCGGCTGCGGCTGCGGATCACCCGGTCGTAGGCGGCGTTGAGCGCCGTCGTCAGGGCCCGGCGGGCCTCGTCGCTGCCCTCCGTGCCGCTGGCGACGAGCAGGTCGGCGATCGCGGTGAAGACGTCGGCGACGGCGGTCCGGTCGGGGTCCTGCGGCTCCGCGCGCGCCTGCACGAGCGTGGTCAGCGCGGCCCAGACCGCCCCGGCGAAGAAGAAGCCGATCTCGGCCGCCGCCGGCAGGGACGTGACCAGCCCCGAGGCGAGGGCGGTGTATACCAGCAGTTGCAGGGCGCCGAGGGAGAGCGCGGAGTTGACCGCGCTGATCAGCCCAGCGACCGCGGAGAGCACCGCGACCACGACCACCGGCTGCCAGCCGCCGCCGGTCGCGTACTGCCCGGCGAGCAGGCCCAGCGCGCCGAAGCAGACCGCGGCCACGATCCGCCGCACCTGGTCGCGCAGCGGGCCGCCCTGCGGCGCGAGGGTCGCGGCGAGCGCGCCCATCGTCGCGAAGATGCCGGCCCCGAGCTCGGGACCGGGATCGACGCCGCCGGCCACCAGCACCGCCACCGCCAGCGGCGCGGGCACGGTGACCGCGAAGCGCACCACGTCGCGCCAGGGGACCGGTGGGCGCTCGGTGCGGAGGAGCTCCTCGAGCCAGGCCGGCGCCCGGAGCCCCCGTTCCGCCACGCCCCGGAGCTTCCCACCCGGCTACCCCTCCCGTCGGGACAGGCCCAGGGCGAGCCCGGCGGCGACCACGCCGACGCCGAGCCAGACCGTGGTGCTCGGCAGCGGGCCGCCGAGCACGACGCCGGCGGCCGCAGCGGCGATCGGCGCGATGCCGGTGAGCAGTCCGGCCCGGCCGGCGCCGAGCCGGCGCACCGCGCCGTACCAGAGCACGAAGGCCAGGGCGGTGACGACGACGGCGAGGTAGGCCAGCGCCGCCACGTCGCCGGCGTCGAGGCGGAGCACCGCCGCCGGCCCCTCGCGCACCATCCCGAGGACGCCGAAGGCCACCGCGGCCAGCCAGGTGGTGTGCACCGAGACGCCCTCG
This sequence comes from Blastococcus sp. SYSU D00669, assembly GCF_054050715.1. Classification (NCBI taxonomy): domain Bacteria; kingdom Bacillati; phylum Actinomycetota; class Actinomycetes; order Geodermatophilales; family Geodermatophilaceae; genus Blastococcus; species Blastococcus sp. SYSU D00669. Next base: position 33,224 of record NZ_JBJGZV010000030.1, read on the forward strand.
GGGCCGTGCCGGCCGAGCACCGGCAGCGCCAGCAGGGTGAACCCCGCCTCGCAGGCCAGGACGACGACGGCCCAGCCCAGCCCGGTGCCGTCGGTGCGGCCGAACCCCTCCACCAGCGCGGCGCCCGCGGTGACCGTGGCCGCGGCCAGCAGCACCCGCCGCGCCGGGCGCCGGCCCTCGGCCAGCGGCCCGGCGACGGCCAGCAGCAGCGGGACGCAGGCCACCGCCACCCCGAGCACCGCCGGCTCCGCGTGCCGTGACCCGGCGACCAGCGCCAGGTTGAACAGCACCAGCCCCGCGCCGGTCACGCCGGCCAGCCAGAGCCACTCGGCGCCGACCGGGCGGCGGACCCGCCGGCCGGAGAGCCGGACGACGGCGAGCAGCAGCAGGCAGGCGACCGCGTAGCGCACCGCCTGGCCGGTGAGCACCGGCCCGCCGGCCAGGAGCCCGGTGACGGCGACGCTGCCGCCGACGGCGGTCATCCCCGCCGCGCCGGCGAGGACGGCGCCGGTCGGGCGGGTGCGGGGGAGGGGCGGGGCGAGGTCGAGCGCGGTCACGGATGGCACGCTAGGGAGCCATTGGTCCGACGTTGAGGACCAATCCCGATGCGGAGGAGTGGACCAATGCCGGGCGCCGACTTCCTCGCCCTCGACCCGTCGGGCGTACCGCGCGGCGCCCTCACCGACTGGCTGGTCGGCCGGGTGCGGGCGGCCGTGACCGAGGGCCGGCTGGTCGCGGGCGCGCCGCTGCCGGCCACCCGGACGCTGGCCGCCGACCTCGGCGTCTCCCGCGGCGTGGTCGTCGAGGCCTACCGGCGGCTGGCCGACGAGGGCCTGGTCGGCGGCCGCCCCGGCGCCGGCACGGTGGTGACCCGCACCCCGGCACCGGCCCCCGCCGGCCCGCCGGCGCCACCGCCCGTGGGCGGGGGACCGCCCGCCCTGCCGCCGCCGGCCGGCGCGGAGTTCGACCTGTCGCCCGGCCTGCCCGACCTGGCCGCGTTCCCCCGGGCGGCGTGGCTGCGGGCCGAGCGGGCGGCGCTGCGCGACGCCGGCGCGGCGGACCTGCGCTACGGCGACCCCCGGGGCCACCCCGCCCTGCGCGCCGAGCTGGCCCGGTGGCTCGCCCGCTTCCGCGGCATCCGGGCCGACGCCGACGACGTGCTGGTGGTGGGCGGCGTGGCCCAGTCGCTGGCGCTCCTGGCGCGGGTGCTGCACGCCCGCGGCGCGCGGTCGATCGCGGTGGAGGACCCCGGTTCGCGCGGCGCCCGCGACCAGCTGGCGTACTGGGGCCTGGCGTCGAGCGCGGTGCCGGTGGACGCGGAGGGCCTCGACGTCGCCGCGCTCGCCGCGACGGGGGAGTCGACGGTCCTCGTCACGCCGGCGCACCAGTTCCCGACCGGCGTCGTCCTCTCCGCCGCGCGCCGGCGCGCGCTGCTCGACTGGGCCGCCGACGGGCGGCTGGTGGTGGAGGACGACTACGACGCCGAGCACCGCTACGACCGCGCGCCCGTGCCGGCGCTGCACGCCTCGGCGCCGGCGGCGGTGGCGCACACGGGCAGCACCTCGAAGACGCTGGCGCCGGGCCTGCGGCTGGGCTGGCTGCTCGCCCCGCCGGCGCTGCGCGCCGACCTGGTGGCCGCCCGGCACGCGACCGACCTGGGCAGCCCGGTGCTGCCGCAGCTCGTGCTCGCCCGCCTGCTGGCCACCGGCGAGCTCGACCGCCACCTGCGCGCGGTGCGCACCCGCCAGCGCGCCCGGCGCGACGCCCTGCTCGCCGCGCTGCGCCGCGAGCTGGGCGCCGACCTCGGCGGCGCCGTCGTCCACGGGGTGGCGGCCGGCCTGCAGCTGACCCTCACCTGGCCGGGGCGGGACCTCTCCGACGTCGAGCTCGCCGGGCGGGCGGCGCGGGACGGCGTCGCCGTCCAGCCGCTGTCCTGGCACCGGCTGCGGCCCGGTCCGCCCGGCCTGGTGCTGGGCTACGCCGCGCTCACCCCCGACCGGCTGGCCGAGGCGGCCCGCCGCCTGGCGGCTGTCCTAGGGTCCGCCGGGTGACCGTGACCCTCGGCGAGGCGATCGCCGCCCTGGAGGCCCGCTACGACCCGGCCCTGGCCGAGGGCTGGGACGCCGTCGGCCTGGTCTGCGGCGACCGGTCGGAGCCGGTGTCGCGAGTGCTGTTCGCCGTCGACCCGGTCGCGGAGGTCGTCGACGAGGCGCTCGCGCTCGGCGTGCAGCTCGTGGTCACCCACCACCCGCTACTGCTCACCGCCGTCCACGGGGTGCCCGCCGACGACCCCAAGGGCCGGGTGGTGCACCGGCTGGTCCGGGCCGGCGCGGCCCTGTTCGTGGCGCACACCAACGCCGACCGCGCCGCCGACGTCGGGGTCAACGACGCCCTCGCCGCCGCGCTGGGCCTGGTCGACTGCGTCCCCCTCGAGCCGGTCGCCCCCGGCAGCCGGGAGGGCCTGGGCCGGATCGGCCGGCTCGCCGACGGCCTCACCCTGGCCCGGTTCGCCGAGCGGGCCGCCGCGGCGCTCCCGCCCACCGCCGGCGGGATCCGCGTGGCCGGCGACCCGGGCCGGCCGGTGCGCACCGTCGCGGTCTGCGGCGGCAGCGGCGGCTCGCTGCACGCCGCCGCCACGGCCGCCGGCGCCGACGTCCTGCTGACCAGCGACCTCAGGCACCACCCGGTCTCGGAAGCGCTCGCCTCGACAGGCGCCGCGCTCTGCGATGCAGCACACTTCGCCACGGAGTGGCCCTGGTTGCCGGTCGCCGCGGAGGCCCTCGCCCGCGACCTCAACGGTCGCGTGGAGGTGATCGTCTCCTCCCGGCGGACCGACCCGTGGACCGCGCACGTGGGTCAGGAGAGGAGCTGACGAGTGGCCACCGCTTCGACACCGCCGGCCGGGCCCGGAGCGCAGAACGTCGCCCCGCGCCGCAGCGACCGCAGCCCGTGGAACTGGCTGCTGCTGGTCCCGATCGTCGTCCCGCTGCTGGTGCCGCTGTACAACCGCGACGAGCCGCGGCTGTTCGGCTGGCCGTTCTTCTACTGGTTCCAGCTGCTGCTCGTGGGCCTCGGCGTGCTCACCACCGTGGTCGTCTACCGGATGACCCGGCGCAGCCCCGAGGAGCGGGCCGCCGCCCAGCGCGCCGCGCGCGGGGAGGGCTGAGCCGTGGACGGCGTCAACGTCGTCGAGCTGACGATCGTCATCGTGCTGTTCCTGCTGGTCACCGTGCTCGGCTTCGTCGCCGCGCGGTGGCGGCGGGCCGAGAACCTCATGCACCTCGACGAGTGGGGCCTGGGCGGGCGCAGCTTCGGCTCGTGGATCACCTGGTTCCTGCTCGGCGGTGACCTCTACACCGCGTACACGTTCGTGGCGGTGCCGGCGCTGGTCTTCGGCGCGGGCGCGGCCGGGTTCTTCGCCGTCCCGTACACAATCGTCATCTACCCGCTGGTGTTCCTGGTGGTCATCCGGCTCTGGTCGGTCAGCCACGTGCGCGGCTTCGTGACCCCCGCCGACTTCGTCCGGTCGCGCTTCGACTCCCCGACGATGGCGCTGCTGGTCGCGATCACCGGCATCGTCGCGACGATGCCCTACATCGCGCTGCAGCTCGTCGGCATCGAGGCCGTGCTCAAGGCGATGGGGGTCGAGGGCGAGCTGCCGCTGATCGTCGCCTTCGTCATCCTGGCGCTGTACACGTACAACTCCGGGCTGCGGGCGCCGGCGCTGATCGCGTTCGTCAAGGACACGCTCATCTACCTGACGATCATCGTGGCGGTCATCGTCATCCCGGTGAAGCTGGGCGGCTGGGAGGCGATCTTCGGCGCCGCGGAGGAGAAGTTCACCGCGGCCGGCACCGGCGGGGTGCTGCTCGGCGGCCCGGCGCAGCTGAACTACGCCACCCTGGCCCTGGGCTCGGCGCTGGCGCTGTTCCTCTACCCGCACTCGATCACCGGGGTGCTCGCGGCGGCCAACCGCGACGTGCTCAAGCGCAACATGAGCGCGCTGCCGCTCTACAGCCTGGCGCTGGGCCTGATCGCGCTGCTCGGCTTCATGGCCATCGCCGCCGGGGTGACGCCGATCGGCGAGGACAGCAACACCGTCGTCCCGGTGCTGTTCCAGGAGATGTTCCCGAGCTGGTTCGCCGGCGTGGCGTTCGCCGCCATCGGCATCGGTGCGCTGGTGCCGGCGGCGGTGATGTCGATCGCCGCGGCCAACCTGTTCACCCGCAACATCTACAAGGAGTTCCTGCGCAAGGACGCCTCGCCGCGCGAGGAAGCCCAGGTCGCCAAGGTGACGTCGCTGGTGGTCAAGGTCGGCGCGGTGGCCGCGATCCTGTTCATCGCGCCGCAGTTCTCGATCGACCTGCAGCTGATCGGCGGCGTGATCATCCTGCAGACGCTGCCGGCCGTGGCGATCGGCCTGTTCACCCGGTGGCTGCACCGCGGCGGGCTGATCGCGGGCTGGGTGGCCGGCATGGGCGCCGGCATGCTGATGCTCTACAACATCCAGCGCGTCGGTCCCGACGGCGAGGTCGTCCGGGAGCACTTCGGCGGCTCGGCCTTCCCGCTGTCGAAGCTCGGGTTCGACACCGAGGCCACCGTCTACGCCGGCTTCATCGCCCTCCTGGTCAACCTGCTCGTCGCCGCCGTGGTGACCCTGGTGCTGCGGGCGATGCGGGTCGCCGACGGCGTCGACGGGACGGCGGAGACCGACTACACCGCCGAGCGCGAGGACCCGACGGTGCGGGACCTGCCAGACCCGCTGGCGTCCGCCCCGCCGGGGGTGGCGGAGGGGGCGGCGCACCGCCGATAGGTTGGGCGGTGTGAAGGCCGACCACTTCGACCAGCAGAAGCTGCTGACCCTCGCCGCCGAGGACGTCGCGCTGACCCAGCTGGCCCACCGGAAGCGGACGCTGCCCGAGGCGGCCGCGGTCGAGACGGCGGCCGAGGCCGAGCGCGAGCTCTCGGCCCAGCTGGTGCGCGCCGAGACCGAGGCCCGCGACCTCGAGCGCGAGGTCGGGCGGCTGGAGGGCGACGTCGAGGTGGTCCGCACGCGAGCGGCGCGCGATCAGCAGCGGCTGGAGGCCGGCGGCCTGCCCGCGCGCGAGGTGACCGCGCTGCAGCACGAGCTGGAGTCGCTGGCCCGGCGGCAGGGCGACCTGGAGGACCAGGAGCTCGAGCTCATGGAGCGCCAGGAGACCGCCGACGCCGCGCTGGCCTCCGCCCGCGAGGGCGTGGAGCGGGCCCGCGCGGAGCGGGAGCGGGCCGAGCAGCTGCGCGACGAGGCGCTGGCCGACATCGCCGACGCCACCGCCCGGCACGAGGCGGCCCGCGCCGAGGTGGCCGGCGGCATCCCCGCTCCGCTGCTGTCGCTGTACGACCGGATCCGCACCCAGACCGGCACCACCGGCGCGGCGCTGCTGCGGGCCCGGCAGTGCCAGGGCTGCCGGATCGAGCTGTTCGGCAAGGAGCTCGCCGCCGTCCGCGCCGCCGACCCGCACGAGGTCGTCCGGTGCGACAACTGCGGCCGGATCCTGGTGCGCACCGGCGAGTCCGGTCTGTGAGCGGCCGTCGTCTCGTCGTCGAGGCGGACGGCGGCTCGCGGGGCAACCCCGGCCCGGCCGGCTACGGCGCGCTGGTCCGCGACGCCGACAGCGGCCGCGTGCTCGCCGAGCGGGCGGCCGCGGTGGGCGTGGCCACCAACAACGTCGCCGAGTACGGCGGACTGGTGGCGGGGCTGCAGGCCGCGCTCGACCTCTGTGGTGGGCCAGACCCTTCAGCTGAGGTCGAGGTCCGCATGGACTCCAAGCTCGTCGTCGAGCAGATGAGCGGGCGCTGGAAGATCAAGCACCCCGACATGCAGAAGCTGGCGCTGCAGGCCCGCCAGATCGCCCGGCAGCTCGGTGCGGTCCGCTACACGTGGGTGCCGCGTGCGCAGAACAGCGCGGCCGACGCGCTCGCCAACAGCGCCATGGACGGCAAGCCGGTGCACCGCGACGCCGGCCTCGAGCCCGTCGTCGTCGAGGACGACGTCCAGCCGGCCCCCGAGCCGAAGCCCGTCGTCACCACGCTGACCCACCTGCTGCGGCACGGGCAGACCGAGCACACCCCTGAGCGCCGGTTCAGCGGCAGCAGCGACCTGCCGCTGTCGGACCTCGGCCGGGCCGAGGCGACCGCGGCCGCTCGGCAGCTGGCCGGCCGGGGCATCGACGCGATCGTCGCCTCGCCGCTGCAGCGCTGCCGCGAGACCGCGCAGGCCGCCGCCGAGGTGCTGCGGCTGTCCGTGGCGGTCGACCAGGACCTGCGCGAGCTCGACTTCGGCGAGTGGGAGGGGCTGACCGGCGACGAGGCCCGCGCCCGCAACCCGCTGGCCCTGCGGCGGTTCTTCGGCGGCACCGACGTGCGGGCCCCGGGCGGGGAGTCGATCGCCGACGTCAGCGCCCGGGTGGCGCGGGCGCGGGAGCGGATCCTGCGGGAGCACGCCGGGGAGACGGTGCTCGTCGTCAGCCACGTGACCCCGATCAAGCTCATGCTCGCGGCCGGCCTCGGCGCCGGCGACCAGGTCGTGCACCGGGTGTTCCTGGAGGCGGCCTCGCTGTCGACCGTGGCCTGGTCGTCCGACGGGCGGGCGTCGGTGCGCCTGGTCAACGACACGAGCCACCTGCGGTCATAGCCGCCCGGCGTCGATCACCCGGCCGAGGAACTGCCGGGTGCGGGGGTGCTGGGGCTCGCCGAGCACCTGCGCCGGCGGGCCGGACTCCAGCAGCACGCCGCCGTCGAGGAACGCCACCGTGTCGGCGACCTGCCGGGCGAAGCCCATCTCGTGCGTCGCCATCAGGATCGTCATGCCCTGCGCCGCCACCTCCCGGACGACGGCCAGCACCTCGCCGACCAGCTCGGGGTCCAGGGCGCTGGTGATCTCGTCGAGCAGCAGCACCCGGGGGCGGACGGCGAGCGCGCGGACGATCGCCACCCGCTGCTGCTGGCCGCCGGAGAGCCGGTCGGGGAACTCGGCGGCCTTGTCGGCCAGGCCGATGCGCTCCAGCAGCGCCAGCGCCTCCTCCCGCACGTCGGCCTTCGACCGGCCGTGGACGACGGTGGGCGCCAGCGTCACGTTGTCCAGCACGGACAGGTGCGGGAAGAGGTTGTAGGCCTGGAAGACCACCCCCATCCTCCGGCGCACCCGGTCGGCGTCGACCCGTGGGTCGGTGACGTCCTCGCCGTCGAGGAACACCTGCCCGTCGTCGACGGTCTCCAGCAGGCTGGCGCAGCGCAGCAGCGTCGACTTGCCCGAGCCCGAGCCGCCGATCAGCGCGACCACCCGGTGCTCGTCGACGGCGAGGTCGACGCCGCGCAGCACGACGTTCGCGCCGAACGCCTTCACCACGTTCCTCAGCTCCAGGACGCTCACAGCAACGACCCCGACTGCTGACGTCGCCGGGCCCGCGCCGACACGTGGTCGGCCAGCCGCGCGGAGGGGACGGCGAGCAGCACGAACAGCAGCCCGGCGACCACGTACGGCGTGAAGTTGAACGTCTGCCCGACGATGATCTGCGCCGACCGGACGGCGTCGACGGCGCCCAGCACCGAGATCAGCCCGACGTCCTTCTGCAGCGCGACGAAGTCGTTGAGCAGCGCCGGCGTCACCGTGCGCAGCGCCTGGGGCAGGACGACGAGGCGCATCGTCTGCCGGTGGGTGAGGCCCAGCGACCGCGCGGCGGCGCGCTGGCTCGGGTGCACCGACTCGATGCCGGCCCGGAAGACCTCGGCCACGTAGGCGGAGTAGACGAGCACGATCGCCGCCGTCCCCAGGACGAAGGGCGACGTCGGCACCCCCTGCAGGCCGAGCGCCGGGAACCCGAACCCGACCAGGTAGAGCACGATGATCAGCGGCATGCCGCGGAACAGGTCGACGTAGGCCGTCGCGACGATCCGCAGCGGCGCGAACGCCGGCCCGCGCAGCGTGCGCACGGTCGCGAGCAGCAGGCCGACGAGCACCACCAGCACGCCGCCGACGACGAGCACCTGCAGGTTCAGCCACAGCCCCTCGAGGATCTCGGGGAACGCGTCGACCGCCACCGACCACGAGAAGAACGTCGCCCGCACCCGCGGCCAGCCCGGCGCCCGGGTGACGGCGAGGTACGCCGCCACCGCGAACAGCAGGGTGGAGAGCAGCGCGATGCCCGTGGACCGCCGGGCCCGGCGCGCACGCCAGGCCCGGCGGGAGAGCTCGAGGTCGCTGGGCGCCGGGAGGGCGCCGTGCATCAGTTCAGGACGGGCGCGTCGGCGACGTCGGACAGCCACTGCTGCTCGAGCTCGTCGAGCGTGCCGTCCTCGCGCAGGGCGTCCACGGCCTGGCTGACGCAGTCGGTGAGCGGGCTGTCCTTCTCCAGCAGCAGGCCGAACTCGTCGCCGCCGGCGCCCGAGTCCTCGATCTGGCCGACGATCACGCCGTTCTCCAGCTCGGCGGCGGTGATGAAGAACGCCGTCGGCAGGTCGACGACGATCCCGTCGACCTGGCCGTTCTGCAGGGCCAGCTTGGCGTCGTCGTTGGTGTTGAACACGACCGGGTCGCTCTCCGGCGCGATGGTCTCGGTGAGGACGTCGAGGCTGGTCGTGGCAACCTGGGCGCCCAGGCGCAGGCCGCGCAGCTCCTCGAGGCTGGTGGCGCCGTCGGCCGCCGAGCCGGCGGTGGTGATGACCGCCTGGCTGACCGTGTAGTACGGCGAGGAGAAGTCGACCGCCTGCCGGCGCTCCTCGGTGATCGAGAACTGGTTGATGTCGAAGTCGAACGGCCGGTCGCCGGGCTGGATCGCGGCGTTGAACGGCACGCGCGTCCAGGTGACGTCCTCCTCGGCGTAGCCCAGCTGCTCGGCGACCGCGTAGGCGACGGCGGACTCGAAGCCCTCGCCGTTCTCGGGGGTGTCGTCGACCATCCACGGCTCGTAGGCGGGCTGGTCGGTGGCGATGGTCAGCGTCCCGGGCTCGAGGGTCTCGAGCTCCTCCGGCGTGCAGGAACCGCCGGCCGCCGATCCCGAGGTCGCCGAGCTGTCGCTCGACGACTCCTGCGGGGCGCAGGCGGTCGCCAGCAGGGCGGCGGCGGCGAGCGCGGTGAGCGGGGCGAGGCGGCGCATGTCAGGTCCTTGAGGGTTGAACGGTCGTGCGGACGTCCGGAATCCTAGGGCGCGCTCCCGACGGGGCCGACGGCCCGCCGCACCGTTGCGGGAAGATGACAGGCCGGCGCGGGCGTTCCCGGTGTGACGGCCCGCACGAGACCCCTGGAGCCCGCGTGACCGCGACCATCGCGCCCGCCACCCCCGCCGTCGTCGGCGACGAGCGGACGTTGTCGCCCGAGGAGTACCGGGCCTGGGCGCGCGAGGTGCGCGCCCTGGCCGAGGAGCGCGGAGCGGTGATCCTCGCGCACAACTACCAGGTCCCCGAGATCCAGGACGTCGCCCACTACACCGGCGACTCGCTGTACCTCTCCCGCGTCGCGGCGCAGACCGACGCCCGCGAGATCGTCTTCTGCGGCGTCCACTTCATGGCCGAGACGGCGAAGATCCTCTCGCCGGGCAAGACCGTGCTGCTGCCCGACCACGCGGCCGGCTGCTCGCTGGCCGACAGCATCACCGCCGAGCAGCTGCGCGAGTGGAAGGCCGAGCACCCCGGCGCCGTCGTCGTCAGCTACGTGAACACGACCGCCGCGGTCAAGGCCGAGACCGACATCTGCTGCACGTCGTCCAACGCCGCCGACGTCGTCCGGTCGATCCCCGAGGACCGGGAGATCCTGTTCTGCCCCGACCAGTTCCTCGGCGCCCACGTCAAGCGGGTCACCGGCCGGGAGAACATCCACGTGTGGGCGGGGGAGTGCCACGTGCACGCCGGGATCAGCCCCTCCGACGTGCGCGCCCAGGTGGCCGCGCACCCCGACGCCGAGATCCTGGTGCACCCCGAGTGCGGCTGCACGACCTCGGTGCTGGACCTGGTCAGCCACGGCGACCTGCCCGCCGACCGGACCCGCGTGCTCTCCACCGGCGGCATGGTCGAGGAGGCCGCCCGGACGTCGTCGCGGGAGGTGCTGGTGGCGACCGAGGTCGGCATCCTGCACCAGCTGCGGGCGCTCAACGCCGGCACGTCGTTCATCCCGATGAACGACCGCGCCGCATGCCGCTACATGAAGATGATCACCCCGGCCAAGCTGCTGAACACGCTGCGCACCGGGGAGGGCGCCGTCGACGTCGACCCGGAGACCGCCACCCGCGCCCGGGCCGCCGTCGAGGCGATGATCGCGATCGGCGAGCCCGGGCGGGGCGGGGAGTAGCGCTCACACCCCCTGGAGCGCCGGCGGCTCGACGGGCACGAGGTCGGAGGGCTCGGGCAGCTCCTCCTCGGTGACCACGGCCCGGTTGGGCCTCGCGTTGAACAGCAGCCGGAAGACGTCGGGCCGCGAGTAGTGGCCGACCGGGTCGGCGGCGGACTTGGCGATCGCGAGCAGCGCCGGGTCGAGGTCGGCGTAGAGGATGCCCTCCTCGTCCTCGGCCAGCGGCGCGGCGAGCTCGGTGCCCTCCGGCCCGTAGATGCGGGTGAACCCGCCGCCCTGCAGCAGCAGCTGCTTCTTGACCTCGGTGTCGGCGAACACGTCGTGCGCCGCCTGGCCCACCACCGAGCAGGGGGCGACGACGAACGTCTGCCCCTCGACGGCGTACACGCGGCTGGCGGCGGTGTTGACCTCCGGGCCGAGCGCGGTGGCCGCGCCGCGGTAGACCGAGAAGCTCGGCCACGAGGCCACGTGGATCTGCTCGCCCTTGCTGTACATCGCGTACTTGGTCAGCGGCTGGAAGTGCTCCCAGCAGTTGAGACCGCCGAGCCGGCCGAGCCGGGTCTCGTGCACCTGGATGTCGCTGCCGTCGCCCTCGCCGAACACGCTGCGCTCCACGTGGGTGGGCTTCAGCTTGCGGCGCACGGCGATCACCGCCCCGGTGTCGTCGAGGAAGGCCTGCGACATGTACAGCGAGCCGCCGGCCTTCTCCGCGAACCCGAGGACGACGTGCACCCGGTGCCGGCCGGCCGCGGCGGCGATCCGCTGCATGTGCTCGCCGTCGCGGGTCATCGCGTTGTCCGCGTACCGCGGCACGAACTGCATGCCCCACGCGGGGCTGTCCAGCCAGATCCACCACGGGTAGCCGGGGACGAACGTCTCGCCGAAGGCGACGAGCTGCGCGCCGTTCCCGGCGGCCTCGGCGATCAGGTCGCACACCTGCGTCACGCCCGCCTCCAGGTCGAGCCACCGGGGCTCGGCCTGGACGGCGGCGACGCGGACGGGCGGTGCTGGGCGCGTGGCGGAGCTCATGACGGACCTCCTGGATCGGGCCGCCGTCCGGAGCGGCGGCATGCTGCGACGGTGGCGCCGCCGACTCCGGCCGGACTCGCCGTGCGTGCCGCGTTCCTGACGATCGGTGCCAGCTCAGGGCGCGCCGAGCGCCGCCCGCCGGTAGGCCGCGGGGGTGCTGCCGGTGACCGCCCGGAAGGCGCGGTGGAACTGCGCCTCGCCGGCGAAGCCGCAGCGCCCGGCGACGGCGGCCAGCGGCATCCGGGGCTGCGTGCGCAGCAGGTCCTGGGCGGCGGTCACCCGCAGCCGGCGCAGCACGTCGCCCAGGCCCTCGGGCTCGCCCTCGAACAGCCGGAACAGCGTGCGGCGGGAGAGGTGGCACGCCGCGGCGACCCGGTCGGCGTCCAGCCGCGGGTCGGCGTAGCGGGCGGCCAGGTGGGCCAGCACCCGCTCGCGGTCCACCGCCGTCGCCCCGTCACCGCGCGGCGCCGTCGTCCCGGCGGCCAGGGTGAGGGCGGAGGTGAGCAGGCCCAGCGCGTGCGGGGCGAGGGCCGCGCTGCCGGCCGGGTCGGTCGCCCGCGCGCGGGCGAGCCCGCGGAAGAAGTCGGCCACCAGGCGGGCGCTGCTGCTGGCGCCCAGCGCCACCCCGGTCGCGTGCAGCACCGGCCCCTCGGGCAGCAGCCGGCGGGGCACCTGCACGACCAGCTGCTCGAACGAGCCGGGGAAGTGCAGCGCGTAGGGGCGGGTGCTGTCGTAGAAGGCCATCGCCCCGGGGCGCAGCGGCGCCGTCCGGCCGTCCTGGGCGACCGTCCCGCGCCCGGCCACCTGGATGCTGGCCAGCACGTACTCCTCGGAACTGCGCGCGATCAGCCGCGGGGTGCGGCGCACGTGCTGGCCGCTGGCCCGCACGGTGGTGAGCTCGACCGCGCCCACGTCGGTGTGCGCGATCCGGCCGCGGAACGGCGCCTCTGTCGTGGGCGCGGCGGACAGCTGCACGAACGTGTCGCAGATGAGGTCCTGCCAGTACTCGAACGCGCGGCCCGGCGGCACCTCGTCGGTGCTGGCGGTCAGCGCGCTCACGCGGGCGATGATGAACCGTCAGGCGGCCCGCAGGAAGAGGTAGATCGAGACGGCGACGCCGAACGTCACGATGAGCACGCGCAGCGGGGTGGACGGGATCCGGCTGGCCAGGCGCGCGCCGAGGAACCCACCGAGCAGGCTGGCGGGGGCGGCGACGGCGACGACGCCCCAGTGCACCGGGCCGAAGAGGCCGAAGACGACCACCGTGACCGTGGCGGTCACCGCGGAGAGCGCGGACTTCAGCGCGTTGGCGAGCTTCAGCCGGTGCAGCGCCAGGCCGAGGACGCCGACGAGGATCACGCCGAGCGCGCCGCCGAAGTAGCCGCCGTAGGTGGTGGCGAGGAAGAGGGCGACGTAGAGCCAGACGGGGTCGCGGGTCCGGCCCACCTCCTCGGCGCGGCGGAGCCTCTGGTTGAGCAGCGGCTGGACGGCCAGCAGGAGGCTGGCCAGCAGGACGAGGACCGGGACGACCAGGTCGAAGGCCTCGGTCGGGGTGGTCAGCAGCAGCACGGACCCGGCGATGCCGCCCAGGACGGCGACCAGGCCGAAGCGCAGCAGGCGGCTGCGCTGGCCGACGTACTCCTGGCGGAAGCCGGCGACGCCGCCGAGGTAGCCGGGCCACTGCGCGACCGAGTTGGTGACGTTGGCCTCGACCGTGCCGAGGCCGAGCGCGACCAGCGTGGGGAAGAGGATCAGCGAGCCGCCGCCGGCGATGGAGTTGACGCCCCCGGCGAGGAAGGCCACGGCCGCGGCGATGACCAGGTCGAGGGCGGACACGGGCGCCGAGCCTACGGTGGCGGTCGTGGGCACGCCCTGGCGAACGGCCGGACTCGCCGCCCTGCTGGGCGGCTCCGGCGTCCTGCACCTGGTCCGGCCCGCCGTCTACGAGTGGCTGGTGCCCCCGGAGCTGGGCGACGCGCGCACGTGGGTCACGCTCACCGGGGTGGCGGAGATCGGGACGGCGGCGCTGCTCGCCCTGCCCGTGACCCGGCGCTCCAGCGGCTGGGCGGCGGCCGGGCTGCTGACCGCGTTCCTGCCGGCCCACCTGCACACGTTCCGGGTGGTCCCGCGGCGACCGCTGCCGCTCGCGGTGGCCGCGGTGCGGCTGCCGCTGCAGGCGCCGCTCGTCGCGGCCGCGCTGCGAGCCGCCCGGCGGGGGTGATCACCCCGGCAGACTGCGCGGCATGCCTTCAGCACCCATGCCCGACGACTGGCAGCGCGCGCTCGTCGTCGCGGCCCACCCCGACGACATCGAGTACGGCACGGCCGCCGCGGTGGCCGTGTGGACGGCGGCCGGCAAGGAGGTGCACTACCTGCTGGCCACCCGCGGCGAGGCGGGGATCGCGGGGATGCCGCCCGCCGAGGCCGGCCCGCTGCGCGAGGAGGAGGAGCGGCGCTCGGCCGCCGTCGTCGGCGTCCGGGAGGTGGAGTTCCTCGACCACCGGGACGGCGTCCTGGAGTACGGGCCGGCCCTGCGCCGCGACCTCGCCGGTGCGATCCGCCGCCACCGGCCCGAGCTGGTGGTCACGATGCACGGCGGGGACACGTGGACCCCGCCCGGCGTCTCGCCGGCCGCGCTGAACTCGGCCGACCACCGCGCGCTGACCCGGTCGGTGCTCGACGCGGTGGCCGACGCCGCCAACGAGTGGATCTTCCCCGACCTGGCGGAGGAGCCGTGGTCGGGCGTGCAGTACATCGCCGTGCAGGTCTTCGGCGGCGAGGCGCCGCACGTCGTCGACGTGACCGACGGGGTCGAGCCGGCCGTGGCGTCGCTGAGCGAGCACCGGCGGTACCTCGAGGTGCTCTCGGACGTGCCGGTCGACGAGCAGGCGAGGCAGCAGATCGACATGGCGACCCTGGGCGAGGACGGCGGCCGTCGGGTGGGGTTCACGCTGTACTGGGGATGACAGGCCCGACACGCTGACCAGCGTTTTCGTCGTCCACAGGCCTTGCCGCGGCACCCCGGTCGAACGTACGATCGAACGCGTGGACCAGCCTCCCGCCTACGCACCGCAGACCGGCCTCGCCGCCGGTCCGCTGGGGGTGGTGCAGGCCGCGGACCGCGAGATCGCCCGGCAGACCGCGGTGCGGGCGCGGGCCCTGGCGGAGTTCGCCGCCTCCCGGCCGGCGTCCGCCGACCGGGCCCAGGGGGAGCCGGGCGCGATGAGCGCCGCGCGGTGGGCGGCCCGGCCGGACGAGCTGAAGCCGGTGAGCGAGTGGGCGACCCCGGAGCTCTCGATCGGGCTCACCTGCACGCGGTCGCGGGCGGACGCCCTGCTGTCCGAGTCGCTGCTCCTCGTCGAGCGCCTCCCGGGCACCCTGGCGGCGCTGGAGGCCGGGATGCTCACCGAGGCCCACCGGTGGCCGCTCCTCGAGCACGTCGCGACCATCGCCGACGACCGGGTGCGGGCCGAGGTCGAGGCGGAGGTGCTGGGCTGGGTGGCCGATCGCGCCGCCCGGCGGACCATCACCACGCCGCCGCAGCTGCGCGACAAGGTGCTGCGCGTGCTGGTCCGGCGCAACCTGCGCGACGTCGCCGACGAGCTGGCCAGGGCGGTGAAGCGCCGCGGGGTGCACCTGCAGCCGGAGAGGACCGCCGGCATGGCGGCGGTGTTCGCCAGGCTCACCGTGCCCGAGGCGCAGGCGCTGGTCGCCACCCTGGAGGCTCTCGCCGATGCGCTGCCGGCCGATCCGGCCGACACCCGGTCGCGCGGGGAGAAGACGGCCGACGTCCTGCTCGACCTGGTGCTGCGCCGGGGGGCGTCGGACCTCCCCCCGGTGCAGGTGGCCCTCACCCTCGTCGCGCCGGTGAGCACGGTCCTGGGCGGGGACGCCCCGGCCGAGCTCGGTGGCCAGGTGGTCCCCGCCGAGGTGGCCCGCCGGCTGCTGGACGCCCTCGCCGGCGCCGGGCTCGGTGCGCCGCCGGCCGACGAGCGACCGGCGGCGCACCTGGATGAGGACGAGCAGTTCCCCGATCTCGGCCTCGACGACTCCGGCTGGACCGAGCGGATGCGGGCCGCGCACGCCGAGTGGGAGGCCGACTGGGAGCGCCGCCTGGAGGCCGGCGAGTTCGACGACCCCGACCCGCTGACCGCCGATGAGGTCGTGGCCGCCGCCGAGCGCACGCTCGACGAGGGCTGGCTGGAGCTGCAGCGCGAGATGGCCGACGCCGACGACCGCTGGTGGGCGGAGTTCCAGGCGGGGCTGCACCCCGACCCCGACCCGCCGCCGGCCGAGGGGCCGGCCGGGACGGACCCGCCCGCGGACGGGACGTGGTGGAGGTCGGCCGATCGAGCGGTGCAGGAGGCGGGACGGATCCTCGGCGACGCCGAGGCGGCGCTGGTGCGCGCCCGCGACCTGGTGCACACCGCCGAGCTCGCCGATCGCGCCGACGAGGCGGCCTGGCAGCGCTCGCCGGCGGGACGGGTGACCGCCGCGGTCGACGCCCTGGGGGCACTGCGCGCCGCGGCCGCGGCTGACCGGGCCGCGCTCGGCGACCTGCTGGTGCGCACCGGTGGGGGAGGGCTGCTCGAGCGCCCGCGGATCGCCCTGGTCGACGCCCTCTCCGGCACGCTCGTGTCGCTCACCGACCTGCCGGGCCTCCGCCGCGCGGCCGTGACCGGGGAGCCGCTCGCTGCACCGCCGCCGACCGACGGCTACCGTCCGGGCGCGGAACTCGACCGCTTCGTCCGGCGCCGCGACCGCCGCTGCCGGTTCCCGGGGTGCCGCCGTCCGGTCGCGGCGGGCGAGCTCGACCACCGCATCCGCTGGCCCGACGGGCCGACCGACGTCGGCAACCTGGTGGGCTTCTGCACCGGTGACCACCGCGGCAAGCACCAGGCCCCCGGCCTCGACCACGCGCTCGACGCCGCAGGCACGCTCACCGTCACCACGCCGTCCGGCCTCGTCGCCACCACGGACGCTCCGCCGTTCTGAGCGCCGAACTAGACTGGTCACCACGACGGACGAGTCGGCTGGGCGGTCGCGTCGGCGGGGGAGACCCCGTCGCCGAGGAACGTCCGGGCTCCACAGGGCAGGGTGGTCGCTAACGGCGACCCGGGGTGACCCGCGGGACAGTGCCACAGAGAACAGACCGCCAGCGGTTCGCCGCTGGTAAGGGTGAAACGGCGGTGTAAGAGACCACCGCACACCGGGTGACCGGTGTGGCTCGGTAAACCCCACCCGGAGCAAGGTCGAGAGGGACGGCGGCTCGCCGCCGTCCTGCGCAGGCGCTCGAGGGCTGCCCGCCTGAGCCTGCGGGTGGACCGCTCGAGCCTGCCGGCAACGGCAGGCCTAGATGGATGACCGCCCATCGGGAGGCCGCGAGGCGCCCGAGGACAGAACCCGGCGTACAGGCCGACTCGTCCGTCGCCCCTCTGGCCGGCACGCCTCCGGTCAGGGGCGGGCGCCGTGGGCTCCCCGGCTCACCGCTCCCGGACGGCGTAGGTCAGGTGGGTCACCCGCTGCGTCGGCTCGGCGCGGACCGGCTCGAGGGCCACGCGGCCCGCGTCCACGCCCTCGAACAGGCGGATCCCCGTGCCGAACAGCACGGGAGACAGCGCGATCGTGAACTCGTCGACCAGGCCGGCGTTCACGTGCTGCAGGATCGTCGCGCCGCCGCCCGCGATGCGGACGTCCCGGTCCCCGGCGGCCGCGCGGGCCCGGTCCAGCGCGGCCTCGATGCCGTCGTTCACGAAGTGGAAGGTGGTCCCGCCCGGCCGCTCCCAGGGGTCGCGCTCCTCGTGCGTCACGACGAACACCGGCGTGTGGAACGGCGCCTCCTCCGGCCACGCCTGCTCGCCGGCGTCGAACATGCGCTTGCCCATCACGCTCGCGCCGGTGCGCTCGAACGTCTCCCGCAGGATGTCGTTGTCGCGCCCCTCCTCGCCGCCCTCACCGAGCTCCAGGTTCTGCCGGAAGAACCGCTGCGGGAAGACCCACCGCTGCAGCTCCACCCACTGCCGCCCCATCAGCTCCTCGGGGGACTCGGGCGCGATGAACCCGTCCAGGGACATCGACACGCTGAAGAACACCTTGCCGGCCATCAGCCGTCGGCTCCGGTCCGAACCGTCTCGGCCAGGTAGGCGGCCAGGTTGCCCAGGGTCTGCCGGCCGCCCTCGATCGCGTGGTACTTCTCGACCGCCTCGTCGCGCAGCTCCTTCGTCGGGAACACCGTGCGCATCTCGAGCCGGGTCGCCGCTCCCTCGGGCGCGAACGTGAGGACCGACTCGAAGGCGTTCGGGTCGCCGCGGAACTCACCGTGCAGCAGCGCGATCACCTCCGGCGGGACGATCTCGGTCCAGGAGATCCACTCCTGGTAGTCCGTCCCGTCCGGCCCGTGCATCACGAAGACCCACTCCCCGCCGACGCGGAACTCGAAGGACCGCGTGGTGGTGGTGAACCCCTCCGGCCCCCACCAGCGCGACAGGTGGCGCACCTCGGTGAACGCCTCGAACACCAGCTCCCGCGGGGCGTCGATGACCCGGGAGATCACGATCTCCCGGTCGGCCTCCGCGGACGGCACCGCCGCTCCTCGTCCGTTCGTGCTCATCCGCTAGTCCTCCTGCCTCTCCTGCTCGAGGTCCTGCACGTACGCGTCCAGCCGGTCGAAGCCGGCGTTCCAGAACCGCTCGAACCCGCCGGTCCACTCGTGCACCGGTCGAAGCCCACGGGCGTCGAGGCCGTACAGCCGCTGCTTGCCGGCCCTGCGGTCCCGCACCAGCCCGACCTCCCGGAGCACCCGCAGGTGCTTGGACGCCCCGGGCTGGGCCATCCCCAGCTCCCGGGCCACCTCGGTCACCGGCCGCTCACCCGCCCGCAGCAGCGCCAGGATCTCCCGGCGCTGCGGCTCGGCGATCGCGTTGAAGACGTCCGACGTCGTGGCGGCTCGTGCCATGACGGACAACGTATACCCATATCGGTATGCGTCAAGGTCCCGCCGGCCGCCCGGCCGATGAGTTCGACCGAGATCCCGGGTCTGTGCCGGCAGACCGGTCCGCCGCACCCGGGAGCGCACCATGACCGCCGCCTACACGTTCGACGTCGTCTCCACCCTGGACGGGTTCGGCTCCTACGACGGCGGCGACTGGGGCGGCTTCTGGGGCAAGGCGGGCCCGGAGTACCTCGACCACCGCCTCGCCGTGTACGGCGAGCAGCAGCGGCTGGTCCTGGGGGCCGGCACGTTCCGGGAGTTCGTGCAGCTGCTGGGCCCCGGCACCGAGCCGGACCCGGTCAACGCCCGGATGGTCGCCCTGCCGACGACGGTGGTGTCGACGACCCTCGAGGGACCCCTCGACCGGCCGGACGCGACCCTCGAGCGCGGCGACGCCGTCGACGTCGTCGCCCGGCTCAAGGAGGAGTCAGAGCTGCCGCTGCTCTCGCACGGGAGCCTGTCGATGAACCGGGCGCTGATGGCCGCCGGCCTGGTCGACCGCGTCCGGCTGACGCTCTTCCCCGTGATCACCGGCCGGACCGGCGCCGAGCCCGTCTTCCGGGGCGCGGCCGACTTCGACCTCGAGCTGCTCGGGAGCCGGACGTTCGACGGCCACGTCCAGGTGCTCACCTACCGCCCCACGCTGCACGCCTGAGGCCCCGTCAGGGCACCACCTCGTAGGTGGACTGCACGAACCCGGCCCCGAGCACCGTGGTGACCTGGTGCACCAGGGACACCTCGCGCGGCAGCCGGCCGAACAGCGGCAGCCCGTCCCCGAGCAGCACCGGCGCGGTGGTGATGGTCAGCTCGTGCACCAGCCCGGCGGCCAGCAGGCTCTGCACCACCCGTCCCCCGTCGACGTACACGCGTCGGGCGCCGGCTGCTACCAGGTGGTCGACGAGGTCCCCGACGGTGCCGTGCACGCTGATCCTCGGGTCCGCGTCGTCCGTCAGGGTGCTGCTCAGCACCGCGACCGGCCTGCCCGCGTAGGGCCACTCGTCGAAGGAGAGCGCCTTCTCGTAGGTCCCCCGGCCCATGACGAGGTGGTCGATACCGGCCAGGAAGGCGTCGTAGCCGGTCTCGCCCGCCCCCTCCGCGCGGCTGGTGAGCCAGTCGATGTCGCCGTCGGGCCGGGCGATGTAGCCGTCGAGGCTCGTGGCGATGAAGACGGCGCCGGTGAAGGGACGCGGACGGCTCGTCGAGCTGGTCCTCGGGCTGGTCGTCGTGGACACGGGCAGATCACTCCTCGGTGGATCGGTGGGGTGAGAGAACGGCGTCGACCGCCGCGCGCAGCGCGTCGGGGAGCGACCCCTCCCCGGTCAGCGGCCACAGGACCAGAGCGCCGTTGTAGGCCGTGTGGACCGCGCCCGCCAGCCGGTCGACGTCGACGTCCTCGCGGAGCTCGGCGGCCTCCACCGCGGCCCGCAGCAGGGAGGCGATCCCGGCCTCTGTGCAGCGCGCGTGGGTCACCGCGTGCGTCCGGAACTCGTCGTCCCGCAGGTCCAGCTGCAAGAAGGCGAGGTCGTTGGCGAGCTCCGCCGGCCCGTCCAACCCCTCCACCAGAGCGGCCAGCACCGCCTGCAACGCCGCCAGGGGGGACTCGTGCCGCCGGCGCGCCTCCTCGAAGCAGTTCCGCGTCGACGCCGCGGCCGTCCCGGCCAGCGCCAGGAGCAGACCGCGCTTGGACCCGAACCGCTGCACCAGCGTGGCGGGGGAGAGGCCCGCCTCGGCGGCGACGGCGGCGAGCGTGGTGGCCGCGGGACCGTGCCGGCGGATCGTGCGCGCGGCGGCCTGCAGGACCGCTGCGTCACTCGTCGTGCGGGGACGCGGCACCGGTGCCTCCTCGTGGGCCTTCAGACATAAACAAACGTACATTTATAAACCGGGTGGCGTCAAGCGGTCCCGTGCCGGGCCCCGAGGGCGGGATGACACCATCCTCTGGACGGCGCCACGCCCCAGGGGACGGAGTACGAGTGAGCAAGGTCCTGACCGCCCTCCCGGTCGGCGAGCGCGTCGGCATCGCCTTCTCCGGGGGTCTCGACACCTCGGTGGCGGTGGCCTGGATGCGTGCCAAGGGCGCCGTCCCCTGCACGTACACGGCCGACCTGGGCCAGTACGACGAGACCGACATCTCCGGCGTCCCCGGCCGCGCCATGCAGTACGGCGCCGAGATCGCCCGCGCCGTCGACTGCCGGCGGGAGCTGGTCGAGGAGGGCCTGGCCGCCCTGGCCTGCGGCGCCTTCCACATCAGGTCGGCCGGCCGGGTCTACTTCAACACCACGCCGCTCGGCCGCGCCGTGACCGGCACGATGCTCGTCCGCGCGATGCAGGCCGACGACGTCCACATCTGGGGCGACGGCTCGACCTTCAAGGGCAACGACATCGAGCGCTTCTACCGGTACGGCCTCCTGGCCAACCCGGGCCTGCGCATCTACAAGCCCTGGCTCGACGCCGACTTCGTCCGCGAGCTCGGCGGCCGCGCCGAGATGAGCCAGTGGCTCGTGGAGCACGACCTGCCCTACCGGGACAGCAAGGAGAAGGCGTACTCCACCGACGCCAACATCTGGGGCGCCACCCACGAGGCGAAGACCCTCGAGCACCTCGACGTCCCGCTGGAGACCGTCGAGCCGATCATGGGCGTCCGCTTCTGGGACCCGACCGTCGTCATCGAGCCCGAGGACGTCACCCTCCGCTTCGAGGCCGGCCGCCCGGTCGCGGTCAACGGCGGCACCTACGACGACCCGGTCGCGCTGGTCGACGAGGTCAACGCCATCGGCGGCCGGCACGGGCTCGGCATGTCCGACCAGATCGAGAACCGGATCATCGAGGCCAAGTCCCGCGGGATCTACGAGGCACCCGGCATGGCCCTGCTGTGGATCGGCTACGAGCGCCTGCTCAACGCCGTCCACAACGAGGACACGATCGCCAACTACCACGCCGAGGGCCGCCGGCTGGGCCGCCTGCTCTACGAGGGCCGCTGGCTGGACCCGCAGTCGCTCATGCTGCGCGAGTCCATCCAGCGCTGGGTCGCCTCCCTGGTCACCGGCGAGGTCACGGTGCGGCTGCGGCGCGGGGAGGACTACTCCGTGCTGGCCACCCGCGGCCCGGCGCTGTCCTACCACCCCGACAAGCTGTCGATGGAGCGCGTCGAGCACGCCGCGTTCGGCCCCGTCGACCGCATCGGCCAGCTGACCATGCGCAACCTCGACATCGCCGACTCCCGCGCCAAGCTCGAGCAGTACGCCGCCCGGGCCGGGGTCCCGGTCGGCCGGGCCTACCTGTTCGGCGAGCTCGAGTCCGGCCTGGTCGCCGGCGGCGCCGAGCTCATCGCCGCCAACCCGCAGGCCGAGGCGCAGCCGGCCGACGAGACCCTCGACAACGCCGCGATGGAGTCCGGCACGGACTGACCGATGAGTTCTCTGCGGATCCCCGGTCCACCGGTCATGCAGACCACGACCTCGGCCGACGGCACGGCGATCGCCTACGAGACCTGGGGCGAGGGCCCCGCGGTGGTGGTCGTCGGCGGTGCCTTCAACGACCGCGGCACCTGGGCCGAGCTGGCCCGGGCGCTCGCCGGCCAGGGGTTCACGGGGGTCTCGTACGACCGGCGCGGCCGGGGCGACAGCGGCGACACGCAGCCGTACGCGATCGAGCGCGAGTTCGAGGACCTCGCCGCCGTCGTCGCGGCCGTCCAGCCGGACGCGCCGGTCTTCGCCCACGGGGTCTCCTCGGGCGGCGGGCTCCTGCTGCGCGCCGTCGCGGCCGGCGCCCCGGTCGCCCGCGCCTCCGTGCTCGAGCCGCCCTACCGGATCGCGGGCGCGCCGCCCGCCCCGGAGAGCTACCTGGCGACCCTGCAGCGGTTCGTGGACGCCGGCGACCGCACCGGTCTCGTCGAGTACTTCCAGACCCGGGTCGTCGGGCTGCCCCCGGAGATGGTCCAGTCCTTCCGTGGGACGGCGATGTGGCAGGCGCTGGAGGCCCTGGCGCCGACGCTGGTGTACGACGGCCACGCGATGGGCGGCGACGACCAGGCCCTCCCGGTCGACGTGCTGGCCTCGATCGGCATCCCGGTCCTCGGGGTGACGAGCGAGGGCACCGCCGTCCCCTGGATGTCGCGCACGGTCGAGGAGGTCGCCGCCGCGGTCCCCGGCGGCCGGTGGGTCCGCCTGCCCGGCGGCTTCCACGAGGTCGCCCCGGACGTGCTCGCGCCCGAACTGGCGGGCTTCTACCGCGGGTAACGGGCCGGAGACGTCCGGAAGCACCCACACGGGTGTAACGCGCGTCCCCACCCCACCCGACCCGGTGACAAACGGCCCGATTCGGCCGCAGACCACGGACCCCGCATTGACACGCGCCTACGTTGCGTGATCGTTTGCGCCCTCAGCACCCCGGTGCGACGGCCCTGACGTGGCCGGACGCCGGAGCAGTGCGATGGATAGGTAACACCGGGTAACCGTCACGGGGGAGACGCTCATGGCACACCGCACTGCGTCATTCGGCGACAACCCCCTCGGACGACGTCGTCCGTCCCCCCTCACCGGCCTCTTGTCGCCCCGTCCCGAAGGTCCCCAGATGTCTGCTGCCACCGCTCGCGCCGTGCGGTCGGGACGACGAGCGGGTTCTGCCGCGCTCGCCGCGCTCCTGGCCCTCGGTCTCCTCCTGCTCGGGCTGGCCGTCCCGACGACGGCCTCCGCCGACACCCGGCCGGACCCCGGCGTCCCGCCGACCGTGTCGGCCGACGCCCTGCCGACCGTCCAGGTCAACGGCGTCGTCTGGTCGATGGTCACCGTCGGGAACACGGTCTACGCGACCGGCAGCTTCAACCGGGCGCGGCCCGCGGGCTCGGCGCCGGGCCAGAACGAGACGCCGCGCGCCAACCTGGTGGCCTTCAACCTGACCACCGGTGTGATGACGAGCTTCAACCACACGCTCAACGGCCAGGGCCGGCACATCACGGCCTCGCCCGACGGCACGCGCATCTACGTCGCCGGTGACTTCACCACCGTCGACGGCGTCGCGCGCGGGCACATCGCGGCGTTCAACACCGCCACCGGGGCGCTGATCAACACCTTCGCGCCGACCTCCAACGGCGCCATCTACTCCATCGCCGCCACGAACTCGACCGTCTACGTGGGCGGCAACTTCACCACCGCGGGCGGCCAGAGCCGCACCCGGCTGGCCGCGTTCAACGCCAGCAACGGCGCGGTGACCGCCTGGGCGCCGACGGCCAACCACACCGTCCGCGGCATGATCCTCGACTCCACCGGCCAGCGGGTCGTCTTCGCCGGCCAGTTCTCGCAGGTCAACGGCCAGTCGGCGATCGCGCTGGCGTCGGTCGACCTGGCCGGCGGGAACACGGACACGTGGGACTACGGCATCACGAACTCCGGTGACAACGGCGGCGTCTGGAGCCTGAAGTTCGACGGCGTGCGCGCCTACGCCACGACGTACGGCTACCTCGTGGGCAACATCGAGGGCGTCGTCGCCTTCGACCCGACCGACCTCTCCCTGGTCTGGATGAACGACTGCCACGGCGACCCGTACGACACGTGGTCCAACGGCACGATCGTCTACAACGCCAGCCACACCCACGACTGCGAGACCTCGGGCGGCTTCCCCGACCCGAACCCGCGGGCCTGGAAGCGCGCCATCGCCATGACGACGGCCGTGACCGGCACGCTGAAGGCCACCACCCAGGTGCCGCGGTACGGCAGCTGGGAGGGCCGGCCGCACCCGACGGTCCTCAACTGGTGGCCCACCATCCCGGCCGGCACCTACACCGGCCAGGACCAGGGCACCTGGTCGGTGACCGGCGGCGGCAGCTACGTGGCCTTCGGCGGCGAGTTCCCGTCGGTGAACGGCACCGTCCAGCAGGGCCTGGTCCGCTTCGCCACGACGAACGTGGCACCCAACCGCCGCGGCCCGGAGATCACGGCCGGCAACCTGCGGCCCAACGCGTCCTCCAACGTCGCCGGCGAGGTCAAGGTGACCTGGCCCGCGACCTGGGACATGGACAACGAGTACCTGACCTACCGCGTCTTCCGCGGCAGCGGCACGACCCCGGTCCACGAGGTCACGCGCAAGGGCCAGTGGTGGCAGACGGGCGTGATGACCTGGACCGACACCGGGCGGCCCGCCGGCTCCTCGGCGTCCTACCGGGTCACGGTCAGCGACCCGCTCGGCAACGTCGTCACCAGCTCGCAGGGCAACACGGTGACGGTGGCCGGCACGACCAGCGCCTACGCCAACCAGGTGCTCACCGACGGCGCCGCGCAGTACTGGCGGCTCGGTGAGACCAGCGGCACGACGGCGTACGACTCGGTCGCCCTCGCCAACATGACCGAGCGCGCCGGGATCACCCGCGGCACCGCGGGCGTGCTCGCCGGCAACGCGGCGATCACCGCCAACGGCACCGCGACCGGCATCGCCCAGACGACCACCACCGTCGCCACCCCGACCAACGCGTTCTCGGTCGAGGCGTGGGTCCGCACCGCCTCCACGGCCGGCGGCGTGATCGCGCAGTTCGGCGACTCGGCCACGGGCGCCAACACCACCAGCGACCGCGCGCTCTACGTGGACGCCAACGGCCAGGTGTCGTTCGGTCTCTCGCGCCGCGTCAGCGGCACGACGGTGTACACCAACACCGTCCGCAGCGGGACGCCGATCACCGACGGCCAGTGGCACCACGTGGTCGCCACGGTCGGCGCCGGCGGCACCGCGCTGTACGTCGACGGTGCCCAGGTGGCCGGCAACGCCACCATGACCAGCGCGAACACCCGGCTGGCCGCCGGCTACTGGATGATCGGCAGCGGCACGCTCGCACCGTGGGCGAACGCCCCGACCAGCTCCTCGCTGAACGGTGCGCTCGACGAGGTCGCGGTCTACCCGACCGCGCTCACCTCGGCCCAGGTGGCGAACCACTACTCGCTGGCCACCGGTGCCACGACGAACCCGTCGCCGACGGCGTCCTTCACCGCGACGGCGACCGGTCTGGGCGTCGCGGTCGACGCCTCGGCCTCGACCGACACGGCTCCGGGGACGGTCGCGTCCTTCTCGTTCAACTGGGGCGACGGCACCCCGGCCACGACGGGGACCTCCGCGACGGCGCAGCACACCTACGCCGCGGCCGGCACCTACACGATCACCCTGACGGTGACCGACAACGGTGGTGCCACGGGGACGACGACGCGCTCGGTCACCCTGACCGACCCGTCGAACACCCCGCCCACCGCGGCCTTCACCGCCACGGTGAACGGGAACACGGTGTCCACCACGTCGACCTCGACCGACCCGAACGGGACGATCACCAACTACGTCTGGCAGTGGGGTGACGGAACGCCGAACACCACCGGCGCGAACGCCACCACCGCGACCCACACGTACGCGGCGCCCGGCACCTACACGGTCCGGCTCACGGTGACCGACAACGCCACCGCGACCGGGACCACCACCCAGTCGGTCACCATCGCCGCCCCGCCGGTCGCGAACTTCGCGGCCGACACGTTCAACCGGACGGTCGCCGCGGGCGGCTGGGGCTCGGCCGACACCGGTGGCGCGTGGACGGCGTCGGCCGGGGCGACCCGCCTGTCGGTGACCCCGGGTGCCGGCGTGCTGGACCTGCCCGGCGCCGGCAACAACACCGGCGCCTACCTGGGCGGGGTGTCGCAGGCCGGCGCCGACGTCACCGCGTCGTTCACGCTGAGCTCGGCGCCGACCGGCACCGGCACGGACGTCTACCTGACGTCGCGCCGCATGGCCAACGGTGACGAGATCCGGGTCCGTGCCCGTGTCGCGCCCACCGGTGCGATCACGCTGACCTACTCTCGCCGCGTGGGTGGGGTGGAGACGCTTCCGGCGGCCGGCAACGTGACGGTCAACGGCGTCACCTGGACGGCGGGCGCCACGCTCAACGTCCGGGTGCAGACCTCCACCGCCAACGGCACGACCACCACGCGGGCCAAGGTCTGGCTGTCGACGGGCACCGAGCCCACCGGCTGGCAGATGACCTACGGCGACGCGACCGCGGCCGTGCAGGGCTCCGGTGGCGTGGGCATCAGCGCCTTCCGCGGCTCCAGCACCACCGCCGCCACGCAGGTCCGGGTCACCTCGTTCGCGGCGCGGCCCGTCGCGTGACCCCCAGCACCCAGCCCCGGCGGAGCAGCAGGGACCTGCTGCTCCGCCGGGGTCTCCCCGCCCTGGCGATCCTGCTCATCGCCGCCTTCGTCGTCCTCGCCGTCACCCGTGGCGGAGCGGACGACGGGGACGGCGGCACCGCCGCGGCCTCGACGTCGGCCACCGGGTCGACCGCGGCGCCCGCGCCCACCGACGAGCCGGCCCCGACCAGCACCGTCCCGCCCTCGCCCGCGACGGAGGAGGCGGCGCCGTCGGTCGTCGCCCGCGAGGGCGTGCCCGAGGCGTCGCGGACCGTCGAGGCGGCACCGGCGGACTTCGCCGCACCGGCCACCTGGTCCGACGGCGCCTCGATCCGGCTGGTGGAGGCCCGGCAGCGGGTCACCACGGCGACCGGGCCGGGGGAGCGGGCCGGCCAGCCGCAGACCGTCTTCCGCCTCGAGCTCACCAACGGCTCCGGCTCGCCGCTGGACCTCAACGCCGTCGTCGTCCAGGCGACCTACGGCGCGGGCGCCTCCCAGGCCAGCCCGATCTACGACCTCGAGAGCGTCGACTTCGGCGGCACCCTGGCGCCGGAGGAGTCCGCCGCGGCCGTCTACTCCTTCGCCATCCCGGCCGACCAGCTCGGCCAGGTGACGCTGTCGGTGGACGTCGACGGCTACCGGTTCCCCGCGGTGTTCTCGGGCGCCGTCCCCGTCTGAGCCCAGCTGCGGCGACGGTCCGTGACCGTCGCCGCACCCGGTCGGGTGAACCTTCATGACGGTTCCGTGACCAGGCCCCGAGCGGATTGACCGGCGACTCCGCAGCGTGATCACGTGCGGCGGCACCGATCCGTGATCTCCCCGGGGGACCCGCATGACCGACCGCACGACCGCGCACGCCCTCCGCCCGGCCGCGCTGGCCGCCCTGCTCTGCGCGGGGCTGCTGCTGCTCGGCCTGGCCGTCGCGCCCGCGGCCTCGGCGGACACGACCCCGGCGCCGGGGACGCCGGCCACGGTGAGCGCCGACGCGCTCGGCACCGTGCAGGTCGACGGCGTGGTCTGGTCCATGGTGACGGTGGGGAACACCGTCTACGCGACCGGCAGCTTCAGCCGCGCCCGCCCCGCCGGGGCGGCCCCCGGCACGCAGGAGGTCACGCGGGCCAACCTGGTCGCGTTCGACATCCGCACCGGGGCGATGACGGGGTTCGCCCACACGCTCAACGGCCAGGGCCGGACGATCACCGCCTCGCCGGACGGCTCCCGGATCTACGTCGGCGGTGACTTCACCACCGTCGACGGGATCGTCCGCCAGCACGTCGCGGCCTTCGACACCGCCACCGGGGCACTGGTCGGCGGGTTCGCCCCCAACGTCAGCGGCGGGGTCTACAGCATCGCCGCCACCGCCGGCACCGTGTACGTCGGCGGCAACTTCACCGTGGCCGGCGGGCAGACCCGCCCACGGCTGGCCGCGTTCAGCGCCGCCACCGGCGCCCTGACGGCCTGGGCGCCCAGCGCGGACCACATCGTGCGCGGGCTGCTGGTGCACGGCGACCGGATCCTGATGTCCGGCCAGTTCTCCCAGGTCAACGGCGCGCCCGCGGTGGCGCTGGCCTCCGTCGACACCGCCGGCGGCGCCATGCGCACCTGGAACCTGGGGATCACCAACTCCGGCGACCGGGGCGGCGCCTGGAGCCTCGAGGCCGACGACCGCTACGTCTACGTGACGATGTGGGGCTTCACCATCGGCAACATCGAGGGCACGGTCGCCCTCGACCCCGACACCCTCGGCCTGGTCTGGATGAACGACTGCCACGGCGACCCGTACGACACCTGGTCGGACGGCGCCGTCGTCTACGGCGCCGGGCACCCCCACGACTGCGAGACCTCCGGCAGCTTCCCCGACCAGGTGCCCACCGTCTGGAAGCGCGCCATCGCCATGACCACCGCGGTCACCGGCACGCTCGAGGCGACGACCAAGACCCCGCGCTACACCAGCTGGGAGGGCCGGCCGCACCCCGAGGTGCTCGACTGGTTCCCCGACATGGCCGCCGGGACGTTCACCGGTCAGAACCAGGCCGCCTGGTCGGTCACCGGCGGCGGCGACTTCGTCGTGTTCGGCGGCGAGTTCCCGACCGTCAACGGCGGCGGGCAGCAGGCGCTGGTCCGGTTCGCCAGGACGCCGGTCGCGCCCGACGACCGCGGTCCGGAGCTCTCCGCCGCGGAGATGACGCCCACGGCCACCTCCACCACGGAGGGGCGCGTCACCGTCACCTGGCCGTCGTCCTGGGACATGGACAACGAGCGGCTCACCTACACGCTCTCGCGCACCGGGACGGCCGAGCCGATCCACACCGTGACCGCCCCGTCCCAGTGGTGGGACACCCCGCTGCTCCGGTTCACCGACACCGTCCCGCCCGGCACGACGGCGAGCTACCGGGTGACCGTGAGCGACCCGTTCGGCAACAGCGTGACCAGCGCGCAGAGCAACACGGTCACCGCGGCGACGACCACGAGCGGGTACGCCAACGGCGTGCTCGCCGACGGCGCGGCGCAGTACTGGCGGCTGGGGGAGACCGGCGGCGGCACCGCCTCCGACCACGTCGGGACGACGGACCTCGTCGCGGGGGACGGCGTCGACCAGGGCGTGACCGGCGCGCTGGCCGGGGACGCGGCGATCGCCGTCGACGGCACGGCCGCGGGCGTCGCGGCCACCGAGAGCACCGTGGCCACCCCGGCGAACGCGTTCTCCGTCGAGGCCTGGGTGCGCACGTCGTCGTCCGCCGGCGGGGTCGTCCTGCAGTACGGCGACGACCCGTCCGGCGCGCACGAGGCCACCGACCGGGCGCTGTACGTCGACTCCGCCGGCCGGCTCTCCTTCGGCGTCTCCCGGCGGGCCGGCGGTGGCTGGCAGGCCCCGACCGAGTACGTCACGGTCCGCAGCCCCGCCGCGGTCACCGACGGCCGGTGGCACCACGCCGTCGCGACCGTCGGCGCCGGCGGCACGACGCTCTACCTGGACGGTGCCGCGGTGGCGCAGAGCGCGACGATCACCACCGCCAACACCCGGGTGAGCGGCGGCCACTGGACGGTGGGCAGCGGCGCGCTGGCCGCCTGGACGGACGCGCCGGCGTCGTCGTCGCTCGCCGGCGCGATCGACGAGGTGGCGGTCTACCCGCTGGTGCTCGGCGCGGAGCAGGTGGCCCGGCACCACGCCCTCGGTACCGGCGCGGCCGCCAACACCCCGCCGACGGCGGCCTTCGCCGCGACGGCCAACGGGCTCGACGTCGTCCTCGACGCCGCCGGCTCGGCCGATCCGGACGGCACCGTCGAGGCGTGGGCCTGGGACTTCGGCGACGGGCGGACCGGCTCCGGGGCGACCGCCGCGCACAGCTACGCCGCCGCCGGCACCTACCCGGTCACGCTGACCGTCACCGACGACGACGGCGCGACCGCCGCGACGACCCGGCAGGTGACCGTCGAGGCCCCGCCGGCCGGCGGCGCCGTGCTCGCCGACGACTCCTTCGGGCGGACCGTCTCCGGCGGCCTCGGCACCGCGGACGTGGGCGGGCCGTGGACGGCGTCGGCCGGCGGCACCCGCCTGTCGGTGGCCGACGGCTCCGCGCAGCTCTCGCTGCCGGCCGCGGGCAACAACACCGGCGCCTTCCTCGGCGACGTCACCCAGACCAGCGCCGACCTCACCACCACGTTCGCGCTCACCTCGGCCCCGACCGGCACGGGCACCTACCTGTACCTGACCGGCCGCCGGGTGGGCGCCGGCCAGGAGTACCGGGTCCGGGTGCGGGTGACCCCGACCGGGCAGGTGTACCTGGCGATGTCCCGGCTCTCCGGCGGCAGCGAGGCGTTCCCGGGCGGGGAGGTCCTCGTGCCCGGGCTGACCTGGTCGACCGGGACCGCGCTCGACGCCCGCGTGCAGGTCACCGGCACCGGCACCACCGACGTGCGGGCACGCGTGTGGGCCGGGGGCACGGCCGAGCCGGCCACCTGGCAGCTGGAGCGCGCGGACACCACCGCGGCCCTGCAGGCGCCCGGCGGTGTCGGGCTCACCGCGCACCGGCCAGGCGGCACCACGGCCGCCACCGCCGTGCGGGTCCCGGCGTTCCGGGTCACCGGCGTGGGGGAGGAGGAGCCGCCGCCGGCGAACGAGGCGCCCACCGCGGCCTTCGATGCCGGGGTCACCGGCCTGTCCGTGGCCGTGGACGCGTCGGCGTCGACCGACGCCGACGGCACCGTCGCCGCCTGGGCCTGGGACTTCGGCGACGGGCGGACGGCGACCGGCGCCACCGCCACCCACACCTACGCAGCGGCGGGCAGCTACCCGGTCACGCTCACCGTGACCGACGACGACGGCGCCACCGGCACGACCACCCGCACCGTGACCGTCGAGGAGCCGGAGGAGCCGCCGGCCGGCGACGCCTTCGCGGCCGACGCCTTCGACCGCACCGCGACGGGCGGGCTGGGCGCGGCCGACGTCGGCGGCGCGTGGACGGCGACCGCGGGCGCGACGCGGCAGTCGGTGAGCGGGGGCGAGGCGGTCCTCGCCCTCCCGGCGGCCGGGAACAACACCGGCTCGTACCTGGGCGTCTCGCGAGGCAGCGCCGACGTCACCACGTCGTTCACGCTGAGCGCCGCCCCGACCGGCGCCGGGACCTACGTGTACGTGACCGGCCGCCGCGTCGCGGCCGGGCAGGAGTACCGGGTGCGCGTCCGGGTCGCCCCCGGCGGCCAGGTGTACCTCACGCTCTCCCGGCTCTCCGGGGGCACCGAGGCCTTCCCCGGCGGGGAGGTGCTCGTCCCGGGGCTGACCTGGTCGGCGGGGACGGCGTTGAACGTCCGCGTCCAGGTCTCCGGCAGCGGCACGACCACGGTCGCCGCCCGGGTCTGGGGCGGCGGTCAGGCCGAGCCGGGCACGTGGCAGCTGTCCCGCACCGACACCACCGCGGCGCTGCAGGCCGCCGGTGGCGTGGGGCTGACCGTCCACCGCCCGGGCGGGACCACGGCCGCCGTCGAGGTGCGGTTCGCCGGCTTCACCGCGCGACCGGTGGCGTAGCCGGTCAGCCCTGGAGCAGGAGGCCCTTGCGCCAGACGTCGCCGCGCACGCTGTGCCAGGCGGTGGGGCCGTACACGCGCTCGACCCGGCCCTCGCCGTGCTCGTCGACCAGGATGATCAGCTCGCCGCCGGCGCCCACGTGGTAGCAGTAGCGCCCGGCGGGCAGGTCGCGGTCGGCGAACGCGGTCTCGCCGGTGCCGTTGAGGTCGACGTCCACGCTCATGCTCGCCCGCTCCTCCCGCGGCCGCGGCTGACCGCTGTCCCGCGAACGGTACGGCCGGCACGCCCGGGCGGCACGCGGGCGGCATCCCTCCTGGTGGTGACGGCCGGCCGGCGGGAGGCGCTCCCCGCCGCCCGGTGTGTCACCGTGTCGGGCGTGTTCGCGCTGGTCGTCGGGGGACTCGGGGCGGGCGTCGGGGTCCTCGTCAACCGGGCCGCCGGCGCGTTCCCGTGGACCGGTCGCGCGCTCGGCCGGCCCGCGGTGCGGCCCCCGCTGCTGGAGCTCGTCACCGGCGTCCTGCTCGGGGTGCTCGCCGCCCTGCTCGGGCCCAGCTGGTCGCTCCCGGCGTTCCTCCTCGTCGCCGCGGTGGGCGTCCTGCTCGCCGTCGTCGACCTGCGCCACCGGCTGCTGCCCGACCGCGTCGTCGTCCCCGCCCTCGGGCTCTGCCTCGCCCTGCTGACCGCGGCGGCCGCCGCAGACGGCGACTGGCCACGGCTGGGGCGCGCCGTCCTCGCCGCCGCGGCCCTGTTCGCGGTGTTCCTGGTGCTCGCGCTGGTGTCCCCGGGCGGCATGGGGATGGGCGACGTCAAGCTCGCCGCCCTCCTGGGCCTGCCGCTCGGCTGGCTGGGCTGGGACGCCGTCGTGCTCGGCGGGGCGGCCGGCTTCCTCGTGCAGGCGGTGCTCGCGCTCGGGCTGCTCGCCACGCGCCGCGTGGGCCTGCGCAGCGAGCTGCCGTTCGGGCCGGCCATGCTGGCGGGCGCGCTGGTCGTGACCGTCTGGGTGGCCGTTTCCGGCTGACGGAGATCCCGCGACGATCGGATGTCATCACCCGATCACCGTGCGTGATGACGGGTGACCGCTGTCGACCCATCGCGTGGTCCGGGTCCGCCTGACGGCTGAAGAACCTTCAGTTCGCCGAAACCGCTGCCGAATCTCGCTCCGAGCCGCGATGGCAGGTCACCCCCGACCCGTTCTGGCCGGCCTTCACCCCCAGGAGCAACCCCGTCATGAACCCGTTCGCCACCTTCGCGACCCTCGTCTCCCTCGCCTCGGACCGCCTGCGGCGCGAGGAGAAGGGCGCGACCGCCGTCGAGTACGGCCTCATGGTCGGCCTGATCGCCGCCGTCATCGTCGGCACCGTGCTGATCCTCGGCGGTCAGCTCGACGGCCTCTTCCAGCAGGTCACCGACGCCCTGCCGTGATCGACGGCTCTCGCTAGCACCCCCGGGGGGGGGGGGGGGGGGGGGGGGGGGGGGGGGGGGGGGGGGGGGGGGGGGGGGGGGGGGGGGGGGGGGGGGGGGGGGGGGGGGGCGAGGGGGGGGGGGGGGTTGGCTTG
>NZ_JBJGZV010000031.1:0-63073 GCF_054050715.1 Blastococcus sp. SYSU D00669
CGAGGACCTCCGGTTCGTGAGTGGGTGCCTTCAGCAGCTCCACTCCACGTCCGGAGGTCCTCCTCCACAAGATCAGCAGTCAGATCTCGTGGTCACACGTCCTCGACCAACGTCTCTGGTCAGTACAACTAGCTCAGCACCACCGCAGCCCGGGCCAGAAGACACCACTCGTCCGGGGCGCAATGGTTGGCCCCCCACCCACCACCAGCGTCAGCCCGCCGGGAGCGGGCAGACGCCAGCCCCTCGACCACGGCGCTCCCGGGCAGCCCGCCGTACGGGCTCCAGCCCTCGCCGTCCGCGCACGAGGGGTCCCGGCGGGTCGGGCGCTCGGCCAGCGCGGCGTCCCGACCGCCCGCGGCGGCGACCAGCGCCGCGACGCGGGCGCGGGCCTCGCCCGCGTCCGGCGTGACGGCCGGTGTCGCCGTCGGCGGCGCGGGCGGTCCGCAGGAGGGCCACGCGATGCTCGAGGACGAACTCCGTGAAGCCGTCGTCGTCCTCCGCCATGTCCCCTCACCACGGAACGGCTCCCCCGGCCGGCAGGACGCCGGCCGTGCAGATCACGACCCCCGCGGCCACCAGCACCCGTTCCCACCAGGCGAGCGGTCCGTCGTCGGGGGGCGGCGGGGACCGGTGGGCGCGGCGCACACCGGTGAGACGCCGCGACCCCGCACGCCGCCCGTGGCTGGACACCCAAGTGCAACCGTGGTTGCATCGGCGCCGTGACGGCGGCGGCTCCCGGCGAGTGGGTGCTCCTGGCCTACCGCCTCCCCCGCGAGCCGTCCGGGCCGCGGACGACGCTGTGGCGGCGGCTCCGGCGGCTCGGGGTGGCCCAGCTCGCCGACGGCCTGGTGGCCCTGCCCGCCGACGCGCGCACGCGCGAGCAGCTGGAGTGGCTGGCCGGCGACGTCGTCGAGGCCGACGGGACCGCCGACGTCTGGCTCGCCCGGCCGACGTCGGAGGCGCAGGAGCGCCGGCTGGCCGCGGGGATGGCCGCGGCCCGGGCGGCGGAGTACGGGGCGCTGGCGCAGGAGTGCCGCGAGGCGCTGCACGCCGACCCGGCGGAGCGCCGCCGCGCGCTGCGCCGCCTGCGCGGCGAGTGGCGGGCGATCGACAAGCGCGACTTCTTCCCGCCGGCCGAGCGGGACACCGCCGCAGCGGCGCTGCGCGAGCTCGCCGACGCGGTGGCCGCCGCGGAGACGGCGGTGGCGCGGTGAGGTGGGCGACCCGGGCCGGCGTGCACATCGACCGCGCCGCGTGCGCCTGGCTGATCCGGCGCTTCCTGGACCCCGAGGCGGAGTTCGTCTTCGTCTCCGACCCCGCCCAGGTGCCCTCCGACGCCACGCCGTTCGACATGCGCGGCGCCGAGCTGGGCCACTCCGGCGGCGACTGCTCCTTCGAGACGATCCTCCGGCGCCACGGGATCACCGACCCGGTGCTCTGGCGGATCGCCGAGATCGTGCACGAGGCCGACCTGGACGACGAGCGCTTCGACGCCCCCGAGGCCCGTGGGCTCGACGTCGTCCTGCGCGGGCTGTCGATGACCGGCACCGACGAGCGCACGCTCGCCGTCTCCGGGCCGGTCTTCGACGGCCTCTACGAGTTCCACCGCCGCCGCCTGCTGCTCGGCCGCGAACCGGCCTGACCCGGAGGACGCATGGACCCCGACACCCGCCCGGCGCAGCAGACCGGGGTGCCGTTCGGCACCGCGGTGCGGGCCTGGTTCCTGATCTCGCTGCAGACCTTCGGCGGTCCGGCCGGCCAGATCGCGGTCATGCAGCGCACCCTGGTCGACGAGCGGCGATGGATCGGCCAGCGCCGGTTCCTGCACGCCCTCAACTACTGCACGCTGCTGCCCGGGCCCGAGGCGCAGCAGCTGGCCACCTACGTCGGCTGGCTGCTGCACGGCACCCGCGGCGGCCTGGTCGCCGGGGGCCTGTTCGTCCTCCCCGGCGTGGTGGCCCTGCTGGTGCTCTCGGCGGTCTACGTCGCCTTCGGCACCACGACCGCCGTCACCGCGCTGTTCACCGGCCTCGCCGCCGCGGTGCTCGCCATCGTGGTCCAGGCCGTCGTCCGCGTCGCGAAGAAGGCGCTGGACAGCCCGGCGCTGGTCGCGATCGCCGTGGCCTCGTTCCTCGCCCTCGCGCTCTTCGCCGTCCCGTTCCCCGTGGTGGTGGCGGTCGCCGGGCTCGCCGGCTGGGCCCTCGGCCGGTGGCGGCCGGCCGCGCTGCCGCAGAAGCGTGCGGCGGAGGGCCCGGACGCCGGCCCGCCGCCGGTGGTCTCCGACGACGTGCTGCACCACGAGACCCCCAGCGCCCGCCGCACCCTGCGGGTGCTGGTCGTCGGGCTGCTGGTCTGGGGGCTGCCGGTCGCGGCGGTCGCCCTGCTCACCGGTGCCGGCAGCGTGTTCACCGAGCAGGGGCTGTTCTTCTCCGGCGCGGCGGTGGTCACGTTCGGCGGCGCCTACGCGGTGCTCGCCTACGTCGCCCAGCAGGCGGTGCAGGTCTACGGCTGGCTCTCCCCCGGCGAGATGGTGCGCGGCCTGGCGTTGGCCGAGACCACGCCCGGTCCGCTGATCATGGTCGTGCAGTTCGTCGCGTTCCTCGGCGCCTACCGCGCACCGGGCGACCTGGACCCGTGGGTCGCGGCCGTCCTGGCCTCGCTGCTGGTCACGTGGGTGACCTTCGTGCCGAGCTTCCTGTTCGTGCTGCTCGGCGCCCCGTACATGGAGCGGCTGCGCGGAAACCGGTCGCTGTCGGCGGCGCTGTCGGGCATCACCGCGGCGGTCGTCGGGGTCATCGCGAACCTCGGCGTCTACTTCGCCGTCCACACGCTGTTCTCCGAGACCGTGGCCGTCGACGGCGGTCCGTTCGCGCTGGAGCTGCCCGATCCGACCACGCTGAGGTGGGTGCCCCTCGTCATCGCCCTGGTGGCCGCGGCGCTGCTGTTCCGGGTGCGGTGGTCGGTGCTGCGCACCCTCGGCGTCTGCGCCGTCCTCGGGCTCGCCGCCGGGCTGGCCGGGCTGCCCCTCGCCTAGCGTGCCCTAGCGTTCGCGGGCATGTCGCACCCCCTCGCCGTCACCGGCGCGACCGGCCGGCTGGGCGGGCGGATCGCCCGCCGCCTCGCCGACGCCGGCCTGCCCCAGCGCCTCCTCGCCCGCGACCCGGCCCGCGCCCCGCAGCTACCCGGCGCCGAGGCCGTCCGGGCGGCGTACGCCGACGCCGACGCCGTGCGCACCGCCCTGGCCGGCCTGCCGACCGTGCTCATGGTGTCGGCCGCCGAGACCCCCGACCGCGTCGACCAGCACCGCACCTTCGTCGACGCCGCGGCGGCGGCCGGCGTCGAGCACCTCGTCTACGTCTCCTTCCACGGGGCCGCCCCGGACGCGACGTTCACCCTGGCCCGCGACCACTGGGCCACCGAGGAGCACGTCCGGGCCTCCGGCCTGCGGTTCACGTTCCTGCGCGACAACCTCTACGCCGACTTCTTCCCGCAGATGATCGGGGACGACGGCGTGCTGCGCGGCCCGGCCGGCGAGGGCCGGGTCGCCGCGGTCGCGCAGGACGACGTCGCCGACGTCGCCGCGACCGTGCTGCGCGATCCCGCCCCGCACGCCGGCCGCACCTACGACCTCACCGGGCCGGAGGCCTTGACCCTCGCCGAGGTCGCCGAGGTGCTCGGCCGCGTCACCGGGCGGGAGGTGCGCTACGTCCCGGAGACGGTCGAGGAGGCCTACGCCTCGCGCGCCTCCTACGGGGCGCCGGACTGGCAGGTGGCCGCCTGGGTGTCGACCTACACCGCGATCGCCGCCGGGGAGCTGGCCGGTGTCAGCACCGCCGTCCCCGACCTCACCGGGCACCCCGCCCGCACGCTCGAGCAGGTGGCCCGCGCCGCGACGTTGTGATCGACGTCCGCCCTGGGTATGGGCGGGGTCGCCGCTGAACACCAGGAGGCCGACGATGTCCATCCAGTCCAGCTCCGAGGGCGTCCCGCCCGTCGCCGCCGGCGACGCGCAGGACGACATGATCGACCGCGCGACCGAGGACGGCCAGACCGTCGGCGCCGCCGACGCCGCCGAGGACGCCCGGCGGGCGGGCGCCGACCGCGACACCCCGCTGCGGGACACCGTCGAGGAGGGCGCGCTCGACGCCGGCGCGGACGCCGAGCGCGCCACCGACGGCGGCGAGGCGGTGGGCGCGGCCGACGCCGAGGCCGACCGCCTGGCCGCCGGCGCCGACGACCGCGGGTGATCGACGTCGTCCTGTTCCACCACGCCCGGGGGCTGACCGACGGCGTCCGCCGGTTCGCCGGGCGGCTGTCCGCCGGCGGCCACCGGGTCACGGTCCCCGACCTGTTCGACGGGGCGACCTTCGGCTCGATCGACGAGGGCGTCGCGCACGCGCAGGAGATCGGGTTCGGCACGGTGCTGGAGCGCGGGGCCGCGGCCGTGGCCGACCTGCCGCCCGAGACCGTCTACGCCGGCCTGTCGCTCGGCGTCCTGCCGGCGCAGCGGCTCGCGCAGGAGCGGGCCGGTGCCCTCGGCGCGCTGCTGCTGTTCTCGGCCGTGCCGGCCGCGGAGTTCGGGTCGTGGCCCGACGGTGTCGCGCTGCAGCTGCACCTCGTGGACGACGACCCGTGGAGCGAGGAGGACCGCCCCGCCGCCGAGGAGCTGGCCCGCACCGTGCCCGGCGCCGAGCTCTTCCGCTACCCCGGCACCGGCCACCTGGTCTGCGACGACAGCCTCGACGACCACGACCCCGCGGCGACGGAGCTGATCGTCGAGCGCTCGCTCGCCTTCCTCGACCGGTGCGGTCGCGCCCGTGGCGCCGGGCTACCGTCCGGGGCGTGACGACGACGGAGCCGGGGATCCAGCGGGCGGAGGTGGGCGGGCTCGAGCTCGCCTTCGAGACGTTCGGGGACCGCTCGGACCCGCCGGTGCTGCTGGTGATGGGCCTGGCCACGCAGATGATCGGGTGGCCGGACGAGTTCTGCCGCGGCCTGGCCGACCGCGGGCTGTTCGTCGTCCGCTTCGACAACCGCGACATCGGCCTGTCCACCCACCTCGACGACCGCGGGGTGCCCGACCTCGGCGCCGTCCTCGGCGGCGACCGGTCGACGGTCCCGTACGCGCTGGCCGACCTCGCCGACGACACCGTCGGGCTGCTCGACGCGCTCGGCCTGGACAGCGCGCACGTGGTCGGCGCCTCGATGGGCGGCATGATCGCCCAGCTCGTCGCGATCCGGCACCCGGCGCGGGTGCGCAGCCTGACCTCGATCATGTCGACGACCGGCGACCCCGCGGTGGGGACGCCGTCGGAGGCGGGCATGGGCGTGCTGTTCGCACCGCCGGCCACCGACCGGGGCAGCGCCGTCCAGCGCGCGGTCGACACCTACCGGGTCATCGGCTCGCCCGGCTTCGAGCTCGACGAGGCGGCCGTCCGCGAGCGCGCCGGGCTCTCCTACGACCGCCGGTACAACCCGGCCGGCGTCGCCCGCCAGCTCGCCGCGATCCTGAGCACGCCCGACCGCACCGCCGACCTGGCCGCGGTGGGCGTACCCGCGCTGGTCGTGCACGGCGCGGAGGACGCCCTGGTCGACGTCAGCGGCGGGCGGGCCACCGCCGCGGCGATCCCCGGCGCCGAGCTGCTTGTGGTCGACGGGATGGGCCACGACCTGCCCCGCGCCGTCTGGCCGGAGCTGACCGACCGGATCGCCGGGCTGGTGCAGCGGGCCGAGCGGGCTTGAGGGGTCACTCGGGGAGCAGCGGCGCGTAGGCGAACCAGACCTCGTCGAGCTCCTGGGCGGTGTGCCCGCCCTCCCAGTCGGCGTAGACGGCGAACAGGTCGAGCTCGCCGTCCCAGAAGGTCAGGAACAGCCACGGGGTCGCCGAGGCGGCCGGGCTGCGGAACAGCCCGCCCTCCTCCTCGCCGGAGGGCCCGGTCCAGGTGCGGCTGCCCGGCTCGGCGATGTCGCGGATCTCCTCCACCCGCGCGTCCTGGGCCGCCACGTCGGGGAACTGGAGGACCTCGACGTAGAGCCCGTTGGGGTACTCGCAGAAGACGAAGGCCTCGAGCGTGTCCACGGTGTCGATCTCGCAGGTGGCGCCCATCCAGGCGGCCGCGCCCGGCTCGGGCCCGACGAGGTCCGGGAAGGCCTGCCCGATCGCCCACGCCTCCTCCCACGGACCCGGGGCGAAGACCTCCTGCTCCGTCACCGTCGACCGGCCGGCGCCGTCGTCGTCCAGCGCGACCACCCCGTACACGTGGTCACCGTTCTCGGGGACCACGTCGGTGAAGGTGGTCTCGGGGACGTCGGCGGCCACCACCTCGCCGTCGCGGAGCACCTCGTACCGCTCCGCGCCGTCGACCGCCTGCCAGCTGACGACGACGTCGGGGCCCTCGACCGTCAGGGTCACCGCTGCCGGGGCGTCGAGCGGGGTGACGAACGGGTCGGCGGCCACGGACTCCGACCGGTCGCCGTCCTCGCCGACGGCGACGACGGAGTAGCGGACCTCCGTCGCCCCCGGGGCCTCGGGATCGGGCCAGCTGGTCTCGGTGGTCGTGCCCAGCAGGTCGGCGTCGCGGTAGACCTCGTAGTTCTCCGCGCGGGGCGCGGCCTCCCAGCTGACCACGACCCGGCCGTCGTCGTCGGCGTCCACCGCGACGGCGCCGGGCTCGCCGACACCGCGCAGGAGCAGGAAGACGACGACACCGGCCGCGACGACGAGGGCCAGCCCGGCCGCACCGAGGGTCCACCAGAGGCCCTTCCGGCTCGTCCCCCCGCCGCCACCCGGTGTGCCGAGCGACCCCCAGGACCGCGCCGGCTGCTGCCAGGCCGGCTGCTGCTGCCAGGCGGGCGGCTGCGGTTGCGCCTGCTGCCAGGGCGGCCGGTCCGGCGCCGCCGGCGGAACCCCCCACCCGGGCTGCTGACCACCCCAGGGCTGCCCGGGCGGCCAGCCCTGACCGGCGTACGGATCGCTCACGCCGCGCTCCCGCTCGCTCGAGGCCCGCACCGGGCCGACGGCGGTCACGCTATGTCACCGGGGCCGCCAGCGGCAGCGTCGTCGGTCCCGCTGTCACCCGTCCGGGCGCAGCGGTCAGCTGGTGAGCAGACCGCCCTCCACCGGCAGCGTGGTCCCGGTGACGTACCCACCGGCGTCGCTCACCAGGAACAGCAGCGCCGCGGCCAGCTCGTCGGGCTCGCCGGGGCGGCCCACCAGGACGCGGGGCAGCTGCGAGTCGAGGTAGCCGGGCTGGTAGCTGTCGGTCATCTCGGAGGCGAAGAAGCCGGGGGCCAGCGCGTTCACCCGGATGCCCCTGCGGCCGGTCCACTGCTGGGCGAGGTCGCGGGTCAGGCCGATCAGGCCGGCCTTGCTGGCCGCGTAGGCCGCCTGCGGGAGCCCGGCGGTG
This sequence comes from Blastococcus sp. SYSU D00669, assembly GCF_054050715.1. Lineage (NCBI taxonomy): Bacteria > Bacillati > Actinomycetota > Actinomycetes > Geodermatophilales > Geodermatophilaceae > Blastococcus > Blastococcus sp. SYSU D00669. The sequence continues at coordinate 7,407 of NZ_JBJGZV010000031.1, forward strand.
GTCAGGCCCAGGATGCTGGAGATGTTGACGATCGAGCTGCCGGGCTGCATGACCCGGCCGCAGGCCTGCGCCATCCAGTAGCAGCCGTTGAGGTTCACGTCGATGACCTGCCGGAACTGCTCCGGGGTCTCCCGGGTCGCCGGGACGGCGGTGCCGACGCCGGCGTTGTTGACCAGGATGTCGACCTTGCCGAACTCGGCCATCGCCGCGTCGACCAGCGCCTGGCAGTCCTCGGGCACCGAGACGTCGGTGCGCACGGTGAGCGCCCGGCGGCCGGCCTCCTCGACCAGGCTGCGGGCGTGCCCCAGCCGGTCCTCGCGGCGGGCGGCCAGGACGACGTCGGCCCCCGCCTCGGCCAGCGCCCGGGCGAAGTCGACGCCGAGGCCGGAGGACGCCCCCGTCACGATCGCCACCCGGCCGTCGAGCCGGAACAGGTCCAGGATCGTGCGGTCCCTCACGGAAGGTCCCCTCTCGTCGCGTGCCGTCGACCTGACGGTAGGTCAGGTGTTGCACAGGTCACCCGGCGGGTAGACCGCGCACCCGGCGGGCTCGAGGGGGAGAGATCGATGGGCAACCTGGCGCAGAACCTGCTCGACACGGCGGAGCGGCACGGGGACCGGCCCGCGCTGCGCATGGACGACGCCGTCCTGACCTACGCCGAGTTCCGCGACGCCGCCGCCCGCGTGGCCGCGTTCCTCGCGCAGCGCGGCATCGCGCCCGGTGACCGGGTGGGCATGGTGCTGCCCAACGTCGTCGCGTTCCCGGTGCTGTTCTACGGCGCGCAGCTGGCCGGCGCCGCCGTCGTCCCGATGAACCCGCTGCTCAAGGCGCGCGAGGTCGAGTACTACCTGCGCGACTCCGGCGCCCGCCTGGTGCTGGCCGCCGAGCAGGTCGCGCAGGCGGCGACCGAGGCCGCGGCCACCGTCGGCGTCGAGGCCATCGCCGTCGACCCCGTGCTGCCCGAGCAGGCGATGGCACCCGACGGGCTCCCCGAGGCCGTCGAGCGGGCCGACGACGACCCGGCGGTGATCCTCTACACGTCGGGGACCACCGGGCCCCCGAAGGGCGCGGAGCTGACCCACGCCGGGCTGCGCAGCAACGCGCGCACCACCACCGAGACGCTGCTCGAGGCCGGTCCGGACGACGTGATCATGGGCTGCCTGCCGCTGTTCCACGTCTTCGGCCTGACCTGCGCGCTCAACGCCGGCGTGCTCGCCGGGTCGCTGCTCACCCTCGTCCCCCGCTTCGACGGCGCCAAGGCGCTGTCGGTGATCGGGCGCGACCGGGTGACGGTGTTCGAGGGCGTGCCGACGATGTTCGCCGCGATGCTGCACGCGCCCGAGGCCGGCCAGGCCGACGTCTCGAGCCTGCGGCTGTGCGTCTCCGGCGGCTCGGCCATGCCGGTGGAGGTCATGCGCTCGTTCGAGGAGACCTTCGGCTGCATCGTGCTGGAGGGCTACGGGCTGTCGGAGACCTCGCCGGTGGCCTCCTTCAACCACCCGCACGCCGAGCGCAAGCCGGGCTCGATCGGCACGCCGATCCGCGGGGTGGAGATGCGCCTGGTCGACGACGACGGCCGCGACGTCGGCCGGGGCGACGTCGGCGAGATCGCCATCCGCGGCGAGAACGTGATGACCGGCTACTGGGGCAAGCCCGAGGAGACGGCGAAGGCGATCCCCGACGGCTGGTTCCGCACCGGCGACCTCGCCCGCCAGGACACCGACGGCTACTTCTTCATCGTCGACCGCAAGAAGGAGATGATCATCCGCGGCGGCTACAACGTGTACCCGCGGGAGATCGAGGAGGCGCTCTACGAGCACCCCGCGGTCGCCGAGGTGGCCTGCGTCGGCGTGCCGCACCCCGAGCTCGGCGAGGAGGTCGCCGCCGCCGTCGCGCTGAAGCCCGGCGCGACCGCCGAACCCGACGAGCTGCGCGAGTGGACCAGGGCGCGGGTGGCGGCCTACAAGTACCCGCGGCACGTCTGGCTGGTCGACGCGCTGCCCAAGGGGCCGACCGGCAAGATCCTGCGCCGCGCGGTGGAGGTCCCGGAGGGCGTGCGATGAGCGGACACGGCCGTGGGCACCGCAGCGAGGAACGAGCGAGGAGCGGAGCGGCCCGCGGGAGCGATGTGGCATCGACCGGTCCCCGGTGGCGGCAGGCCTACGACGCCGTCGACAGGGCGGTGACGCCGCGGGCGGAGGCGTTCGTGCGGACGCCCGGGTTCGCCCAGGGGGCCGCCCTCGTGCAGCGGGCGCAGAAGCTGGCACGGGACTCGGCGCGCGGGCTGACCGCCCGGGCCTGGCACCTGCTCAACCTGCCCGCCGGCTCCGACGTCAGCCGGCTGCGCGCGCAGATCGGCGCGCTCGACCGCGAGGTCCGCCGCCTGAACTTGCAGCTGGAGACCGAACGGCGCCGGGTCCCCCGGACGACCACCGACCCGACCAGCGTGGAGGACCTCCGTGCCGACGGTGCCGAGCCCGCAGACGATCCTCGACCGCGTCCGGCGCGACGTCGAGCGCAACGCCCTGCGGGCCCGTAACGGCATCAAGCTCGCCGCGGGCCTGGACCGGCCGGGCGTCGGCCTGAGCCCCAAGGACGTCGTCTGGCAGCGCGGTCGGTGCCAGCTGTGGCACTACCGCAGCGACCCCGACGTCACCGGCGGAGTCCGCTACCGGCCGCCGCTGCTCGTCGTCTTCAGCCTGATCAGCCGCAGCTTCGTCCTCGACCTGGCACCGGGGAACAGCTTCGTCGAGCAGTTGCTGGCCGCCGGGTTCGACGTCTACCTGGTCGACTGGGGCGAGCCGGACGAGCGGGACGCGCAGAACCGGCTCGAGGACTACGTCGACGACTACATCCCCGCCGCGGTCGACCGGGTCCGCGAGCTGTCGGGCTGCGACGAGGTCAACCTGTTCGGCTACTGCTTCGGCGGCGACCTCGCCCTGCTGTACTCCGCGCACCACCCCGACGCGCCGCTGCGCAGCCTGACCGTGCTGGCCACCCCGGTCGACTTCCGGCACATGGGCCCGCTGGCCGACCTCTTCCGGGTGGGCGGCCTGGAGGTCGACGACGTGCTCGACGAGAACGGCAACGTGCCGCCGTCGGTCGTCGTCCAGGGCTTCCGCAGCCTGACCCCGACCGCCGAGGTGACCCGCTACGTGACGCTCTGGGAGCGGCTCTGGAACGACGAGTACGTCGCGGCCTACCAGGCGATGACCGGCTGGTCCGACGACCACGTGCCGTTCCCCGGGGCGGCCGCCCGCGAGACCGTGCGGATGCTGGTGCGCGACAACGGCATGCTCACCGACCGGCTCACCGTGGCCGGCGACCCGGTGCACCTGCGGGACGTCACCGTGCCGTTCCTGACCGTCCGGGCCGACCGCGACCACATCGTGCCGCCGGCGGCGACCGCCCCGCTCGTCGACCTGGTCGGCTCCACGGACAAGCACGAGCTGTGCCTGGACGCCGGCCACATGGGCCTGGTGGTGGGGCGGACGGCGGCGCGGACGACGGTGCCCACGATCCTGGACTTCCTCCGCCGGCGCAGCGAGGAGGCCGCGTGACCGCCGTCGTCCCCCTGGCGGCGGAGGACTGCGAGGCGCTGCTGCGCTTCTTCCGCGAGCTGCCCGAGGGCGACCGCACGTTCATCCGGGAGGACGTCACCGACGCCGAGACCGTCCGGTCGTGGACGACCGGCGGTGATCGCTGGGTCGCCCGGGACGGCGACCGGATCCACGGCTACGTGGCCGTGCTGCGGCTGCCCGGCTGGTCCGACCACGTCGGCGAGGTCCGGCTGGTGCTGGCGCCGGACGCGCGCGGCCGGGGGCTCGGCCGCGACCTGGCTCGGCACGCGCTCGTCGAGGGGGTGCGGGCCGGGCTGACCAAGCTCGTCGTCGAGGTGGTCGCCGAGCAGGGTGCCGCGCTGGCGCTGTTCACCGCGCTCGGGTTCAGCGGCGAGGCGCTGCTGCGCGACCAGATCCGCGACCGGGAGGGCCGGCTGCGCGACCTGATGGTGCTGGCCCACCACGTCGACGAGACGTGGTCGGGCATGGACACCGTCGGCCTGCCCGAGGAGCTCGGCGCGGACCCGGGCTGACCGGCTCGGGTCAAGTCCGGGCGGCCGCGTGCCGACGCTGTCCTGGAGGGAGACCGGCTCCCCGGACGAGGACGGTGGCGGATGCGCGCGGGCGGACGGCGACGGCTCGGCGTCCTCGTCCTGTGCTCGGCGGCGCTCACCGGGTGCGCGGCGGCCGACGCGGACGTGCAGCCGGCGGCGGCCACCCGCCAGGCGGCCGGGCAGACCTGGTTCCTCGACTCGGGCGGCGTCGTCCCGCCGGTGCCCGACCTGTCCGAGCCCGCGGAGGTCGGCCTCTCCCCCGTCGTCCCGCGCCCGTCGGTGCCGGAGTTCGTGCCGCCCGTGGTGCCCCACGGCGTCGGCATCGAGGACGAGCCGCCGCCCGCGGTCTGCGGCGGCTACGCCAACCCGGTGCGGATCAACCCCGGCGCCACCCCCGGTCCGGGGACGGCGACCATCAGCTGGATGGCCGACGGCCGGCCCGAGGTGACCGGCTACCGCGTGCAGGCGGTCTCCCAGGACGTCGTGCCCGGCGAGCAGCCCGACCCGGTCCGGCGGACCGTCGCACAGCCGGCCGGCTGCACACCGGTCATCACGACCCTGACGGGGCTGACCCGGGGCGGGGTCTACGTCTTCTGGCTGGAGGAGGCCGTGTTCGACCCGCTGACCGGCGTCACGCGCCTGGTGCAGGTGGGCTCGTCCGAGGCGGTTCCGATCCCCTGAGCGCGCGCACCCCGCTGCCGGCCGCGGACCCGACGCGCTCCACCCCGGTGAACCCGTGCGCCGCCAGCGCCCCGGCGACCGCGGCCGTCGCCTTGTCCGGACCGCCCGGACCGGTGCCGTAGAGGACCAGCAGCAGCCCACCGGGCCGCAGCGCCCTGCGCAGCACCGCGAGCTCCGCGGCGGGGTCCCCGGTCCAGAACAGGTTCACGTTCACCGAGAAGGCCCGGTCGACCCCGTGCTCGGGCAGGTCCAGCCCGTCCAGCGCCGCCTCGACGACGGTCAGCCGCCCGGCCGCGACGTGCCCGGCGTTGCGACGGGTCGTGCGCTCGACGGCCACCGCCGACCGGTCGACGGCGACCATCCGGCCGGTGGTGAGCCGGGCGCAGACCAGCTCGGCGGCGACCCCGGGCCCGCAGCCGACCTCGAGCACGACGTCGTCCGGCCGGGGGTCGAGCAGCTCGACCGCCCACCGGACGCGGTCGGGGACGGCGCTCACCGCTCGGTGACGCGGCCGCCGTCGACCACGAGCCGGCGGGTGGTGTGCACCGCCTCGAGCATGCGGCGGTCGTGCGTGACCAGCAGCAGCGTGCCCTCGTAGCCGGCCAGCGCCTGCTCGAGCTGCTCGATCGCCGGCAGGTCGAGGTGGTTGGTCGGCTCGTCGAGGACGAGCACGTTCACCCCTCGGGCCTGCAGCAGGGCCAGCCCGGCGCGGGTGCGCTCCCCCGGCGAGAGGGTGGCCGCGGGCCGCAGCACGTGGTCGGCGACCAGCCCGAACTTGGCCAGCAGCGTGCGCACCTCCGCGGTCGGCCAGGACGGCACCTCGGCCGAGAACGCGTCGAGCAGCGGCTCGCCGCCGAGGAAGCGGCCGCGGGCCTGGTCGATCTCGCCGATGCGGACCGAGGGCCCCAGCGTCGCTGTCCCCTCGTCGAGCGGCACCCGGCCGAGCAGGGCGCCGAGCAGCGTCGTCTTCCCCGAGCCGTTGGCGCCGGTGATCGCCAGCCGGTCGCCCCAGTCGACCTGCAGGTCGACGGGGCCGAGCGTGAAGGCACCGCGGCGCACCACCGCGCCGCGCAGCGTGGCCACGACGGCGCCGGCGCGGGGGGCCGCGGCGATCGACATCCGCAGCTCCCACTCCTTGCGCGGCTCCTCGACCTCCTCGAGCCGCTCGATGCGCTTCTCGGTGATCCGCGCCTTGGCCGCCTGCTTCTCCGACGTCGACCGCATGTGCGCGCGGATGTTCTTGTCCGGCTCGCTGCCGGCCTTGCGGACCGCGTTGCGGACGCCCTTGGCCATCCAGTTGCGCTGCATCCGCGCCCGCGCCTCGAGCTCGGCCTTTGTCCCGGCGTACTCCTCGTACTGCTCGCGCGCGTGCCGGCGGGCCACCTCGCGCTCGACCAGGTAGCCGTCGTAGCCGCCGTCGTGCACCCGCACCAGCTGCTGGGCGAGGTCGAGCTCGACGACACGGGTGACCGTGCGGGCGAGGAACTCGCGGTCGTGGCTGACCACGACGATGCCGGCCCGCGCCTGCTCGACGAACCGCTCGAGCTGCGCCAGGCCGGTCAGGTCGAGGTCGTTGGTCGGCTCGTCGAGCAGCAGGACGTCGTAGCGGGCGAGCAGCAGCGCGGCCAGGCCGACGCGGGCGGCCTGGCCGCCGGACAGGCCGGCGGTCGCGGCGTCCAGCGCGATGCCCGGTGCCACCTCGGCGACCACCTCGGCGGCCCGCTCCTCGAGGTCGGCCCCGCCCAGCGCGAGCCAGCGCTCGAGCGCGTCGCCGTAGGCGTCGTCGGCCCCCGGCCGGCCCTCGCTCAGCGCCGCGGTGGCCTCGTCGAGGGCCGCCTGAGCCGCCGTCACGCCGGTGCGGCGGGCCAGCGTGGCGAGCACGGTCTCCCCCGCCGGGCGCTCGGTCTCCTGCGGCAGGTAGCCGATGGTCGCCGTCGGCGGGGACAGCGCGACGCTGCCGGACTCGGCGGGCAGCTCGCCGGCGAGGGTGCGCAGCAGCGTGGACTTGCCGGCGCCGTTGACCCCGACCAGACCGACGACGTCGCCCGGGGCGACAACGAGGTCGAGGTCGGAGAAGAGGACGCGGGCGCCGTGGCCGGCGGCCAGGCCGCGCGCGACGAGGGTGGCGCTCATGGCGGGGGTGCTCCCGGTGCGGTCGAGGACGGACGACGTCGGTCACCGGGTCACAGCACGGGCCCACTGTAGCGGGTGCCGCGCGGGCTCAGCCGCCGATCTCGTCGTCGTCCCGGGCGAGCACCTCGTCGGCCATCTCGTCGAGCATGGCCTCCAGCGCGGTGTCCTCGCCCTCGCCGGGGCGGCGGCGCACCAGCCACGGCTGCAGGTGGTCGTAGCCCCGCACCGAGACCCGGCGCAGCGGCCGCACCCGGTAGGCGGGCAGCCCGCGCAGCCGGCGGGCCAGCTCGCGGTCGACGAGCACCGCCTGCGGGTGCGCGATCGAGGTCAGCCGGCTGGCCAGGTTCACCACGGGCGAGTAGACGTCGCCGAGCCGGGTGAGCACCGTCCCGTAGGCGACACCCACCCGCAGCGGCGGGCGGTCCTCGGCGGCCCAGCGCTCGGGCAGGTCGAGGGCGATCTCGGCGCCGTCGACCGCGGAGGCCGCGGTGAACAGCACGCCGTCCCCCACCGTCTTGACCACCCGGCCGCCGTGCCGGGCGATCACCTCGGCGGCGGTGCTCTCGAAGTCCTCCACCATGTCGCCGAGCTCGCGGCCGCCCATCCCGCGGCTGCGGGAGGTGTAGCCGACCAGGTCGGCGAAGCCGACGGCCAGCTCGCGGCGGTCCCCGGTGGCGCCGGCGGCGAGCAGCCGGTCGGCGTTGGCGGCGAGGTGGCGGCGCCAGACGTAGTCCTGGACATCGCGCAGCAGCGGCAGCAGCCGGCGCGCGGCCTCGACCGCCTCCTCCGGCGTCGCCCCGCGGCCCTCGTGCGTCGCCGCGCCGGCCAGCACGTCGGCGAGCATGTCGGTCTGCCAGTCGGCCAGCCGCGACAGCGCCTGGCCCATGGCGCGGGCGATGGTCGCCTCGGTGTCGGGGCCGACGAAGCCGGAGTCGATCAGCGAGGACAGCACGCCCAGCGCGGCGATGTCGGCGTCGCTGTAGGCCGGGTCGTCGTCCGCGGAGTCGGCGAACCCGAGCGCGCGCCACAGCCGCCGGGTGCGCTCGAGGGGCACGCCGGAGAGCTCGGCCACCTGCAGCCGGGTGTAGCGGCGCGGGCCGCCGAGCAGCAGCCGCTCGAGCGCCTCGCGGGGGTCCGGGCCCTCGGCCGGCCCGGCGTCGTCCATGGGGTGGATGGTGCCTCTCAGGTGGTGTGCACGACCAGCACGTCGACCGCCGAGCGGCGCGTGGCGTCGGCCGGCACCGAGCCGAGCAGCCGGCCCTTGATGCCGTTGAGCCCCTTGTTGCCGACCACCAGCAGGTCGGCGTCCTCCCGCCGGACGACGTCGAGGAGGGCCTCGACCGGCGAGCCCATGACCGCGACCGTGCGCACGTCGCGCGCACCGGCCTGGCGCGCCCGGTCCCCCGCGCGGCTGACGGTGTCCTCGGCCGGGTGCGACCCGACCACCTGGTAGGCCTCGTCCCCCAGCACGTCCTGCGCCCGCGCCAGCTCGCGCTCGTCGGCGTCGGTGGGCAGGTAGGCGCAGGCGACGACGAGGGCGGCCCCGCAGGCCCCGGCGATGGCGCCGGCCCGCGCGACCGCGCGCAGCGAGGACTCCGAGCCGTCGGTGCCGACGACCACGGTCCGGTAGGGGGTGTCGCTCACGGCGCGCACTGTATGTGACGCGCGGTACCGCCTGTGGGGCGGGTCACCACGTTTCCCCCGGTCGGGGGCACCCCGGAGCGCGACGACCGGCCGCCGCGGTGAGCGCGGCAGGGCCGGACCCGTTGATGCGGGACGCCGCCCGGACCATGCTGCCGCGCATGGCTGCCCACCCGAAGACTTCGGTGGAGGAGGCTCCGCGGCCGGCCGCTCGGCTCAGCACCAAGTACTACGAGCAGGAGCTGACCCGGCTGCAGGTGGAGCTGGTCAAGCAGCAGGAGTACGTCCGCGCGAAAGGCCTGCGGGTGGTCGTGGTCTTCGAGGGCCGCGACGCCGCGGGCAAGGGCGGCGCGATCCAGCGCATCACCGAGCAGCTCAACCCCCGCTTCGCGCGCATCGTCGCGCTCGCCGCGCCGACCGAGCGCGAGCGGGGGCAGTGGTACTTCCAGCGCTACGTGGCCCACCTGCCGGCCCGCGGCGAGATGGTCCTGTTCGACCGCTCCTGGTACAACCGCGCCGGCGTCGAGCGGGTCATGGGCTTCTGCACCGACGAGGAGTACTGGGAGTTCCTGCGCTCGTGCCCCGAGTTCGAGCGCATGCTCGTGCGCAGCGGCATCCAGCTCCTGAAGTACTGGTTCTCGGTCAGCGACACGGAGCAGGAGCGGCGCTTCCAGGCGCGGCTGCACGACCCGACCAAGCGCTGGAAGCTCAGCCCGATGGACCTCGAGGCGCGCAACCGGTGGGTCGACTTCTCGCGGGCCAAGGACGCGATGCTCGCCGCGACCGACATCCCCGAGGCGCCGTGGTGGGTGGTCGAGGCCGAGGTGAAGAAGCGCGCCCGGCTCAACGTCATCAGCCACCTGCTCACCCAGGTCCCCTACGAGGACCTCACCCCCGCAGCCCCGGTGCTGCCGCCCCGGCCCCCGGTGCGCGACGACTACGTCCGCCCGCCCCGGTCGAGCCAGCACTTCGTGCCGGACGTCTGCCCGGGCTGACCGCGGCCGTTCGCCTCCCGTTCCGCGACCGTTCGCCGACGGCGGACCGGTTGCGGGCCCGGCATGACCCGGATCGGCGCGCGGGTGCGCTTGGATGGGCACCGACCTGCCCGGACCCACCCGAGGAGTGCGCCATCTCCAGCGCCACCGCCCCCCGCGCCCACCCCGTGCGCGTCGAGGTCAGCGGACTGACGAAGACGTTCGGCACCGTCCGCGCCGTCGACACGCTGTCGTTCTCCGTGGAGCCGGGCTCGGTCACCGGGTTCCTCGGGCCCAACGGCGCCGGGAAGACGACGACCCTGCGCATGGTGCTCGGGCTGGAGACCCCGGACGCCGGCCAGGCCACGTTCGACGGCGTCCCGTACGCGGCGCTGGGCGAGCCGACCCGCACGGTCGGCGCGGTCCTGGAGACGGCGTTCCACCCCGCGCGGTCGGGCCTCAACCACCTGCGCGTGTACTGCCGGGCGGCGGGGCTGCCGCTCTCGCGGGCCGACGAGGCGCTGCACCAGGTGGGCCTGGCCGACGCCGGCAAGCGGCGCGCCGGCGGCTACTCGCTCGGCATGCGCCAGCGGCTGGCGCTGGCCACCGCGCTGCTCGGCGACCCCGCCGTCCTCGTCCTCGACGAGCCGGCCAACGGGCTGGACCCCGAGGGCATCCAGTGGCTGCGCGGCTTCCTGCAGCACATGGCGCACAACGAGGGCCGCACCGTGCTGGTCTCCAGCCACCTGCTGTCGGAGATGGAGCACACCGCCGACCGGGTGGTGATCATCGGCGCCGGCCGGCTGGTGCGTGAGGGCTCGATCGCCGAGCTGCGCTCCGGTGCCGACGGCGCCGGCACCGTGCTGGTGCGCAGCCCCGAGGCGCACCGGCTGGCCGACGTGCTGCGCACCGCCGGCCACGCCGTCGCGGCCCAGGACGGCGAGACGCTCACCGTGACCGGGCTGCCCGCGGCCGCGATCGGCCACCAGGCGTTCACCGCCGGCGTCGAGCTGCACGAGCTGCGCCCGCAGAGCAGCGGCCTCGAGGAGATCTACTTCCGGCTCACCGCCGGGCAGGAGCAGTACGCCGCGTCCACCCCGACCCCCACCCAGGAGACCTCCCGATGACGCGGCTGGTGCGCGCCGAGTGGACCAAGCTGTTCACCACCCGCGTGTGGATCGGCCTGCTCGTCGGCGCCTGCGTCATGGCCGGCGGCTTCGCCGCCCTGTTCACGGGGCTGGCCGGTGTGGAGCAGAACGGCCAGCCGGGCCTGCCGGCGGTGGACGACCCCCAGTACGCCGAGCTCGTCTTCTCCGTCGCGGCCAACGCCAGCGTGCTGCTGCTGATCCTGGGCATCATCGGGATGACGCAGGAGTACCGGCACCGGACGGCGACGCCGACCTTCCTCACCACCCCGAAGCGGGGCCGGGTCGTGGCCGCCAAGGTGCTGGCGTACGCGCTGGTCGCGGTGCCGTTCGCGCTGCTGGTGCTCGCCGTGAACGTGCTCGTGGTGCTGCTCTACGCGGGGGCCCGCGGCAATGCGCCCGCGCTGGACGCCGACAACCTGCAGACGCTCACCGCGGCCGGCCTCGTGCTGGTGGTCTTCACCGTGATCGGCGTCGGCGTCGGCGCGCTGCTGCGCAACCAGGTCGGCGCGATCGTCGGCTCGCTGGTCTACCTCTACGTCGTCGAGCCGATCGTCTCCTCGATCGGCGCCATCCAGGGCGCCTACAAGTGGCTGCCCGGCGGCGCGGTGCAGGCCGTCACCTCCGACTTCCAGGCGCCGGACCTCCTGGAGCCCTGGCAGGGCGGCCTGCTGCTGCTCGGCTACGGTCTGGTGGCGGCCGTCCTGGGGACGTTCCTCGCCGTCCGGCGCGACGTCGTGTGACGTCGTCGGGCGCCCCGGGAGCTGCGCACGCGACCACCGACGACCCGGAACGGGGGCGATCGCGCATGACCACCCGCATGACGGTCCAACGCCTGGTCCGGCTGATCGCCGCCGGCGACGCCGAGGCGGTCCGCACCGCCGTGGCGGAGAACCCGCGGCTGCTCGCGCGCACCGTGGAGCGGGACGGCCACAGCGGCTGGGCGCCGCTGCACGTGGCCGTCGCCGAGGGGCAGGAGGAGATCGTCCGGCTGCTCGTCGTGGCCGGGGCCGACGTCCACGCCGTCACCGAGCACGACCGCACGCCGCTGCACGTGGCGCTCGAGTTCGCGCCGCAGCTGGTGGCCGTCCTGCGCGAGCTCGGCGCCCCGGTCGACGCGGCCAGCGCGGCGTTCCTCGACGACGTCGACCAGCTCGCCCGCGAGCTCGACGCGGGCGCCCGCCTCGCCGACCCGGTGACCGGCGTGGACCTGCTGGCCTTCGCCGCGCACGGTGGGGCAGCGGGCACCGCGCGGCTGCTGCTCGACCGCGGCGCCGACGCCGACGGCGGGGCGCTGCACGCGGCCGCCGGGCGGGCGCACGTGGAGCTGGTGCGGATGCTGCTCGACGCCGGCGCGCAGGTCGACCGCCGCGACCCGGAGTCCGGCCGCACCCCGATCCACGCGGCCGTGGCCGCGGGCGGCACCGGCGACGCGCCCGAGGTGGTGCGCGTCCTGCTGGCCGCCGGGGCCGACGTCAACGCCACCACCAACGACGGCGCCAGCGCGCTCGACATCAGCCGGGTCACCGCCGCGCGTTCCCGCAGGCACGACGACGGGCAGGCCTCCCGCAGCGACGCCCTGGCCGAGCTGCTCGTGGCGCACGGCGCGACCGACTGACCCCCGGTGCGAGACGCGTCGTGACAGCCGGGTTCGCCCGGTGTCCGGGCAGGCCCCGGGCGTAGACTCGCCACCCGGTCCGAAAACGTCCACAGACGAAGAAGGCACTCGCCCCCGTGTCAAGCGTGAGCTCATCCCGGCCGTCCTCCACGAACTCCTCCTCCGTGGCGGGATTCGGCACCAACGAGTGGCTGGTCGAGGAGATGTACCAGCAGTACCTCGCCGATCCGTCCAGCGTGGACCAGGCCTGGCACGAGTTCTTCGCCGACTACCGGCCCGGCAGCCCGGTGTCCTCCGGTCTCGACCGCGAGCAGCCGGCCCAGCCGAACGGCGCGGCCCCCGCCCCGGCGCCTGCCGAGCCCGCGCCCGCCCCCGCTCCGGCGGAGCCCGCCACCTCCAAGAGCGCCCCGGCCGCCGCGGCCACGCAGGGCTCGGCCACCCAGCAGAGCGGCCCCGCCGTCGCCCCGAGCGCCCCCGAGTCCGCGCCGCGCGCGACCCCGGTCCCCGAGCGCACCGAGGCCACCGTGGTGGGCCGGGCCGCCGACCGCGCCGACCAGCAGCAGCCGGCCGCCCCTGCCCCGAAGCCGGCCGCCAAGCCGGCGCCCGCGAAGGCCGAGGGCGACGGCGTGAAGCGCACCCCGCTGCGCGGTGCCGCGGCCAGCGTCGTCAAGAACATGAACGCGTCGCTGGCCGTCCCGACGGCGACCAGCGTCCGGGCCGTGCCGGCGAAGCTGCTCGCCGACAACCGCATCGTCATCAACAACCACCTGGCGCGCTCGCGCGGCGGGAAGGTCTCGTTCACGCACCTGATCGGCTACGCGCTGGTCCGGGCGCTGCGCGACTTCCCGAACATGAACAACGCCTTCGCCGAGGTCGACGGCAAGCCGGTGCTCGTGCAGCCCGAGCACGTCAACTTCGGGCTGGCGATCGACCTGCCGAAGTCCGACGGCACCCGCTCGCTGGTGGTCGCCAACATCAAGGCCGCCGAGGCCATGGACTTCGCCCAGTTCTGGGGCGGCTACGAGGACATCATCCGGCGTGCCCGCGCGGGCAAGCTGACCGTCGAGGACTTCTCCGGCACCACGATCAGCCTGACCAACCCGGGGACCATCGGCACCAACCACTCGGTGCCGCGGCTCACCGCCGGGCAGGGCGCGATCATCGGCGTCGGCGCGATGGAGTACCCGGCCGAGTTCCAGGGGATGAGCCCCGAGGCGCTCGCCGAGATGGCGGTCAGCAAGATCATCACGCTGACCTCCACCTACGACCACCGGATCATCCAGGGCGCCGAGTCCGGCGACTTCCTGCGCCGCATCCACGGCCTGCTGCTGGGCGAGGACGGCTTCTACGACGAGGTCTTCCGCTCGCTGCGCATCCCCTACGAGCCGGTCCGCTGGGTGCCGGACGTGCGGATCAGCCACGAGGGGCAGATCGACAAGGAAGCGCGGGTCATCGAGGTCATCGAGGCCTACCGGCGCAACGGCCACCTGATGGCCGACACCGACCCGCTGGAGTTCAAGGTCCGCACCCACCCCGACCTCGACATCGTCGAGCACGGGCTGACCCTGTGGGACCTCGACCGGCACTTCCCCGTCGGCGGCTTCGCCGGCGAGCGCACGATGGCCCTGCGCGACATCCTCGGCGTGCTGCGCAACTCCTACTGCCGCACGGTCGGCGTGGAGTACATGCACATCACCGACCCCGAGGAGCGGGAGTGGCTGCAGAAGCGCATCGAGGTCAAGCACGAGCAGCCCGACCGTGAGAAGCAGAAGCACATCCTCGGCCGGCTGAACGCCGCCGAGGCGTTCGAGACCTTCCTGCAGACCAAGTACGTCGGGCAGAAGCGGTTCAGCCTCGAGGGCGGCGAGTCGGTCATCCCCATCCTCGACGAGGTGCTCATCGCCGGCACCGACTACGAGCTCGACGAGGTCGCGATCGGCATGGCCCACCGCGGCCGGCTGAACGTGCTGGCCAACGTGCTCGGCAAGAGCTACTCGAAGATCTTCGGCGAGTTCGAGGGCAACATCGACCCCTCGACGGTGCAGGGCTCCGGCGACGTGAAGTACCACCTCGGCGCCGAGGGCACCTTCGCCAACCCGTTCCGCGAGGCCTCGATCGACGTCTCGCTGGCCAGCAACCCGAGCCACCTCGAGACGGTCAACCCGGTGCTCGAGGGCATCGCCCGCGCCAAGCAGGACATGATCAACAAGGGCGAGAGCGGCTTCACGGTCCTGCCCGTCCTGCTGCACGGCGACTCGGCCTTCGCCGGCCAGGGCGTGGTCGCCGAGACGCTGAACCTCTCCCAGCTGCGCGGCTACCGCACCGGCGGCACGGTGCACGTCGTCATCAACAACCAGGTGGGCTTCACCACCAGCCCGGCGGCCGCCCGGTCGAGCCTCTACTCGACCGACGTGGCCCGGATGATCGGCGCGCCGATCTTCCACGTGAACGGCGACGACCCGGAGGCGTGCGTCCGGGTGGCCCGGCTGGCGGTCGACTACCGGCAGGCGTTCAAGAAGGACGTCGTCATCGACCTCATCTGCTACCGCCGCCGCGGGCACAACGAGGGCGACGACCCGTCGATGACGCAGCCGCTGATGTACGACATCATCGACCGCAAGCGCTCGGTCCGGAAGCTGTACACCGAGGCGCTGGTCGGCCGCGGCGACATCACGCTGCAGGAGGCCGAGGAGGCCCTCAAGGACTACCGCGGCCAGCTGGAGCGGGCGTTCGCCGAGACCCACGACGCGCAGGACTCGGCCAAGCCGGAGCCGGTGATGGACCCGCGCACCCCGCAGGAGTCCACGGTGCGGACGGCGATCAGCACCGAGGTCCTCAAGACCATCGGCGACGCCCACGTCTCGCTGCCCGAGGACTTCACGGTCCACCCGAAGCTCAAGCGGATGCTCGAGCGGCGCGCGGCGATGGCCAGCGAGGGCAACATCGACTGGGCGATGGGCGAGCTGACCGCGTTCGGCTCGCTGCTCATGGAGGGCGTCCCCGTCCGGCTCGCCGGCCAGGACTCCCGCCGGGGCACCTTCGTGCAGCGGCACTCGGTGCTCATCGACCGGGACAACGCCCGCGAGTACACGCCGCTGCTGAACCTCTCCGAGGACCAGGCGAAGTTCTTCGTCTACGACTCGCTGCTCTCCGAGTACGCCGCCCTCGGCTTCGAGTACGGCTACTCGGTGGCCAACCCGAAGGCCCTGGTGCTGTGGGAGGCGCAGTTCGGCGACTTCGTCGACGGCGCCCAGATGGTGATCGACGAGTTCATCAGCTCCGGCGAGGCGAAGTGGGGGCAGCGCTCCGGCGTCGTCCTGCTGCTGCCGCACGGCCTGGAGGGCCAGGGGCCCGACCACTCCAGCGGCCGGATCGAGCGGTTCCTGCAGCTGTGCGCCGAGAACAACATGACGGTCGCCAACTGCACGACGCCGGCGAACTACTTCCACCTGCTGCGCCGCCAGGCGCTCTCCGACGTGCACCGGCCGCTGGTGGTGTTCACGCCGAAGTCGCTGCTGCGGGCCAAGGCGGCGGTCAGCCAGGTCGCCGACTTCACCGAGGAGAACTTCCAGCCGGTGCTGGGCGACCCGGGCGTGGGCGGCGAGCCGCTCGACCCGTCGGCCGTCCGCCGGGTGCTGCTCTGCAGCGGCAAGGTCGCCTACGACCTCGGCGCGCACCGGGAGGCCGAGGGCATCGCCGACACCGCGATCGTCCGGGTCGAGCAGCTCTACCCGCTGCCCGCCGCGCAGATCCGCGAGGTGCTCGACCGGTACCCGAACGCTCACGACCTGGTGTGGGTGCAGGAGGAGCCGGCCAACATGGGCGCCTGGCAGTTCATGGCGATCAACCTGCCGGAGGAGCTCGGCGGCCGTGCGCTGCGCCGCGTCAGCCGCAAGGCGTCGGCCAGCCCGGCGGTCGGCTCGGCCAAGGTGCACGACGTCGAGCAGCGCGAGCTGGTGGCGTCGGCCTTCGCCCGCTGACGTGTACTTCACCGATCGGGGGCTGGAGGAGCTGGCCGACCGGCGGGGCGAGGAGCAGGTGACCCTCGCCTGGCTGGCCGACCAGCTCCAGGCCTTCGTCGACCAGCACCCCGACTTCGAGGTGCCGATCGAGCGGCTGGCCACCTGGCTGGCCCGCGGCGGCACCGAGGACGACGAGGACTGAAGGACCCCTCCTGCCCCCCGCCACTCGCACGCTCGCGGTGGGACCCTGCAGAGGGGCCTCTCGGTGTGGCGTCCCGACATCCGATCAGGTGAGCGGCACCCTGTGTGCGTGCTCGGTCACTCGCATGCCCTGTCGGGCCTCGCCGCGGGCGCGGCCACCCTGCCCTGGGCCCCCGTCCACGGCGCCGTGGCGCAGGGCGCCTGGGTCGCCGCGGCCGGCGGGTTCGCGATGCTGCCCGACCTCGACCAGCAGCGGACGACGATCTCGCGCATGTGGGGGCCGATCACCGACCTGCCCGCGGCGCTGATCAACAAGATCTCCGGCGGCCACCGCTGGGGCACGCACGACGCGGTCCTGGCCCCGCTGGTGTTCGGCTTCCTGGCGATGGCCGCCGCGGAGAACTTCGCCACCAGCCTGCTGGTGCTGGCCCTGGCGATCGGCCTGGCCCTGCGCGCGCTGCACTTCGTCATCCCGGGCCGGGCCGAGAACACGATCCTGGGCAACCTGGTCATCTCGTGGGGTGGCGCCTGGCTGTTCCTCGACCACTCCCCCGCGCCGATGTGGCTGCCCTACGCCGTGGGCGTCGGCGTGCTCGCGCACATCGTGGGCGACTTCCTGACCCGCGAGGGCATCCCGGTGCCGGTGATCTGGGTGATCCACAAGTGCCGGCTCTCGCCGATCCACCTGCGCACCGGCGCGACGATCGAGAAGGTGCTGCTGGTCCCGGCGTTCGCGGTGGCGACGCTCGTCTTCCTGTACCTGAACACCGGCGTATCGGCGGCCGTCGAACCGGTCGTCGACCGCATCACCGGCACCGGCTGACCCGAGGGCGGGTGTGATCCCCCGACCGCGATTCGGTCGCCCGGGAGCCGGAACGGCCGCAGACTCGGTGCGTGGAACAGCTGTCGGACAAGCTCCTGAACTGGGCGAGCATCCTCGACGAGCAGACGTTGGCGCAGGCCGAGCGCACCGCGTCCCTGCCGTTCGTGCACCCGCACGTCGCCCTCATGCCCGACGCGCACCTGGGCAAGGGCGCCACGGTCGGCTCGGTGCTGCCGACCCGCGGCGCGATCATCCCGGCCGCGGTCGGCGTGGACATCGGCTGCGGCATGATCGCCGTCCGCACCCCGTGGTCGGTGGACGAGGTCCGCGGCCGCGGGCCGCTGGCCCCGCTGCGCGGTGACATCGAGCGGGCGGTGCCGCTCTCGGCCGGCCGGTACAACAAGCGGCTGACCGCGACGGCGCAGGCGCGGGTCGCCGAGCTCGAGCGCTACGGCGAGGAGCTCGGCGTCCTCGGCTCGGTCAACGCGACGGCGCCGAACTGGCCGCTGCAGCTGGGCAGCCTCGGCTCGGGCAACCACTTCATCGAGGTCACCGCCGACGAGCGGCAGCGGGTCTGGCTGTTCCTGCACTCGGGCAGCCGCGGGGTGGGCAACAAGATCGCGCAGACGCACATCGCGATCGCCGCCGAGCGGGCCCGCCGGGAGCGGCTCGACCTGCCCGACCGCGACCTCGCCTGGCTCGAGGAGGGGACGGCGGAGTTCGACCGGTACATCGCCGAGCTGCGGTGGGCGCAGCACTTCGCCCTGCTCAACCGCGAGGAGATGATGGACCGGGTCGCCGACTGCCTGGCCCGGCACATGCGGGCCGACGGGACGCCCGAGCACGAGCGGATCAACGCCCACCACAACTTCACCCAGCGGGAGACGCACGACGGTGTCGACCTGTGGGTGTCGCGCAAGGGGGCGATCCAGGCCCGGCACGGCCAGGAGGGGCTCATCCCCGGCTCCATGGGGACGGCGAGCTACGTGACCACCGGCCTGGGCAACCCGCTGGCGCTGGAGTCGGCACCGCACGGCGCGGGGCGGGCGTACTCGCGCAGCGCCGCCCGGAGGACGTTCACGCGGGCGCAGCTCGACGAGGCGATGACGGGCATCGAGTGGCGGCACAGCGACGTCTTCCTCGACGAGATCCCCCAGGCCTACAAACCGGTCGACGTCGTCATGGAGGACGCGAAGGACCTCGTCGAGATCCGCCACACCCTCCGCCAGCTGGTGAACGTCAAAGGCGATTGAAGGAGGACCCCCTGCCCCCACCGCTCGCACGCTCGCGGCGGGCCCCTGCAGGGGGCCGGATCCAGGCGCACGAGCCGTTACGGTTCCGGCCGTGACCGCCGTCTCCTCCCCCGCGCGGCTCGGCCGGGGCACGCACGTCGGGTACGCCGTGGGCTCGATCGGGACGGCGGCGTTCGGCACGGTGCCCGGGCTGCTGCTGCTCTACTACCTGACCGACGTGCTCGGGGTGGCCGCCGGGCTGGCCGGCGCGGTGGTGTTCGCGCCCAAGGCGTGGGACGTGCTGCTCAACCCGTGGATCGGCAGCCGGTCCGACCGCACCGAGAGCCGCTGGGGGCCGCGGCGGCCGTGGATGCTGGCCGGCGGTCTGACCCTGCCGCTGCTGTTCGTGCTGGTCTTCGCCGGGCCGGGCGGCTCGCCGGGTGTCGCGGCGACGTGGGTGGCGGTCACCTTCCTGCTGGCCGCGACCGCGTACGGCTGCTTCCAGGTGCCCTACGTCGCCCAGCCGGCCGAGATCACCGACGACCCCGGCGAGCGGGCCACGCTGATGTCCTGGCGGGTCGCCGCGCTGGCCGTCGGCATCCTGCTGGCCGGGGCCGGTGCGCCCGCGGTGGTCGACGCGGCCGGCGGCGGCCGGGGCGGCTACCTGGCGATGGCCGCGTTCGTCGCCGTCCTGCTCGCCGTGGGCATGCTCGGCGCGGTCTGGGGCACCCGCAGCGCCCCCACCCTCACCCGGGTGCGCAGCGAGGGCCGGCTCGGGACGACGCTGCGGCTGGCTTGGGGCTCGCGGCCGTTCCGCGTGCTGCTGATCGGCTTCGTCGTCCAGGCGCTGGGCATCGGCGTGATGCTCGCCGGCGTCCCCTACTACTCGCAGCACGTGCTCGGCGACGAGGCCGCCGGCACGCTGCTGTTCGCGGCGCTCGTGGGCCCGGCGATCCTGGTCATGCCGCTGTGGCTGCGGGTCAGCCGGAAGCTCGGCAAGCGCGCCGGGCTGCTCATGTCCTCGGTGCTGTTCGCCTTCGGCGCCGCGGCCCTGGCCCTCGGCGACGACGGCGGCACGGGCGCGGTGCTCCCGCTCGTGGTGCTGGTCGGCATCGGCTACGCCGGCATGCAGATGTTCCCGCTGGCGATGCTGCCCGACGTGATCGCCGCCGACGAGGCGGCCTCCGGGCAGCGCCGGGCCGGCGTCTTCACGGGGGTCTGGACCGCCGCCGAGACCCTCGGTCTCGCCGTCGGCCCGGGCCTGCTCGGCCTGCTGCTCGGGGGGGCCGGCTACGTCTCCTCCACCGGGGACGACGTCGCGCAGTCCTCCGCCGCGGTCACCGCCGTCCGGCTGGGCTTCAGCGTGATCCCAGCGCTGATCGTGCTGGCCGCCGTCCCCGTCTTCGCCCGCTACCGACTGGAGGAAGCGTGAACCCGCACGACGTCCTGGCCGAGCTCACCGCGCTGCAGGCCGACGACGTGCCCACCCACGGCGGGGCGACGATGGCCTACGTCTACGACTCGGGCCTCGCCGACCTCGACGACCTCGCGGCCGCCGCCCAGGCCGCCTACCAGTGGACCAACGCGCTCGACCCGACCGCCTTCCCCAGCGTCGCGCGCATCGAGGACGACCTGGTCGGCGCCGCGCTGGAGCTGCTGCACGGCCCGCCCGGCGCCGTCGGCACGCTCACCTCCGGCGGCACCGAGAGCTGCCTCCTGGCGGTGCTGGCCGCCCGGGAGCGGTGGCGCTCGCGCGGCGGCACCGGCACGCCGACCCTGCTGCTGCCGGTCACCGCGCACGCCGCGTTCCGCAAGGCCGCCCACCTCTTCGGCCTCGACGTCGTCGACGTCCCGGTCGACCCGGACACCTGCCGCGCCGTGCCGGCCGCGATCCGCGCCGCGCTCGACGGGCGGACGGCGCTGGTCGTGGTCAGCGCGCCGTCCTACCCGCACGGCGTGCTCGACCCGGTCGGCGAGATCGCCGGTCTCGCCGCCGGCGCGGGGGTCCCCTGCCACGTCGACGCGTGCATCGGCGGGTGGGTGCTGCCGTTCCTCGACGACGTCCCCGAGCCGTTCGACCTCGCCGTCCCCGGGGTCACCTCGCTCTCGGTCGACCTGCACAAGTACGGCTACGCGCCCAAGGGCGTCTCCCTGCTGCTCACCGTCGAGCCCGAGCTGCGGCAGGCGCACTGGTTCTCGACCGCCGGCTGGCCCGGCTACCCGGTGGTCAACCCGACGCTGGCCGGCACCCGCCCGGCCGGGCCGATGGCCGCCGCCTGGGCGGTGCACCGGTACCTCGGCGACGACGGCTACCGGCGGCTGGCCCGCGGCACCCGCGCGGCGACGGTCGCGCTGGCCGAGGGCATCGCCGGGATCGAGGGCCTGCGGGTCGTCGGCGCACCGGTCGCCACCCTGGTCGCGGTCGCGCAGGACGGCCCGGACGGCATCGACGTGCTCAACCTCGCCGACGAGATGACCGCCCGCGGCTGGCTGCTGCAGCCCCAGCCGCCGTTCCCCCAGCCCGGCGGCGCCGACCTGCCGGCGACGCTGCACCTCACCGTCACCGGCGCCACCGCCGGCCGGGTCGACGCCCTGCTGGCCGACCTCGCCGACGCCGCCAAGGCCGCGGCGGCCCTGCCCGCACCGGTGGCCGATCCCGACCTGGTCGCCGCGGCGGCCACCATCGACCCGGCGACGCTCACCGTGGCCGAGGTCGACGCCCTGCTCGAGGTCGCCGGCGTCGGCGGCGGCCGGCTGCCCGAGCGCATGGCGCCCGTGCACGCCCTGGTCGCCGCCCTCCCCCGACCGGTCGCCGAGCGGCTGCTGGCCGGCGTCCTCGACCTGGTCTACCGGCCCGCCCGACCGTGACCGCCCTCCGGGCCGTGGCCGCGGTCATGTGGGGCCGTCCCGACGTCGGCCGGCCCCCGTGGCTGCTGCTCGGGCGCCGGCTGCGTCGGCTGCTGGTGGCGGCGGTCGCCGCGTACGGGCTGATCGTCGCCACGGCGGCGTCGAGCCTGATCAACGACGCCGGGCGGATGACCGGTGGGCTGGCGTTCCTGGTGCTGCTCCCGCTCGCCGGCCTGGTCGTGCTCGCGGTGTGGCGGCCGCTCCCCGCCTGGCGGGTGGTCACCGCCGCGTGGCTCGGGATCCCGTTCCTGATCCTCCGGCCCGACCCCTCCGACCTGCTCCTCGAGCCGTGGCAGTGGTGCCTGTGGGTGCCGGTGCTGTTCGCCGCCGCGTGGGTGCTGCCCCGCCGCGACGTCGTCGCGCTGGCCGCGCTCTCGGCCCTGCTGCCGGTGGTCCTCGCGCCGCTGCTGACGTGGCCCGGTGGGATCGACACCGTCGTCTACTCGGTCCTCGGCGCGCTCGTCCCCGTCCTCCTCGGGGCCAGCCTCGGCGCCCGCTGGGACGCCCGGCGCGCGCTCGCCCGGGAGCAGGCGCGGACGGCGGCGGCGCAGGCCGAGCGCGGCGCCCTCGCCGAGCGCGCCCGCATCGCGCGGGAGATGCACGACGTCCTCGCGCACGAGCTGTCGCTGATCGCGGTCCGCTGCGAGACGGCGCCCTACCGGCTGCCGGAGCTGTCGCCGGCGGCCGGCGCCGAGCTGGCCGAGCTCGCCGGCACCGCGCGCCGGGCGCTGACCGACCTGCAGCAGCTGCTCGGGGTGCTGCGCGCCGACGACCACCAGGCCGAGCGCGCCCCGCAGCCGGGGCTGGACGGGCTCGGCGGGCTGGTCGACCAGACCCGCGCCGCCGGCGTCGAGGTGTCGGCCGCCATCGAGCCGGTGCCGGTGCCGGCCGGCGTGGGGCTGTCGGCGTACCGGATCGCGCAGCAGGCGCTGGCCAACGCCGTCCGGCACGCCCCGGGTGCGGCCGTTCGCCTGGAGCTGACCCCGCGCGACGGGGCGCTGCGGTTGTCCGTGGTCAACGGCCCCGGCGGCACGCCGGGCACCCCGGGCGCGGGCGTGGGGCTGCTCGGCATGCGGGAGCGGGCGGAGCTGCACGGCGGCCGGCTCGACGCCGGGCCGACCGGGGACGGCGGGTTCGCGGTGGTCGCCGAGCTGCCGCTCGACGGGGAGGGCGGGTCGTGATCCGGGTGCTCATGGTCGACGACCAGGAGATGGTCCGTGAGGGGCTGGCCGCGCTGCTCGCGGCCCAGCCCGACATCGAGGTGGTGGGCACGGCCGGGGACGGCGCCGAGGCGCTGCGCCGCGTCGCCGACCTGACCGCGGCGGGCACCGGACCGGACGTCGTCCTGATGGACGTCCGCATGCCGGTGCTCGACGGGCTGGAGGCCACCCGGGCGCTGCTGGCCGACGGCGCGGCCGCGCCCAAGGTCGTCGTGCTCACCACCTTCGACCTCGACGACTACGTCTACGACGCCCTGCGCGCGGGGGCCAGCGGCTTCCTGCTCAAGCACGCCCCGTCGGCCGAGCTCCTGCAGGCGGTCCGCGTCGCGGCCGCCGGCGACGCGCTGATCACCCCCACCGTCACCCGGCGGCTGATCGCCGACTTCGTCGCCGCGCGCCGGGCGGCCGTGCCGCCGCCGGGCCGGCCCGGTGCCCTGGCCGGCCTGACCGAGCGGGAGACGGAGGTGCTGCGGCTGGTCGCGCGCGGGCTGTCCAACACCGAGATCGCCGCCCGGCTGGTGGTCGCCGAGCAGACGGTGAAGACCCACGTGAGCCGCGTGTTCACCAAGCTGGGGGTGCGCGACCGCGCCCAGGCCGTCGTCCTGGCGTACGAGACGGGGCTGGTCTCCCCCGGTGGGGACGTACCCGGGTAGCACGCGGAAGACGGCTCCTGGGTGTGACGACCCGGCGACCGTCCGTGCCTAGCGTCGGGGAACGTGACGACCACCCGCCGCCGGGCATCGGCCCTGGTCGGCGTCCTGTCCGCGCTGGCCGTCGGACTCCTCGCGCCGCCGGCGGAGGCGGCCGTGCCGCCGCCGGTGGTCCGCGACCCCGGGTGCGCCGCCCGGCTGGCCGAGCGCCTCGCGCCGGACGGCCGGGACCAGGTGCGCGTGCTCGGCTGCGACCCGGCCGGGCGCGGGCTGGCGGTGGTGGCGCTGGGCGACCCGGCGACCGCGGCGCACGTGGCGGTGCTGGTCCCGGGGTCGGACATCGACCTGGGCACGCTCGCCGACGCCCGGCGGCCGCAGCGCCGTCCCTCCGGCTGGGCGCGGGCGCTGGCCGAGGCCGGCGGGCCGGAGCTCGCCGTCGTGCTGTGGGTGGGCTACCCGACCCCGCAGGGGCTGGGGCTGGACGCCGCCTCCGGCCGCCTCGCCCGCGCCGGGGCCGCGGCGCTGGTCCGCTTCGTCGACGACCTGAGCCCCGCCGGGTCGGTGACCGTGGTCGGGCACAGCTACGGCGCCGTCGTGGTGGCGCTGGCCGCGGACCACCTGGCCGCCGGCGACCTGGTCCTGCTGGCCAGCCCCGGGGCGCGGGCCGGCACGACGGCGGAGCTGGGCACGCCGGCGCGGGTCTGGGCCGGCCGCAGCGACGACGACTGGATCGGCCGGGTGCCCGCGGCCCGCATCGGCGACCTCGGCCACGGCACCGACCCCACCGACCCCGACTTCGGGGCGCGGACCCTGCCCACCGGCGGGGCGGGCGGGCACGACGGCTACTTCCGGCCCGGCTCGGCGTCGCTGGCCGCGATCGCCGCGGTCGCGACCGGCCGGCGGCCCGGGAGCGCCGCGTGACCGCCCGCCGTGATCCGGCCGTCGACGCGCTGCGCGCGCTGGCCGTCGTCGGCGTGGTGCTGGGCCACTGGCTGGTGACGGCGCCGGTCGCGCCGCGGGCGGGCGACGGCGCCGTGCGGCTGGACAGCCCGCTGCGCACGGTGCCGGAGCTGGCGCCGGTCAGCTGGCTGCTGCAGACGCTCGGCCTGTTCTTCCTCGTCGCGGGCTCCGCCGCCGCGCGCAGCTGGTCGGCCGACGGCGGGCCGTGGGGGCGGTGGTGGACGCGCCGCGTCCGCCGGCTGCTCCGGCCGGTCGCCGTCCTGGTGGGCGCGGTGGCCTGCGTCGCGGCGGCCCTGGCGCTGGCCGGCACGTCGCAGAGCCTCGTGCGGCGGGTGGTCGTCCTCTCGCTGAGCCCGCTGTGGTTCCTCGGCGTGCACCTCCTCCTGCTGGCCGCGACACCGGTGCTGGTCCGGCTGGACCGCCGGTTCGGGCGGGCCGCCGTCGTCCTTCCCGTGGCCCTGGCCCTCGCCGCGCCCCCGCTGGTGGTCGCCGCCTGGTGGGTGCCGTGGCAGCTCGGCGTCGCCGCGGCCCGCCGGCCGCTCCCCCGCGCCACCGCCGCCGCGCTGGCGCTCGGCGGCCTCGCCGGGGTGGTGCTGCTCGTCGGCGTCGGCGGGCTCCCGGCCGCGGCGGTGGGCGTGCCGGGCACCGCCGGGTCCAACCTCGACTCGCCCTCGGCCGCCACCGTGTGCCTCGCGCTGGCCCAGGCGGGCCTCGCCGGGCTCGCGGCACCCCGGCTGGCGCGGCTCGGGGACCGGCCGGTGGTCCGCGCCGTCGACCGGGCCGCGCTGCCGGTCTTCCTGCTGCACCAGCCGGGGCTCGTCGCGCTGTGGCTGGCCACCCTGCCGCTGGGCCCGCTGCCGGGCCTGCACGACCCGCCCGGTGGCCCGGGCTGGCTGCTCGCCCGAGCGCTGTGGCTGCTCCCCCTCGCCGCCGTGCTGTCGGAGTGGACCCGTCGGCGTTCCCGCGACGGATCCACTCCGCTCAGGCGGTGACGCCCTCCGCGCGGGCGCAGGCGGCGACCGCAGCCGCGACCGCCTCGGCCACCCGCCGGTCGAGCGGGCTGGGGACGATGTGGTCCGGCCGCAGGTCGTCGCCGACGACGTCGGCGATCGCGGTCGCCGCGGCCAGCTTCATCTCCTCGGTGATCGCCGTGGCGCCGGCGTCGATGGCCCCGCGGAAGACGCCGGGGAAGGCCAGCACGTTGTTGATCTGGTTCGGCAGGTCGCTGCGCCCGGTGGCGACGACGGCGGCGTACTTCGCCGCCATGTCCGGGTCGACCTCGGGGATCGGGTTGGCCAGGGAGAACACGATGCAGTCGTCGGCCATCGCGGCGATCGCCGACTCGGGCACCGAGCCGCCGGAGAGCCCCAGGTAGACGTCGGCGCCGGCGAGCGCGTCGACCATCGTGCCGGCGTGCCCGGCGCGGTTGGTGTTCTCGACCAGCCAGCGCTTGACGGGGGTGAGGTCCTCCCGCCCGGCGTGCAGGATCCCCTTGGAGTCGGCGACCGAGATGTCGCCGATCCCGGCTCCGAGCAGGATCTTCGTGCACGCCACACCGGCCGCGCCGGCGCCGGCGACGACCACCCGCAGGTCGCCGATCTCCCGCCCGACCACCTTCGCGGCGTTGCGCAGGGCGGCCAGGACGACGATCGCCGTCCCGTGCTGGTCGTCGTGCATGACCGGGATGTCGAGCCGCTCGCGCAGCCGGTCCTCGATCTCGAAGCAGCGCGGCGCGCTGATGTCCTCCAGGTTGATCCCGCCGAACGACGGCGCGACCGCGGCCACCGCCTCGACGATCTCGTCGACGTCGGTGGTCGACAGCACGACGGGGACGGCGGACAGCCCGGCGAACTCGCTGAACAGGCAGGCCTTGCCCTCCATCACCGGCAGCGAGGCGGCCGGGCCGATGTCGCCGAGGCCGAGGACCGCGGTGCCGTCGGAGACGACGGCGACCACCCGCGGTGCCCAGGTGAAGCGGCGGGCCAGGGCGGGCTCGGCGGCGATGGCGCTGGAGACCCGGGCGACGCCCGGCGTGTAGGTCAGGGCCAGGTCGGCGATGGACTCGATGGACCGGGTGGGGCGTACCCGCAGCTTGCCGCCCTCGTGCACCGCGAACGCCGGGTCGCCGGCGAAGCGGTCGGGTCTGTCCGCATCGTTGCGCTGGTCACCCATGGAACGGGGAGCGTAATCCCGCCGTGGCAGCCCTCTGACGCCCCCTGCGGGTCGGCAGCGCAGTGTCTCCGTCCGCGTGGCACCGGCCGGTGCTCCTGGTGTGGTGCTTGACACGGCCCAGGGCGGGGACGAGGGTGTCCGCACCCCCGGGGGGACCGCGGTGCGGGCCCGTGTCCGACGAGGTCGGGGCGAGCCGGGGGCGTGACCGACCCTCCGGGAGGCCCCGTGAGCGGAGCGCACGTCCCCGTGGTCGTCGTCGGCGGCAGCCTGGTGGGACTCACCACGTCGCTGCTGCTCTCCACGCACG
The DNA here is from genome assembly GCF_054050715.1 of Blastococcus sp. SYSU D00669. NCBI lineage: Bacteria > Bacillati > Actinomycetota > Actinomycetes > Geodermatophilales > Geodermatophilaceae > Blastococcus > Blastococcus sp. SYSU D00669. Next base: position 34,147 of record NZ_JBJGZV010000031.1, read on the forward strand.
GGGTGGAGCACCTCCTGGTCGAACGCCACCGGGGCACGGCGGTGCACCCCCGGGCCGCCTCGTTCCACCAGCGCACCATGGAGGTCTTCCGGAGCGCCGGCCTCCAGGAAGCGGTCGAGGCGGCGGCGGCGCGGGAATTCGTGCAGAACGGTGCGATCATCTCGGTGCAGAGCCTCGCCAGCCCCGACATGACGTTCTTCTTCCGGCACTTCAACGAGGGCGTCGAACAGCTGAGCCCGACGTCGCGGTTGTTCATCACGCAGATCGGCCTGGAGCCCGTGCTCCGGGAGCGAGCGCGCGAGCTCGGCGCGGAGCACCGGTACGCCACCGAACTGCTCGACGTCGAGCAGGACGACGACGGGGTCACCGCCGTCGTCCGTCCCCGGGACGGCGGACCGGAGCAGCGGATCCGCTCGGACTTCCTGGTCGCGGCCGACGGCGCGCACAGCTCCGTGCGGGAGCGGCTGGGCATCGGGATGCAGGGCCGGGGAGCGTTCGCCGAGTGCGCGACCATCTACTTCCGCGCCGACATGCGCGAGCTCATCGGGGACCGCAACCTCAGCGTCGTCTACGTCTCCCACCCCGAGCTGCTCGGCTTCTTCCGCTTCTCCATCACCGGCGACTCGGGCTTCCTCGCCGTCTTCTCCACCGTCGGACCCGACGGCGCGGTCGACCGGCACGTCGCCGAGGACCTGGACGCCCCGCGGTGCGTGGACATGGTCCGCAAGGCCCTCGGCCGGCCGGACATCGCCGTGGAGGTGGACGACGTCCAGCGGTGGACCGCGGCCGCGGCGCACGCCGCCGCGTTCGGTGACCGGAGGATCTTCCTCGCCGGCGATGCGGCGCACGTCATGCCGCCGACCGGCGGGTTCGGCGGCAACACCGGCGTGGCCGACGCCCACAACCTGGCGTGGAAGCTGGCCATGGTGACCCGCGGCGCCGCGGGACGCGAGCTGCTGGAGACCTACGACGCCGAGCGGCGCCCGGTCTGCGACCTGATCGTCGAGCAGGCCTACACCCGCTACGCGCTGCGGGTCGACCCGACGCTGCCCCGCGACGACATGGCTCCGGCGATGGACGACCCGTCGATCGAGCTCGGCCCCGTGCACCGCTCCCGGGCGATCCTGGCCGACGAGCCGGACGACGGGGCGCTCCTGGTGGATCCGAGGGGTCCGGGTGGTCGCCCGGGAACTCGCGCGCCGCACCTGCCCGTGACCCGGGACGGCGTCCGGGGGTCGGTGCTCGACCTGTTCGGGTCCGACCTGGTCCTCCTCGCCGGCGCCGGGGGCGACCGCTGGGCGTCCTCGGCCGCGCGGGCTGCCCGCGCGGCCGGGGTGGCCCTGCCGGCGCACCTCGTGGGGGCGACCGGTGCGGTCGTCGACACCGACGGACGGTTCGCCGAGACCTTCGGCATCGAGGACGACGGGGCCGTCGTCGTCCGGCCGGACGGCGTCGTCGCGTGGCGGGCGCGCCGGTGCCCCGAGGACCCGGACGCGGTGCTCGCCGACGTCGTCCGCCGGCTGCTGTTCCGGTAGCGGGTGGGCCGGCTACGCGCCCGCCTCGAGGACGTCGGGCGGAGGTGCGTCCAGCCGGCCGGGCCGTGGCCAGAGCCGGGCGACCACCCGGCCCACCGGCACGGCGACGCCGAACGCGCGGCTGTCGTCGGTGACCAGCGGGTTGTCCCCCACCACCCAGCAGCCGCCCGGTTCCGGGCGCAGGGCCCGCTTCACCACCAGGAGCTCCGGCCGGGCGGGGAACCGGGCCAGGACGACGGTGCCGGGCGCGACCGCGGCCCCCGGGCGGAGCCGGCGGACGAGCAGGCGGTCGCCGTGCCGGACCGTCGGCGACATCGACGGGCCGCTGACGCGGGCCAGCACCCAGGACGTCGCGAGCGGGCTCGCACCGCTCCCCCTGTCGTCCGCGATCACCGCGAGTAGGGTCGCAGACGACCCGATCTCACGACATCCGGAGGCACACCCATGCGTCTGACCCGCATGTTCTCCGCCGTCGAGGCCACCGCGCACTGCGACCTCCCCTGCGGCGTCTACGACCCGGCCCAGGCCCGCATCGAGGCGGAGTCCGTCAAGGCCATCCAGGAGAAGTACCAGGCCAACGACGACCCGGCGTTCCGCACCCGCGCCATCCTGATCAAGGAGCAGCGGTCCGACCTGGTCAAGCACCACCTGTGGGTGCTGTGGACCGACTACTTCAAGCCGCCGCACTTCGAGAAGTACCCGCAGCTGCACGAGCTGTTCAACAAGGCCACCAAGCAGGCCGGCGCGGCCGGCGGCAAGGGCAGCATGGACCCCGCCGAGGGCCAGAAGCTGCTCGACTACATCGCCGAGATCGACAAGATCTTCTGGGAGACCAAGGCCGCGGCCTGATCCCCGGGCGCTCGACGGCGCCGGTCGACGGTCCCCGTCGACCGGCGCCGTCGTCGTCTCGGGTGCGCCGTGCTGCCTCCCGGTACCGTTTGCCCACGATGCGCATCGACCGGGCCGGGTGGCCCTTCATCACCGGGCCGCTCGCCCCCGCCGCCGTCCTGGCGGTCACCCGGCGGCGCGGGACCCGGCTGCTGGCCTGGCCGTTCGTCCTGCTGTCCGCCTACATGGCGGTGTTCTTCCGCGACCCCGACCGGCGCTGCGACGTCGAGGCGCCGGCCGCGGACGACGTCGTCTCCCCCGCCGACGGCGTGGTGATGGTCGCCGGCGAGCCGCAGGAGGGCGTCGCCCCCGAGGACGCGCCCGAGGGCGGCTGGCAGCAGGTGAGCGTGTTCCTGTCGGTCGTCGACGTGCACGTGAACCGCTCGCCGTACCACGGGGAGGTGGTCGAGAGCTCCTACCGCAAGGGCAGCTTCCTGGCCGCCTACCGCAAGGAGTCGGCGCACCGCAACGAGCGCAGCGAGATCCGGCTGCGCGACGGCGAGCGCACCGTCGTGTTCCGGCAGATCGTGGGCGTGCTGGCCCGGCGCATCGTCACCCGCACCGGGACCGGCCGGCGGCTCGCCACCGGCGAGCGCATGGGTCTGATGAAGTTCGGGTCGCGGATGGACGTCTTCGTGCCCCGGGAGTGCACCATCACGGTGCGGAAGGGGCAGCGCGTGCGCGGCGGGGAGACCGTCATCGCGCGCTGGCCCGAAACCCGCTGAGGGGGCTGAGCGCATGCCACCCACCCGCCGCACGGCGACCGTCGAGTTCGTCCGCGGTTCCGGCCGGCGCGCCCGCCGCCGCACGCTCGCCACCCTGCCCAGCCTGTTCACGCTGGCGAACATGATGTGCGGCTTCGCCGCCATCCTCGTGTCCATCCGCGGCCAGTACACCCTCGCCGCGATCCTGGTCGGCCTCTCGGTGGTCTTCGACATCACCGACGGCGCGGTGGCCCGCCTGGTCGGGGCGGTGACCCCGTTCGGGCTGCAGTTCGACTCGCTGGCCGACCTGGTCTCCTTCGGCATGGCGCCGGCGCTGCTGGCCTTCACCCTCTTCTCCGAGGGCGACGACGCCTTCGACCCGCTCGGCTGGATCGCCTGCGCGCTGTGGGTGGCCTGCGCCGCGATCCGGCTCGCCCGCTTCAACACCACGATCGACCCGACGGCCGACAAGCGGTACTTCGTCGGGATGCCCAGCCCCGGCGCGGCCGGCGTCGTGCTCGCCTCGGTGTTCGCGTTCGGCGACCAGATGCAGGGCCGCGACCGGCTGTGGGTGCTGCTCATCGTCGCCGTCCCGGCGCTGCTCATGATCAGCCGGATCCGCTTCCGCTCGTTCCGGTCGCTGGTCAGCCCCAAGAGCCGGCGGCCCTACGGGCTGATCGCCACCGCCGTCCTGCTGCTCGTCGGGTTCCTGACGGTGCCGGTGGTCACCGGCGTCGTCCTCGCCTACGGCTACCTGCTGGCGCCGGTCCTGGTGCCGCTGGTGTCGCCGCTGGGCAGGCTGGTGCCGGACAAGGTCAAGGAAGCGCTGACGTGAGCGGACAGGGGCGTGAGCATCGCAGCGAGGAACGAGCGAGGAGCGGAGTGCCCCGCGGTAGCGAACCGAGGGCGTCATGACGGTCCGCCCGATCCGCCCGGACGACGTCCCCGCCGTGGTGGGCCTGGTGCGCGAGCTGGCCGACTACGAGAAGGCGCTGCACGAGGTGCGGCTGACCGAGGAGCAGCTCTCCGCGTCGCTGTTCGGCGAGCGCCCGGCCCTGTTCGGCCACGTCGCCGAGGTGGACGGCGCCGTCGTCGGCACGGCGCTGTGGTTCCTCAACTTCTCCACCTGGCGCGGTACGCACGGCATCTACCTCGAGGACCTCTACGTGCAGCCGCAGCACCGGGGCACCGGCCTGGGCAAGGAGCTGCTGCGCACGCTGGCCGAGACCTGCGTGCAGCGCGGCTACGACCGGCTGGAGTGGGCGGTGCTGGACTGGAACACGCCCTCGATCGACTTCTACCGCGCCCAGGGCGCGGTGCCGATGGACGAGTGGACCGTCTTCCGCCTCACCGACGACGCCCTGCGCGGCTTCGCCGACCGGGAGGCGGGCGCGCCGGGACCCGCCTAGCCTTCGGGGGATGGCGGACGAGAACCTCCCGGCGCTCGTGCGGCGCCGCATGACGGAGCTCGACCTCACCCCCGAGCAGGCCTCCCGCCTGGCCCGGTGGGCCGTCTCCCCGCAGACGATCGGGCGGCTGGCCGCCGACCGGCACCGCGGCCCGATCAGCGAGCGGCTCGCCGTCGCGCTCGCCGCCGCCCTGGGCGTGCCGGAGAACCGCGTGCGCCGGCTGGCCGGGCTGACGGAGGTCCCCGACGCGCGGGTGGACGTCGAGACCGCGCCGCACCTGCGCCTGATCAGAGGCGGCGGCTGAGGCCCGGTTAGGCTCCGCGCCGTGAGCACCGACCGCAAGAGGGCCGACTGCTGGCTCACCGACATGGACGGCGTGCTGGTGCACGAGGGCAACGCCCTCCCCGGGGCGGCCGACTTCCTGCGGCGGCTGGTCGAGCGCGAGCGGCGCTTCCTGGTGCTGACCAACAACTCGATCTTCACGCCGCGCGACCTCGCGGCGCGGCTCTCGCGGTCGGGGCTGCAGGTGCCGGAGGAGGCCATCTGGACCTCGGCCCTGGCGACGGCGGACTTCCTGTCCAGCCAGCTGCCGGGCGGCTCCGCCTACGTCATCGGCGAGGCGGGGCTGACCACCGCGCTGTACGAGGCGGGTTACACGCTCACCGACACGGACCCGGACTACGTCGTCCTGGGTGAGACGCGGACGTACTCGTTCGAGGCCATCACCCGCGCGATCCGGCTGGTCGGCGACGGCGCCCGGTTCATCGCCACCAACCCCGACGTGACCGGCCCCTCCCCCGAGGGCCCGCTGCCGGCCACCGGCTCGGTCGCCGCGATGATCACCAAGGCCACGGGCGCCGAGCCCTACTTCGTCGGCAAGCCCAACCCGATGATGTTCCGCAGCGCGATGAACCGGATCGAGGCGCACTCGGAGTCGACGGTGATGGTCGGCGACCGCATGGACACCGACGTCGTCGCCGGCATCGAGGCCGGCCTGGAGACCGTGCTGGTGCTCTCGGGCTCGACGAAGGCCGGCGACGTCTCGCGGTTCCCGTTCCGGCCCAGCCGCATCTGCGACTCGATCGCCGACGTCATCGACCTGGTCTAGGGCCCCGCCGCAGGGGCCCGCCGCGAGCGTGCGGGTGGTGGGGGGCGGAGGGGCCCTCCTTCAGTCGCCCCGGCGCTGGAAGAAGGCCAGCCGCGACTCGGGGGTGGCCAGCAGGTAGAGGGTGACGGCGACCGGCACCAGCATCGGGATGCCGACCTGCTGCTGCTGGTACTCGAACGCGGCCGTCAGGCCGATCGCGCCCAGCAGCAGCTGCACCGCGACCACCGGACCCCGCGCCCACGCCGACAACCGCCACAGCCCGCGCGCGCAGCCGGCGAGCAGCACCGCGCCGAGCAGGGCGAACACCACCAGCCCCCAGGCGCCCGAGTCGCTGTCGGCCTCACCGGTGAGGGTCCGCAGCCCCAGGTAGGCGGCGACGACGACGAGGAACACCGCCTCCAGGGCCACCACCAGCGCCGCCCAGCGGACGCTGCGCGGGGTCTCCGACTCCTCGCGCGCGGGCTCGGGCGCCGACGGCTCGGCGGCGGCACCCAGCAGCCGGTCGGCGCGGCTGCGCCTGCGGGAGGGCTCCGTCGTCACGGCCGCGAGACTACGCGCGCCCCACCAGCCCCCCGGCTCCCGTCTCCAGCCGGTGCGGTGGCCCTGCGCTGGCTAGCCTGGCGGTATGCGCGCGCTCGTGGTGGTCAACCCGGCGGCGACCGCCACGACCGCGCGGGGCCGCGACGTCCTCGTGGGCGCGCTCGCCAGCGAGCTCAAGGTGGACGTCGTCGAGACCGAGCGGCGCGGCCACGGCCACGAGCTGGGCCGGCGCGCCGTGGCCGACGGCGTCGACGTCGTCGTGACCCTCGGCGGCGACGGCACGGTCAACGAGGTGGTCAACGGCCTCCTCGAGCACGGACCGGCGCCGCACCTGCCGAACCTCGCCGTCGTCCCGGGTGGCTCGACGAACGTCTTCGCGCGGGCGCTGGGCCTCTCCCGCCGCCCGATCGAGGCCACCGCCCAGGTCCTCGAGGCGCTGCGCACCGGCCGCAGCCGGCTGGTCTCCCTGGGCACGGCGAGCGCCACCGGCACCAGCACCGCGCCGGTGGCGCAGCACGACGAGGCCAGCGCGCCGGCCGTCGCCGCCGCGGACGCCGCCGCCGACCCGACCTGGACCGCGCCGCGCTGGTTCGTCTTCGCCGCCGGGCTGGGCTTCGACGCCGACGTCATCGCGCGGGTGGAGGCCCAGCGGGCGCGGGGCCGGCGCTCCACCGGCGCGCTGTACGTCCGCGAGGCCACCAGCGCCTTCCTGCTGGGCACGGAGCGCCGGCGCCCGGCGATGACGCTCCGGGTCGACGGCGAGCCGCCGGTCGACGAGCTGTTCCTCTGCCTGTTCTCCAACGTCAGCCCCTGGACCTACCTGGGCGCCCGGCCGGTCAACCCGAGCCCCGAGGCCTCGTTCGACACCGGCCTGGACGTCTTCGCGATGGGCCGGATGGGCCCGCTGCGCATGCTGCACACGCTGCGGCAGGTGATGGCCCGTCGTCCCGATGCCCGGGGGCGGGGCGTGCACCGCTGGCACGACCTGCCGGAGGTCGAGATCTCGGCGTCCCGGCCGCAGGGCTGGCAGGTCGACGGCGACCACCTGGGGACGGCGACGGGGCTGCGCGTGCGCGACGTCCCCGCGGCCCTGCGCGTCATCTGCTGACCACCGGTCCCGCACAGTCCGCGCACAGGCGCCGACCTGGGCGCCTAGCACGGAACCGGCCCTTGCGGTCAAGCCCTTCGCCGGTGTGGTGGACACGTCGAGTGGCGCGCCTATCACGCCCGTGGTGAGGTTGCTCACGAGGGGGTCCCACCCGACCTCGAATCGCTTGACAGGCGTCCGGCTCGTGAAAACATCGCGAGAGGAACGCAACCTGCCGGTAACAAAGCAGGTAGTCGCTGAGCCACGGCGCTGGGCAACCGGTGTCGGACCGCGGAGCGGACCGAAGCCGTGCGACCTGTCGCAAACCGTAGACGACACCGAGGAGTACACCGCCATGGACTGGCGCCACCGCGCCCTGTGCCGCGACGAGGACCCGGAGCTGTTCTTCCCCATCGGGACGACGGGTCCGGCGACCGTGCAGATCGAGCAGGCGAAGGCGGTGTGCCGGCGCTGCCCGGTCGTCCAGTCGTGCCTCGACTGGGCGCTCCGGTCGGGCCAGGACTCCGGTGTCTGGGGCGGCCTGTCGGAGGACGAGCGCCGCGCGCTCAAGCGCCGCCAGGCCCGCACCCGGGCGTACACCGCCTGAGTCCCGAGCACCACTGGCGCGGCACCCCGCGCACCACGCCGCGAGGCCGGTCCGGACCCCCGGACCGGCCTCGCGGCGTTGCGGGGGTCAGCGGCGCGGCAGCCCGGCGCCGGGCAGGCTGAGCACCACCTCGGTCCCGCGGCCGCCGGCGGCCGGCCCCATCTCGAGGCCGCCGCCCAGCTCTCCGGTCACCAGCGTGCGCACGATCTGCAGCCCGAGCCCGTCGCTGGCCGCCGGGTCGAAGCCCTCGGGCAGCCCCAGCCCGTCGTCCCGGACGCGGACGACGAGGTCGGGCCCGTCGCGCTCGGCGACCAGCTCGATCGTGCCCGGCTCGCCGTCGCCGAAGGCGTGCTCGGCGGCGTTCTGCAGCAGCTCGGTGACCGCCATGACCAGCGGCGTGGCCGCGGAGGCGGGCAGCTCCCCGAACGTGCCCACGCGGCGGGCCCGCGCGGCGGGACCGACCACGGCCAGGTCGCCGAGCATGGGCAGCACCCGGTCCAGGACGTCGTCCACGGCGACGACGTCCTCGCGGCTGCCGGCCAGCGTCTCGTGGACGACGGCGATCGACGCCACCCGCCGCACCGACTCCTCCAGGGCGGCCCGCGCCGCCGGCTCGGTCATGCGGCGGGCCTGCAGCCGCAGCAGCGCCGCGACCGTCTGCAGGTTGTTCTTCACCCGGTGGTGGATCTCCCGGATGGTCGCGTCCTTGGTCAGCAGCGCGCGGTCGCGGCGCCGGACGTCGGTCACGTCGCGGACGAGCACCAGCGCGCCGGCCTCCGCCCCGGGCGCCTGCAGCGGCAGGGCGCGGACCAGCATCGTGGCGGCCGGCCCCTCGACGTCCATGGGGTCGGGGAACCGGCCGGCGACCGCGGCGGTGATGCCGGCGGCCACGGCCTCCCCCGCCACCCGGTCGGCCGACGCCGACCGGGTCAGCTCGGCCAGGTCGGCGCCGACCAGGTCACCGGTCAGGCCCATGCGGCGGTAGGCCGACAGCGCGTTGGGGCTGGCGTAGGTGGCCCGGCCCTCGGCGTCCAGGCGCACCAGGCCGTCACCCACGCGCGGGCTCATCTCGGCGTCCTGCAGCTTCTGCGGCGGGAAGGTGCCGGCCGAGACCATGAGGCAGAGGTCGGCGGCGATGTCGAGGTAGGTGAGCTCGAGGGTCGACGGCGAGCGGGTGACGGCGAGGTTGGTGTCCTTGGCCAGGACGGCGACGACGACGCCGTCGTGCCGCACCGGGATCACCTCGCGCCTCCGGGGGCTGGCCCCCGACCAGTCGGGCTCGCCCTCGGTGACCGGCCGGCCCTCCCGGTAGGCGACGACGAACGGCTCGGCGGCCGGTCCGGAGGACTCGGCGCCGACCAGGTCGTCGGGCTGGCTCGTCGGCGCCGTCAGCGGGCGGACCTGCGCGACGCACCACCAGTTGCCCGTCTGCAGCGGCACCCACAGCGTGAGGTCGGCGAACGCCAGGTCGGCCAGCAGCTGCCAGTCGGCGACCAGCCGGCGGGCGTGGTCGACCTGGGACGGGGAGGACGCCGACCCGCGGTTCAGGCGCTCGGAGAGGCTTCTCATGGTGGTTCCGAGCGTAGGAGGCGCCACCGCCTACGCTGCCCGCGTGGTCGAGACGTCATCCCTGCGCGTGGACGCGGCGACGCCCGAGGACTTCCCGCGGATCGCCGAGCTCACCGCCGGCGTCTACCGCGACGAGGGGCTGGCGCCGGCGGAGTACCTCGCCGAGCTGCGCGACGTCGCCGGCCGGGCGCAGCGGGCGCAGCTGCTCGTGGCCCGCGACGGCGACGCGGTCGTCGGCAGCGTGGCGCTGGTGCTCGACGGCGACTTCGGGGAGATCACCGACTCCGCCGAGGAGGCGGCGTTCCGCATGCTCGTCGTCGACCCGGCCGCGCGCGGGCGCGGCGTCGGCGAGCTGCTCGTCGAGACCTGCCTGGCCGAGGCGCGGGCGGCCGGCAAGCGGCGGATGGTGCTGTCGACCGACCCGAAGATGGTGGCCGCGCACCGGCTCTACGAGCGGCTCGGCTTCACCCGGCTGCCCGAGCGCGACTGGTCCCCGCTGCCCGGCGTGAACCTGATGGCCTACGTGCTGGAGTTCTGACTCAGCCTTCGACCGTGGCGATGAGGTCGCCCTCCTGGAGGACCTCGCCCTCGCTCACGTGGAGCTCCCTGACGGTCCCGGCGCGCTCGGTGAGCACCGGGATCTCCATCTTCATGGACTCGAGGATCACCAGCGTGTCACCGGCCGCGACCTCGCTGCCCGCGGTGACGAGGACCTTCCAGACGCTGGAGACCATCTCCGCGTGGATCTCCTCCACCGCCACGCCGGGCCTCCTCCGCACTCGCCGTCCGCTGTCGTGGACATCCTGGCACGTCGGGGGCACGGCGGGGATCAGCCGGCGGGTGTCGGCGACCCGGCGGCGAGCCGCTCGAGGACGGCGCAGATCTCCTCGCCGTCGTGCGGCACGCCGGTCTCGGGCAGGCCGCTGAGCACCTGGCTGACCGCCTGCGCGGCCGTGCGGGTGTCCTCGGCGCCGGCGCTCACCGTGGCCAGCAGCGCGTCGTACCAGCCGTCGAGCCGGTCCCGGGGGTCGTAGCCGCTGACCGCGACGACGTCGGCACCGGCCACCGACCTGCGCCCGGACGCCGGGAGCCGGCCGGTGACCCGCCCCGCCGTGCCGGGCGGGAGCGTCGACCGCAGCTGCACGGCGACCGCCGCCCGCGGCGTGCCCGGCTGCGGGTCGGCGGCGCGGGCCCGGCGACCGGAGGCGCTGCGCAGCGCGAGCTCGACCGCGTCGACCGCGTGCGCGCGCTCGAGCACCACCATGTCCAGCGAGAAGCCGGCCGCGACCTCGGTCAGCTCGCCGTCCGGGGAGATGCCGACGGTGACCAGGCCCCGCCAGCCGACGTCCTTGAGCCGGCGGGCGGCGGGCGGCACCTCGACCGACCTCGGGGTCCACGACACCCGCGCGATGCCGGCCGCGCGGTCGCGGGACACCGGCGTCAGGTAGCGCAGGCCCTCGTCGGTGACCCAGGCGAGGAAGCCGCGCTCGCTGGCCGGCTCGACGCCGTCCCCACCGAGCCGCTCGAGCACGTCGGCGACCGGACCGATCCAGGTCAGCCCCGCCCGGCGCACCGCCGCGGCGAGCCGGACGTTGCCGGCCAGCGCCGGTGGCACCGGCAGCACGGCGGCGGCGCCGCTGCGCAGGGCGGCCTCGACGATCCGGTCGACGGCGAGGTAGGACTCGGCCGCCGGGGCAGGACCGAGCAGCACCGCGTCGTCGGCCAGCCGCACGTGCCGGGCGTTCCGCTCCGCCTCCGAGTGGACGGCGATCGCCTTGACCCCCAGCCGGGTGCACGCGGCGATGACGGCGCAGGCCGCGGGTCCGCGGCCTGCGACGAGCACGCTCTCGATCCCCAGGTCCATCTCTGCCCAGCTCTCCGCAACTGCCCCGTCCGGCTCGGTGCCGGACCTCCCCGTGAGAGGCTTGCCCTGTCAGCTTGGCCGGTCGGCCGCCCGCGTACACCCCTGGGCGCCGATTTTCCGGCATCCCCCACTCCCCAGGAGGCAGCCATGTCCAAGCGCGGACGCAAGCGTCGCAGCCGCAAGAAGAGCAACGCCAACCACGGCAAGCGGCCGAACGCCTGAACGCACGAGGGCCCGGCTCCCCTGGGGGAGCCGGGCCCTCGTGCGTCCGGGTCAGGCGGGGGTCGGCCGCTCGCCGGCCTCGCGGACCACCTCGGACGTCACCTTCTCGACGGTGACCTGCGTGCCGTCCTCCTCGAAGGAGACGGTGGTCAGCTGCAGCTTGATCCGCTCCCGCAGGCCGGGGGGCGGGACGTCGCCGCCGCAGCGGCGGCGGACCAGGGCCTTGAACTCCTGCTCGATCCCGAACTGGCGCAGACAGCTCGAGCAGTCCTCGAGGTGCTCGGCGATCACCGCCCGGCGCGAGTCGTCGGTCTCGTGGTCCAGGAACTCGAAGACGTGCGACAGGACGTCGTCGCACGAGTGGATCTCGATCGGCTCGCCCACGTGGTCGTCGTCGGTCACTTGGAGCTCGCCTCCTCCCCGGCACCGGCGCGGACGAACCCTCGTTCGCGCGCGTAGTCGGCCAGCAGCTTCTGCAGCCCCCGCCGGCCGCGGTGCAGCCGGGACATCACCGTGCCGATGGGCGTGCCCATGATCTCGGCGATCTCCTTGTAGGCGAAGCCCTCCACGTCGGCGAGGTAGACCGCGAGCCGGAAGTCCTCGGGCAGCTGCTGCAGGGCCTCCTTGATGTCGGAGTCCGGCAGGTGGTCCAGGGCCTCGATCTCGGCCGAGCGCAGCCCGCTGGAGCTGTGCTCCTCGGCGGCGTAGAGCTGCCAGTCCTGCACCTGGTCGGTGGGGTACTGCTGCGGCTGGCGCTGCTTCTTGCGGTAGCTGTTGATGTAGGTGTTGGTCAGGATCCGGTACAGCCAGGCCTTGAGGTTCGTGCCCTCGGCGAACTGGTGGAAGGCCGAGTAGGCCTTGACGAACGTCTCCTGGACCAGGTCCTCGGCGTCGGCCGGGTTGCGGGTCATCCGCAGCGCGGCCGGGTAGAGCTGGTCCAGGTACGGCAGGGCGTCGCGCTCGAACCGGGCGTCGCGCTCCTCGCGGGTCTCGGCGGCCTGGGTGCGGCTGCCGCCCTCCCCCGCCTCCGGGACCTCGACCGGGGCGCCCACGACCGGGGCGTCGTCCTGCTCGTCGACCGGATTGATGCTGGTGGGCTCCTCGGGCACCGACCGTCCTCTCTGCGACCCCCGCATGCGGGAGACCACGTCGGTCGATCCTAGTCGCGGGGCATCCGGGCGGCCCGGGGGCCGATTGCGTACGGACTGCCGACGGGCGGCGGAGACGGTGCTGCTCACGCCTCCTCCAACCGCGCCGGTACGGGACCGATTCCCCGGACGCGTGATCGCTACGCTCCTGCGCCGTGGCAGGGACCCCGGCGGTGACGGTGCTGGAGAAGGCCCGGGTGCCGCACACGCTGCACCCGTACGACCCCGAGCACCCGGCCGAGCTGGGCCACGGCGAGGCCGCGGTGGCCGCGCTGGGCGCCGATCCGCGGCGGGTGTTCAAGACCCTCGTGGCCCGCGTGGACGGCGCGCTGACGGTCGCCGTCGTCCCGGTCGCGGGCTCGCTGGACCTCAAGGCCCTCGCCGCCGCGGCGGGCGGGCGCAAGGCGGTGATGGCCGACCCGGCCGACGCCGAGCGCAGCAGCGGCTACGTCGTCGGCGGGATCAGCCCGCTCGGCCAACGCAAGGCGCTGCCGACGGTGGTCGACGACTCGGCGCTCGGCTTCGACACCGTCTACGTCAGCGCGGGCAAGCGCGGGCTGCAGGTGGAGCTGCCGCCCGCCGAGCTGGTGCGCCTCACCCGCGCGCGGACGGCCCGGATCGCCGCTGAGGGGGGTCTCCCCCCGTGATCGTCGCGGGGGGCGCTACGAGCTGTAGGGGTTGAGCAGCTGGTCGACCGGGGCGTGGTCGTCGGTGAGCGGCTCGGCGTCGCCGACGAAGCGGGTCAGCTCCTCGCCCTCGGCCGCCTGCCACGTGACGTCCTGGGCGGCCATGGCCTGCTCGATCGCGCCCAGCGGCAGCGGCGACCGGGAGGCCAGGACGACGACGTTGCCGCCGTCCTCCCCCGCCAGGACCGGCGCGCGGGCCAGCAGGGCGACGTGCGGGAACACCTCCCGCAGGGTGGCCAGCTCGGCGCGGACGAAGCCGAGCGGCGGGTGGTCGATCAGGTTGGCGGCGTAGATGCCGTCGTCGGCCAGGGCGGCGTCGACCAGCTCGATCGCCTCGACGGTGGTCAGCTGCCAGGGCACCGACAGCCCGCCGAACGCGTCGCCGACGACCAGGTCGCGGCCGCCGCGCGCCTCGTCGGCGAGCCCGACCCGCGCGTCGACCACCCGCACGCGCAGCCGGTCGGACGTCTCCAGCGCCAGCTGCTCGCGGTCGATCGCGACCACGCCGGGGTCGACCTCGAGCACGAGGCTGTCGGTGCCCGGCCGCGTCCGCTCCAGGTAGCGCGGCACGGTCAGGCCGCCGCCGCCCAGGTGCAGCGCCGAGATCGGCCGGCCGGCGGGGGCCACGGAGTCGGCCACCGCGGCGATCGCGCGCACGTACTGGAACTCCAGGTACGTCGGGTCGTCGAGGTCGACGTAGGAGTGCCGCAGCGTGTCGAGCACCAGCACCCGCCCGCTCTCGCGCTCCGGGTCGGCCACCACGCGGGCGCAGTGGTAGGCGGTCTCCTCCTCGCACGGGCTCGGGGCGACGGCGGCCAGCCCCGAGACGGCGAGGGCCACCGCGACCAGCGCCGCCGGCGGCCTCGCCTCGGGGGTGCGCCGCCGCAGCAGCAGCGCCATCGCCACCCCGGCGGCCACCATGAGCAGCCCGGCGCCGACGAGGATGACGCTGCTCGGCAGCACGGCGACCAGCAGGAAGCCGGTGGCGAACGTGGCCGCGATCGCGCCCAGCGTGCCGATCCCGGACAGCTTGCCGACGACGGCGCCGGTCTCGTCCAGGCTGGCCAGCTGCAGCTTCACGACCATCGGCGGCACCGCCGACAGCAGCGCGGCCGGGACGACGACGGCGACCGCTGCCAGCAGCAGCACGTTGCCCGCCTGCGCCCCCGACAGCGCCTCCCCGGTGAACCGCACCAGCGGCAGGACGGCGACGGTGAGCGCGCCGCCGCCGACCATCAGCGGCGGGATCAGCCGGCGCGGGTCGCCGCGGTCGGCCGCCGCCCCGCCCGACCAGGCGCCGAGCGCGATCGCGGCGAGCGCGAAGCCGATGACCGCGGTGTTGGTCTGCAGGGTGATCCCGACGTAGGGCGCGATCAGCCGCAGCCCGACGATCTCCAGGACCAGGACCACGCCCGAGGACAGGAACGTCGCGCCGGCGGCGGCCCAGCCGGGCAGGGCGGCGGAGCGGTCGCGCGCCGCCGTCCGGGAGGACGCCACGTCAGAACAGCGCGGGCTGGTCGGCCGGCTCGCTCACCGACTCCACCCGGGCCTCGAGCTCGGGACCGTTGTTCTTGACGTTGTTCACCAGGGTGCTCACCGGCCGCAGCTCCAGCGTCTCGACCAGCGACGGCGGGGTGGGCCCGGTGAGCGCCTCGACGTCGTCGCGGGCCGGGTCGAGCCAGTCGGCCCACCGGTCCTGCGGCAGGACCAGCGGCATGCGCTCGTGGATCTCCTGCAGCGCCCCGACCGCGGGCGCGGTGACCACCGTGCACGTGTAGAGCCGGTCCTCACCCCGGCCCCACACCTCCCACAGCCCGGCGAAGGCGAGCACCGACCCGTCCTGCGGGGTGATGAAGTAGGGCTGCTTGCCCGGCTTGTCCAGCCGCTTGGCCCACTCGTACCAGCCGTCCGCCGGGACCAGGCAGCGGCGCGAGCGGGCCGCCGTCCGGAACGCCGGCTTCTCGGTGAGCGACTCGACCCGGGCGTTGAGCAGCCGGTTGCCGACCGCCGGGTCCTTGGCCCAGGTGGGCACCAGTCCCCAGCGGACGGCGCGCAGCTCGCGGTGGCCGCCCCCGGTGAGGGCGCCGTCGGCGTCGCGCTCCTTCTTGTGCCGCACGACGTAGACGTCCTTGGTCGGGGCGACGTTGTAGTCGGCGGGCAGCGGCTGCTGGCCCTCGGCGCGCACCGCCTCGAACTGGACCACGAGGTCGTCGGGGCTGCGGCTGGCGGCGTAGCGACCACACATGCGGGGCTCCTCGGGAGGCGGCTGCACCCCCGACTCTAGGTGGCGCGGGTGACAGCCCCGGGGCGACGCGTGACGCCCCGGACGGCGGGTAGGGCGCTACCGCAGCCAGAGGACCGAGGACGAGGATCGAGCCGTGACCGCCACGCAGAACCCACCCGTCGAGCAGCCGAAGACCGCCAGCGACGCGGGCGCCCGCCCGTACCGGACGGTGAACCCCTACACCGGCGAGGTCGAGCAGGAGTTCCCCTTCCTGGACACCGACGCCGTCGACGGCGTCGTCGAGCAGGCGCACGCCGCCTTCCTCGAGTGGCGCCGCCGGCCGGTCGAGGAGCGCGCCCGGATCGTCGGCCGGGCCGGGGAGCTGATGCTCGAGCGCAAGGACGAGTTCGCCGCGCTGGTCACCCGCGAGATGGGCAAGCGGATCCAGGAGGCCGCCGGCGAGGTCGTGCTGGCGGCGAGCATCCTGACCTACTACGCCGAGAACGGCCCCCGCTTCCTGGAGCCCCGGCGCATCGACGTGATGCAGGGCGAGGCCGTCGTCGAGAACGAGCCCATCGGCGTCATCCTCGCCATCGAGCCGTGGAACTACCCGCTCTACCAGGTCGTCCGCGTCGCCGGCCCGAACCTGGTGCTCGGCAACGCGATCCTGCTCAAGCACGCCGAGCTGAACCCGCAGACCGCGCTGGCGATCGAGCGGTGCTTCCGCGACGCCGGCGTCCCCGAGGGCGTCTACACCAACGTCTTCCTGCGCATCCCCGACGTCGAGAAGGTCATCGCGCACCGGCTGGTCCAGGGCGTGACCCTCACCGGCAGCGAGCGGGCCGGCAGCAGCGTCGCCTCGCTGGCGGGCAAGTACCTGAAGAAGTCGGTGCTGGAGCTCGGCGGGTCCGACCCGTTCATCGTGCTCGACACCGAGGACCTCGGCCGCACGGTCAAGGCCGCCACCATGGGCCGGATGCAGAACAGCGGCCAGGCCTGCATCGCGGCCAAGCGGCTGATCGTCACCGAGGACATCTACGAGCCGTTCGTGGAGGGCCTGAAGCAGGCCTTCTCCACCTTCGCCCCCGGCGACCCGAGCGACCCGTCGACGTCGCTGGCCCCGCTGTCCAGCGAGCAGGCGGCGAAGGACCTGCACGCGCAGATCCAGGACGCGGTCGACAAGGGCGCCACCGTGGTCACCGGCGGCGGCCGTCCCGACCACCCCGGCGCGTTCGTCGAGCCGACGATCCTCACCGACGTCACGCCGGAGATGCGCGCGTACAACGAGGAGCTGTTCGGCCCGGCCGCCGTCGTCTACAAGGTGAAGGACGCCGACGAGGCCGTGTCGCTGGCGAACAACAGCGACTTCGGGCTCGGCGCCGCCGTCTTCTCCAGCGACCTCGACAAGGCGCGCGGTGTCGCCGACCGGATCGACGCCGGCATGGTGTGGGTCAACCAGCCCACCGGCTCCTCCCCGGAGCTGCCCTTCGGCGGCGTGAAGCGCTCCGGCTACGGCCGCGAGCTGTCGGAGCTGGGCATGTTCGAGTTCGCCAACCGCAAGCTGACCCGCGTGCTCCCGGCCAAGAAGGCGAGCAAGCCGCAGGCGGGCTAGGCCGGTGCGCGAGCGGTGCGGCGTCCCCGACCGGGCAGAATCACGCCCGTGACGGACATCTGGGCGACGCCGCACCGCTCGACGCCCGTCGACGCGGTCGTCCGCCTGCCCGGGTCCAAGTCGATCACCGCCCGCGCGCTGGTCGTGGCCGCGCTGGCCGACGGCCCGAGCCGGGTCGTGCGGCCGCTGCGCGCCCGCGACACCGACCTGATGGCCGCGGGGCTGCGCGCGCTCGGCGTGCGGGTCGACGAGGACGGCGACGACTGGGTGGTCACCCCCGGCCCGCTGCGCGGCCCCGCCGAGGTCGACGCCGGCCTGGCCGGCACGGTCCTGCGCTTCCTGCCGCCCGTCGCGGCGCTGGCCGACGGCCCGGTCCGGGTGGACGGCGACCCGCGGCTGCGCGAGCGGCCCAACGCCGGCCTGCTCGCCGCGCTGCGCGCCCTCGGCGTCGAGGTGGACGACGGCGGACGCGGGCGGGCGCCGTTCACCGTGCACGGAACCGGCCGGGTCGAGGGCGGCGCGATCAGCGTCGACGCCGGCGAGTCCTCGCAGATCGTCTCCGGCCTGCTGCTGGCCGCCGCCCGGTTCGAGCAGGGCCTCGACCTCGCGCTCGCCGGCGGCGTGCCGTCGATGCCGCACGTCGAGATGACCGTGACCACGCTGCGCGAGCACGGCGTCGAAGTGGCGGCCACCCCGCGCGGCTGGCGCGTCTCCCCCGGCCCCGTCGCCGCGCGGGACCGGGTGGTGGAGCCCGACCTGTCCAACGCCGCCCCCTTCCTCGCCGCGGCGCTGGTCACCGGCGGCCGCGTGACCGTCCGCGACTGGCCCCGGGTCACCACCCAGCCGGGCGCGCAGCTGGACCGGCTGTTCCGCGCGATGGGCGCGACCGTCGAGCGGACCGGCGACGACCTGCGGGTGACCGGCGGCCCCGCGATCCGGCCGCTGGTGGCCGACCTCGGCGAGGTGGGCGAGCTGACGCCCGTGCTCGCCGCCCTGTGCGCGCTGGCCGACGGGCCGTCCCGGCTCACCGGCATCGGCCACCTCCGGGGGCACGAGACCGACCGGCTGCAGGCGCTCGACGAGGTGCTCACCGCCGTCGGCGCGCGGGTCGAGCAGCTGCCCGACGGTCTCGTCATCGAGCCCGGGCCCGGCCGGCCCGCCCGGCTGGACTCCTACGCCGACCACCGCATGGTGCACGCCGGCGCCGTCCTCGGCCTGGCCGTCGCCGGCGTCGAGGTGGCCGACCCCGGCGCGGTGGCCAAGACGCTGCCCGACTTCGTCGAGCGGTGGAACGGGCTGCTCGGGGACCCGGTCGGAGCCGACCGCTGAGCCCGCGCAGGCTGGACAGCAGGTCCGACGAGGACGACATCCGCGTCCGGCCCAACCGGCGCGGCTCCCGCCCGCGCACCCGGCAGCGGCCGGCCCACGAGGACGCCCTGCCCGGCCTGGTGATCGCCGTCGACCGCGGCCGGATGACGGTGCGGCTGGAGGAGTCCGGCGTCGAGGTCACCGCCATGCGGGCGCGGGAGCTCGGCCGGCACGGCGTCGTCGTCGGCGACCGGGTGCGCATCGTGGGCGACACCAGCGGCCGGCCGGACACCCTGGCCCGCATCGTCGTCATCGAGGAGCGGACGACGGTGCTGCGCCGCACCGCCGACGACACCGACCCCACCGAGCGGGTCGTCGTCGCCAACGCCGACCAGCTGGTGATCGTGACCGCGGTGACCGACCCCGAGCCGGCGCTGGGCTTCCTCGACCGCTGCCTGGTCGCCGCCTACGCCGGCGGGCTGGACCCGGTGCTGTGCTTCACCAAGACCGACCTCGGCAGCCCGCAGCCGCTGCTCGACCGCTACGCCGGCCTCGACCTCGACGCCGTCGCCGTCTCCCGCGACCAGCCGCTCGACGAGCTGGTCGACCGGCTGCACCTGCGGATGACCGTGCTCGTCGGGCAGTCCGGCGTCGGCAAGTCGACGCTGGTCAACCGGCTCGTGCCGGACGCCTACCGGGCCACCGGGGAGGTGACCAAGGTGGGCAAGGGCCGGCACACGTCGTCGTCGGCGGTGCTGCTCGACCTGCCGGGCGGCGGCACCGTGATCGACACCCCCGGCATCCGCTCGTTCGGGCTGGCGCACGTCACCGCCGAGGACGTGCTCGCCGCCTTCGACGACCTCGAGGAGGCCTCGGTCGACTGCCCGCCCGGCTGCGGGCACACCGCCGAGGACCCCGACTGCGCGCTGGACGCCTGGGCGGCGGCCGGACCGCCCGCGCGGGCCGAGCGGCTGGCCAGCTTCCGCCGCCTGGTCGACGCCGTCGGCCAGCTCGGCCCGGGCTACTGACGGAACAGGGCGTCGGTCATGGGCTCGTCGACGGCCTCGACGCGCAGCTCGTGGCCGTTGCCGCGGGGCAGCTCGAGCAGCTCCTCGGTGAGCACGCAGACGCCGGTGCCGACGTCGAGGCGCACCCGCCAGCGCTCCGGGTAGGCCTCCGGCGGGCGCGGCAGCGGGTAGCCGTTCGACTCGTACTCGAGTCGCGCGTTGTCGAGCGAGTCCAGCAGCGGGCAGCAGCCGCAGCGGGGGTCGTAGCGGGGCGTCGTCCGGACGACGGCCTCCCACGCCGGCCGGCCGTGGTGGTCCACCTCGGCGACGTCCTCGACCGTCAGCGGTGGGCCGTCCTGGCCGTCGGCCAGCTCGACCGGGTCGAGCACCGCCAGCCAGAAGTAGTTCTCGAAGAAGGGCGCGTCGAGCTCGGGCTGCGCCCAGCGCGACGGCCGTTCGGCCACCAGCCCGTCCGGCCGGAACACCGGCGGGGGCACCTCGGGGAGCTGCGCGGGTTCGTCGCCCGGTGCCGCGAGGACGACGCGGCTGCCGACGGCCGGTGGCTCGAAGCCGGCGTGCAGCACCGCGCCGTCGGCGGTCTCCACGCGCAGCGCGTCGGGCCGGCGCACCCACGCCCGGATCACCGGCTGCCACGCGCCGTCCCGGTACCGCCCCGACGTGAAGCGCAGCGCCGACCAGCGCCACGGCGAGGACCGGGCGAGCGCGGCGAAGTCGTCGGCGGTGGGCACGGAGGTCCTCACACGTCCACGTAGCCGCCGGTGCGCCAGTACAGGCCGCCCTCGCGGCTGAGCAGCCCCTCGTCGACCAGGTACCGGCGCAGCGCCGCGTGGTCGGGGTGCCAGACGGCGAGCAGCGCGTTGACCTCGCGCTCCGGGTAGCGGATCCCGGGCTCGAAGACGCGCACGATGTGCTCGAGCACGATCCGCCGCTTGGACCGCTGCGCCGGGATCGACACCAGCCGACCTCCCCGCACGAAGGCCGACAGCACGGCGTCCTCGGCCGGGTCGTCGGACAGCGGCTCCGGCGCGGGGGCGGCCTCGGCGGCGGCACGCGCCGCGGCGCCGAACCGGTCGGCGAGCAGCTCCAGGCCGCGCCCGTCGCGGCGCACCAGCCCGCCGCGGGCGAGCCGGCGGGCGGCCAGGGCGACGTCCTTGAGCGGCAGACCGGTCGCCTCCGCCACCTCCTCGATGGTCCCGGCGCCGAGCGCGAGGGCCGCCACGACCTTCAACCGGGTGTCGTCGGCGAGCAGCCCGACGAGGGTCGCGGCGTCCACTCCCCGACCGTATGCGCTCGGCGCGGCGCGGCGCCCAGTAGGTTCGGGTGCCATGACGGCTGGTCGGGGCTTCAACGAGGACATGCGGTTGGCCCACGTGCTGGCCGACCAGGCCGACTCGATCAGCATGGAGCGCTTCCGGGCGCTGGACCTGACGGTCGAGACCAAGCCCGACCTCACCCCGGTCACCGACGCCGACCGGGCCGTCGAGGAGCAGCTGCGCATCACCCTCGACCGGGCCCGGCACCGCGACGCGGTCATGGGCGAGGAGTTCGGCACCACCGGCCACGGCTCCCGCCGCTGGGTCCTCGACCCCATCGACGGCACGAAGAACTTCGTCCGCGGGGTGCCGGTCTGGGCCACGCTCATCGCGCTGCTGGACGGCGACGAACCGGTCGTCGGCCTGGTGTCGGCGCCGGCGCTGAACCGGCGCTGGTGGGCGGCCAAGGACGTCGGCGCCTGGACCGGGCGGCGGCTGGAGTCGGCGACCCGCTGCCAGGTGTCGGGCGTGCGCACGCTGGCCGACGCCAGCCTCAGCTACTCCAGCCTCTCGGGGTGGGAGGAGCGCGGCCTGCTCGGCGGCTTCCTCGACCTGACCCGGGCGGTGTGGCGGACCCGCGCCTACGGCGACTTCTGGAGCTACGTGCTGCTGGCCGAGGGCGCGGTCGACATCGCCTGCGAGCCCGAGGTGTCGCTGTGGGACCTCGCCGCGCTCGACGTCATCGTCCGCGAGGCCGGCGGCCGGTTCACCGACCTCACCGGCAAGCCCGGCCCGGCCGGCGGCAGCGCGCTGGCGACCAACGGCGCGCTGCACGACGCGGCCCTGCGCACCGTCCGCCCGCCCCTCGACGCGGCATGAGCAGGGCGCGCCCCCGGGTGGGAGCGCGCCCTCTCGACGTGCCGGCTAGCGAGGAGTCGTGCCCCCGCGGCCGCCGGAGAAGCGGCGCCGGGCGTCCTCGATCCGGGCCCGGTTCTTCGGGTCCTTGGCGAACTGCTGCGCCTTGCCGGCGAAGTCCCGGATCACCTGCTGCCCCTTGGGGCTCCTCGCGAACTGGCTGACCTTGTCGAACATCGACGACTTCATCGCGCTCCTCCTCCGCGCCGGGGGCCAGGGGAAGCGGCCCGTCACCTGTTCGAACGATGCCCGCCCGGGGCCCGTTCCATGCGTGGCTCCGGCCACCCCGCCGCGCGGGCGGCCAGCACCGCCGCGCCGAGCGCCGACGCGCTGCGCATCGGCAGGTACCGGACCGGCCGGTCGAGGACGTCGCCGAGCAGCCGCCGGACCAGCGGGTCCCGTCCCCCGCCCCCGGTGAGGACGACGTCGCCGTCCGGCCGGTCGAGCAGCGCGAACGCCGCCCCGACCGCGTGCACGACCCCCTCGACGGCGGCCCGCGCCAGGTCGGCCCGCGTCGTGCCGGCGCCGAGCCCGGTCCAGCTCCCGCGGTCCTCGGGCCCGGCGACGCCGCCGCGCTCCCCGGTGAGGAACGGACCGAAGCGCACGCCGCCGGCGCCGTCGTCCGCCGCGGCCGCCGCGGCGAAGAAGTCGGCCCAGGACAGCCCGAGGACCTCGCGCACCCACGCCCACGCCGAGCCGCCGTTCTGCAGCGCGGCCATCGCGTACCAGCCGCCGTCGACGTCGGCGTACCGGTGCACCGGCGGGTCGTCGGCCGCCACCGGCCGGGCACCGGCGTGCAGCACCTGGACGCCGGTGCCGAGGTTGACCAGCACGCCGTCGCCCACCCCGGAGGCGAGCAGCGCCAGCGCGGTGTCGGCGCCGCCGACCACCACCGGCACGTCCCCGACCGGCAGCCGCGCCGTCCCCACCACCTCGTGCGACGGCCGGACCGCGGGCAGCAGGCCGGCCGGCACCCCGGCCGCGCCGGCCGCCGCGGCCGACCAGCCGTCGGCGACGACGTCCCAGAGCAGCGTGGCCGAGGCGTCGCTGCGGTCGGTGACGAGCGAGCCGGGCACCAGGGTGGCCCGCAGCGCGTCCTTGGGCAGCAGGACGGCGGCGGCGCGGTCCACCGCGGCCGGTTCGTGCGCCGCCAGCCAGGCCAGCAGCGGACCGGTCATGCCGGGCACGAGCGGGTTGGCCAGCGCGGCCCGGTCGGCCGGCGGCAGGGCCCGCCAGCGGGCGAGCTCGCCGGTGGCGCGGGAGTCGGCCCACAGCAGCGCGGGCGCCAGCGCCGTCCCGGCCCGGTCGACCAGCACCGCGCCGTGCATCTGCCCCGACAGGCCCAGCCCGCGGACGCGCCCCTCGAGCGGCAGGCGGGCCAGCGCCTCGTCGAGCGCGGCGGCCCAGGTGGCGACGTCGTTCTGCGCCCACCCCGGCCGCGGGCGGTCGGGCTCGTAGCCGGCCTCGGCCTCGGCGACCACCGCGCCGTCGGCGGCGAGCGCGACCGCCTTCAGCCCGCTGGTGCCGACGTCGGCGCCCAGGACGAGGTCCACCGCCGGTCAGCGGGCGTGCGCGAAGCCGCCGGTGCGCCCGTTGCGGTCGGCGAGCAGCCCCGCGAGCGTGGAGACCGCGATCTCGGCCGGCGTGCGCGAGCCGATGTCGAGCCCGATCGGCCGGTGCACCCGCGCCACCTCCTCCGGCGGGACGCCGAGCGCGGCCAGCGCCGCCACGTGCGGCCCCTCGTGCCGCGGGTTGCCCATGACGCCCACCCAGCGCACCGGCCGGGCCAGCGCGTCGCGCAGCTGCCCGCCCAGCTCCTCGCGGTGGTGGTCGGTGACGACGACGTCGGCGTCCGGCCCGGCCAGGTCGTCGTCCAGCTCGTCGAAGCCGCCGACCACCAGGTCGGCGGCGCCGTCCGCGCGGCGGCCGGCGTCGGGCTCGACCAGCACGGTGCGGAAGCCGAGGTCGCTGCCGTAGCGGACCAGGCAGGCCGAGACCGGCGAGGCGAACACGACCACCAGCACGCGGCCCGCGGGCCGCTCGGCGGCCGCGCCGTGGGCGACGCCGCAGTTCGGGTCGGTCTCGGGCGTGCTCATGCCGTCACTCTCCCCCGTGCGCTTTTCCGCGATCAAGCGCGGTCTGGTGGGATGGATCGCACAGCCCGCGCGCGCCCGAGGAGGCACCACCGTGCAGTACGCCGAGTCCGTCCTGGACCTGATCGGCGGCACCCCGCTGGTCCGGCTGCGGAGCGTGACCCGCGACCTGGGCCCCGACGCGCCGCTGGTGCTGGCCAAGGTCGAGTACCTCAACCCCGGCGGGTCGGTGAAGGACCGCATCGCCGTCCGCATGGTCGACGCCGCCGAGGAGGCCGGCCTGCTGCGGCCCGGCGGCACGATCATCGAGCCCACCAGCGGCAACACCGGCATCGGCCTGGCCCTAGTGGCCCAGCAGCGCGGCTACCGGTGCATCTTCGTCTGCCCCGACAAGGTCGGCCAGGACAAGATCAACGTGCTGAAGGCGTACGGCGCCGAGGTCGTCGTCTGCCCCACCGCCGTCGACCCGGCCGACCCGCGCTCGTACTACTCGGTGTCCGACCGGCTGGCCCGCGAGACCCCCGGCGGCTGGAAGCCCGACCAGTACTCCAACCCGGCCAACCCGCGCTCGCACTACGAGACCACCGGCCCGGAGATCTGGGCGCAGACCGAGGGCCGCGTCACCGCCTTCGTCACCGGGGCCGGCACCGGCGGCACGATCAGCGGCGTCGGGCGCTACCTCAAGGAGGTCTCCGGCGGCCGGGTGCGCGTGGTCGGCGCCGACCCGGAGGGCTCGGTCTACTCCGGCGGGACCGGCCGGCCGTACCTGGTCGAGGGCGTCGGCGAGGACTTCTGGCCGTCCACCTACGACAAGTCGGTGCCCGACGAGATCGTCGCCGTCTCCGACGGCGACTCCTTCGCGATGACCCGCCGGCTGGCCCGCGAGGAGGGCATGCTCGTCGGCGGCTCGTGCGGCATGGCCGTCGTCGCGGCGTTGCGGGTGGCCGAGCAGCTGACCGAGGACGACGTCCTCGTCGTCCTGCTGCCCGACGGCGGCCGCGGCTACCTCGGCAAGATCTTCAACGACCAGTGGATGGCCGACTACGGCTTCCTCGACGTCGCCGGCGGCGAGACCGTCGGCGAGCTGCTGACGGCGAAGTCGGGCGCGACGCCGACGCTGGTGCACACCCACCCGAACGAGACCGTCCGCGAGGCGATCGACATCCTGCGCGAGTACGGGGTCAGCCAGCTGCCGGTGGTGCGGGCCGAGCCGCCGGTCACGGCCGGCGAGGTGGTCGGCTCGGTCGACGAGAAGGTGCTGCTCGACGCGCTGTTCGCCGGCCGGGCGACCCTGGCCGACCGGGTGGAGCGGCACATGTCCGCGCCGCTGCCGATCATCGGTTCGGGCGAGCCGGTGAGCGCCGCGGTGGCGGCCCTCGGCGAGGCCGACGCGCTGGTGGTGCACGTCGACGGCAAGCCGGCCGGGGTGGTCACCCGGCAGGACGTGCTCGGCCACCTGGCCGGGCTGGCTCCTACGGTGGGCCGATGACCGGCTTCAACACGCGGGCGATCCACGCGGGGCAGGACCCCGACCCGGCGACGGGCGCGGTGATCCCGCCGCTGCACCTGACCACCACCTACAAGCAGGACGGCGTCGGCGGGCTGCGCGGCGGCTACGAGTACAGCCGCAGCGCCAACCCGACCCGCACCGCGCTGCAGGAGGCGCTGGCCGCGCTGGAGCAGGGCGCGGCCGGGCTGGCGTTCGCCTCCGGGCTGGCCGCCGAGGACACCCTGCTGCGCACCGTCTGCGTGCCCGGCTCGCACGTCGTCCTGGCCGGCGACGCCTACGGCGGCACGTTCCGGCTGCTGGCGAGGGTGCTGGCCCGCTGGGGAGTGACGCACACGCCGGTCGACCTGGGCGACCTCGACGCCGTCCGCGCCGCGGTGCAGCCGGAGACCCGGGTGGTGTGGTGCGAGACGCCGACCAACCCGCTGCTCAACATCGCCGACGTCGCCGGCCTGGCCGGGGTCGCGCACGACGCCGGCGCGCTGCTCGTCGTCGACAACACCTTCGCCTCGCCGTACCTGCAGCAGCCGCTGACGCTGGGCGCCGACGTCGTCGTCCACTCGACGACGAAGTACCTGGGCGGGCACTCCGACGTGGTCGGCGGTGCGCTGGTCGTGGCCGACGCCGGGCTGGCCGAGGAGATCGCCTTCAACCAGAACGCGATGGGCGCGGTCAACGGGCCGTTCGACGCCTGGCTGGTGCTGCGCGGCATCAAGACCCTCGGCGTGCGCATGGACCGGCACTCGGCCAACGCGGCCGCCGTCGCCGAGTTCCTGCTGCGGCACGACGCGGTGACCGCCGTCCTCTACCCCGGCCTGCCCGACCACCCCGGGCACGACATCGCCGCGAAGCAGATGTCCGGCTTCGGCGGCATGCTCTCGTTCCGGCTGGCCGGCGGCGAGGAGGCGGCGCTGCGGGTGTGCGAGCGGGCGCAGCTGTTCACGCTGGCCGAGTCGCTGGGCGGCGTCGAGTCGCTGATCGAGCACCCGGGGCGGATGACGCACGCCAGCGCGGCGGGCTCGCCGCTCGAGGTGCCCGGCGACCTGGTGCGGCTGTCGGTGGGCATCGAGGACGTCGACGACCTGCTCGCCGACCTGGAGCAGGCGCTCGCCTGAAGGGCCCGCTCCGGGAGCAGAATGCGGGCATGACGACCACCGCCGACGGCCGCGACCTCGACGCCCTCGAGGCCCAGCGGGCCCGGATCCGGGACACCCACCTGCGGCCGAAGGGCGACCGGCCCGCGTCGACGGCGCGCGGGCTGCACCACACCGCCCTGATCAGCAGCGACGTCGAGCGGACCGTGCGCTTCTACCAGGACGTGCTGGGCTTCCCGCTGACCGAGCTGATCGAGAACCGCGACTACCCGGGCTCGTCGCACTTCTTCTTCGACATCGGCAACGGCAACCTGCTGGCGTTCTTCGACTTCCCCGGGCTCGACGTCGGCCCGTACGCCGAGGTGCTCGGCGGGCTGCACCACATGGCGATCAGCGTCGACCCCGACCGCTGGCAGGAGCTGGTGGGCCGGCTGGAGGAAGCCGGGGTCGCGCACGAGGTGCACAGCGGGGTGTCGGTCTACTTCCGCGACCCCGACGGCGCCCGCATCGAGCTCATCGCCGACCCGCTCGGGGAGATGTACGGCACCCAGGTGCTGTAGCGGAGTCCCAGGACCGCACTTCCCGCGCCCTGGGACTCCGCGTTCAGGACTCGTGCAGGACGAGGTCGGCGTAGTCGGGGTGCCGCTCGATCCAGCCGCGCACGAACGGGCACTGGGCGATCAGCTTGCCGCCCTTGGCCCGCACGTCGTCCAGGGCGCCGCGCACCAGCGTGCTGCCCAGCCCGGAGCGTCCCTCGTGGGGGTCGACCTCGGTGTGGGTGAAGACCAGGACGTCGCCGCGACGGCGGTAGGCCGCGATGCCGAGCACGCGGTCGCCCTCGCGGATCTCGTACCGGTGCTCGTCGGGGGCGTCGATCACGGTGGGTTCCACGCCTCGCCCCAACTCCCGCCGCGGCCGCCCGATTCCGCCGACCTCACCCGACCAGCCGCAGCGCCCGGGTCGGGCAGGCCTGGACGGCGTTGCGGACGTCGGGCAGGTCGGCCGGCCCGGGTTCGGGGACGAGGACGACGAGGGCCCCGTCGTCGCCGATCTCGAAGACGTCCGCCGCCAGCGCCTCGCAGCCGCCCGTGCTGGCGCACAGGTCGCGGTCGACCTCGATCCGGGTCACCGCACCCCCGTCAGGGTGGCCGGCAGCGACTTGAGCCCGTTGACGAACGACGAGCGCAGCCGGCGCGGCTCGCCGGTGACCTCGAGGTCGGGCAGCTCGTCGAACAGCGTGCGGAACGCCACGCCGATCTCCCGGCGGGCGAGGTGCGCCCCCAGGCAGAAGTGCGGACCGTGGCCGCCGAAGCCGACGTGCGGGTTCGGGTCCCGCGCCAGGTCGAACACGTGCGGGTCGGGGAACACCTCGGGGTCGCGGTTGGCCGCCGCGTAGAACAGCACGAACTTGTCGCCGGCGGTGAACCGGTGGCCGTTGACCTCGCCGTCGCGGGTCGCGGTGCGCCGCATCCACGTGACCGGGCTGACCCAGCGGACGATCTCCTCCACGGCGGTGCGGGTCAGCGACGGGTCGGCCATCCACCGCGCCCGCTGCTCGGGGTGTTCCGACAGCGCCAGCACGCCCTGGCCGATCGCCGTGCGGGTGGTCTCGTTGCCGGCGACGCACAGCAGGATGAAGAACGACGCGATCTCCTGGTGGGTGAGCGTCTCGCCGTCGACCTCGGAGTGCACGAGCGCCGTGATGAGGTCGTCCTCCGGGTGCTCCAGCCGCTCGGCGGCCAGCCTGTTCAGCAGGTCGGACAGCACCGCGCCGGCGTCGAGGAACTCGGTCACGATCTGGTTCTCGTCCGCGATGAGATCCGGGTCGCCCTGCGACAGGATGATGTTGGACTTCTGCAGGACCAGGGCCCGGTCCTCCTCCGGGATGCCCATCATGTCGCAGATGACCCACAGCGGGATCGGCGCGGCGAAGTCGGCGACCACGTCGATGGTGCCGTCGCCCTCCTCCGCCTTCCGCCGCGCCCGGACGGCCACGTCGCGGACGATCGTCTGCACCGACTCCACCACCCGCTCGAGCATCCGCGGGGTGAACGTCTTGGAGACGATCCGGCGGATCTTGGCGTGCCGGGGGTCGTCCATGCTGATCATGGAGCCGTAGAACTCGTTGAGGTCGGGGGGCATGTCGGGGATGGACACCGCGCCCCGGCCCGAGCAGAACACCTGCGGCTGGGAGCTGATCGCGTCGAGGTCGGCGTAGCGGGTCACGGCGTGGTAACCGGGGCCCGCCGGGATGAACGGCACGACGGGTTCGGCGAAGAACGCGAACGGGCGCTCGCGGCGCAGGGCGTCGAAGGCGGCGTGGCGCTCGGCCGGCGGTCGGCCCCAGAACTCGCGGTCGGACAGGTCGATCGCGTCCAGGTCGACGGCGGCGGCGTCCAGGGACACGGGCCCTCCAAGGGCAGAACGGTCAGCGGTGACCGTTCTCACGCTAGGGGGCGGGTGATGCCCGACACAATCCCCTCGACCCCGGGAACCAGCGAGGCCCGGTGCGCATGCGCACCGGGC
>NZ_JBJGZV010000032.1:0-61843 GCF_054050715.1 Blastococcus sp. SYSU D00669
CCCCCCCCCCCCCCCCCGCCCCCCCCCCCCCCCCCCCCCCCCCCCCCCCCCCCCCCGCCCCGCCCCCCCGGCCCCCCCCCCCCCCCCCCCCCCCCCCCCCGCGGGCGGTGGGCGTCAGACCGCCGGGACCACCTGGAAGGAGGTGAACCGGACGTCCACGGCCGCGGTGGTGCTGCCGGGCCGGTGGGCGGCCAGCCCGACACCACCGGCGGCCTGCAGCCCGGCCGTGGTGTCGGTCCGCGTGATCGACGCGGTCGCGGGCTCGGCCGTGCCGGCCGCCCACACCGACGCCGCCACCTGCGTGGTGCCCGTGCCGGTCACCCGCACCCGCACCTCGAGCGCCGTCCCCGGCGTCCAGGTCAGGCCCGGGACGACGGCCTCCCCGCCGGGGAAGGCCTCCGTGCCGCCGGACAGCCGCGACAGCGCCAGGTACACCTGGCCGGTGGGCGTGATGCGCAGCCGGGCCCGGTACTCGTTGCCGGTGCCGACCCGGCGACCGGTGACGTACACGTACGTGCCGGCGCCGGTGGGCGTGGCGCTGAGGGTGAACGACGTGCGCACGTCCGTGGCGGTGGAGGGCACCCCGGCCAGGAACGCCCCCGTGTTGTTGCCGGCGCCCGGCAGCGACAGGGTCGCCGTGCCCGGTGCGACCGAGAGCCGCGTGGCCCCGGCCGACGCCTGCCACGGACCGCCGGCGTCCGCGGTGCCCAGGCCACCGGTCACCGAGCGCTGGAAGGCGTCGGCGGCCAGGACGCCCGAGGAGACCACCACCGTCCGGGTCGTCGTCGCCGTCGCCCCGTCGTCGTCGGTGACGGTCAGGGTGACCGGGTAGCTGCCGTCGGCGGCGTACGCGCGGGTGGCGGACGGGCCGGACGCTGTGCTCCCGTCCCCGAACGTCCACGCGTGGGACACGACGCTGCCGTCCGCGTCCGTCGACGTGCCCGCGTCGACGGTCACCGTGCGACCGACGCTGGTCGCGGTGAACGCGGCCACCGGCGGCTGGTTCGGCGCCGGACCGCGCGTGCCGGCCAGGTGGTGGTTCGCGACCTGGGCGGCGGTCAGGGCCACCGGGTAGACGGCGGCCTCGTCGATCCGGCCGGTGAACGTGGCGGCCCCGCCCCAGCTGGCGTCGGCGGCGATCCGCCAGAAGCCGGTGTAGACGTGCCCACCGCGCCAGTCGCTGCGCGCGGCCACCTGCTGGCCGTCCAGGTAGAGCGCCGTGCCGTTCGGCCCCACCGTCGCGACCACGTGGTGCCAGCGGCCGTCGTTGTACGCGCCCGGGCTGGTGACGATGCGGGCGGTCGCGGCGATGTAGACGCCGAAGTTCACCCGGCCCGAGGCGTCGAGGTAGATCATCCGGTCGGTCGAGGGGCTGACCCCGGTGGACGCGTTGCCGAAGCCCAAGATGCGGCCGCCGGCGGAGGAGGTGGTCTGGAACCAGGCCTCCTCGGTGAACGTCTGCGGTGCCAGGACCGGCGTGGTCGTGCCGACGAACGCCGACGCCGTCCCGTTGAACGAGTAGGCGCGGTCCGCGTCGCCGGCCAGGGCGCCGGTCTGACCCCGCGTGACGCCGGAGTTCAGCGGTGCGTCGTAGGCACCGGCGCGGTCGTGCACGGTCGAGCCGCTGGTCTCGCCCAGCGTCCAGTGGCTGCCGGCGCCGTCGGCGCTCACCAGCGCCGCGTACGACCGGGCCGGGCCGCTGCTGCCAGCCGGGACCGTCACCGTCGTCCAGGAGGACGCCAGGCGGTTGCCGTTGCCGTCGGTCGCGGTGACCAGGTAGCGGTGCGACCCCGCGGCGGCCGTGGTGTCGTCGCACGCCGCGGTCGGCAGGCGGAAGAACTCCGAGGGCCGCACGACCTGGCAGACCGGCGAGACGGTGTCGCTGTCGCGGTACACGCGGTAGGTCAGGAACTCGTCGTCCCGGTCGCTGACCGTGGTCCACGACAGGCGCACCGCCCCGGGCAGCGCGGTCGCGGCCGGGCTGAACGGCGCGGTCGCCCGCGGGGCGACCTTGTTCGGCGCCAGCGACCGGACGGCGAAGCGCACCAGCCCCTGCTGGCTGCTGCCGTTCACGCCCGGGAACTCGCCGCCGTAGACGACGTAGTCGGCGGTGCCGGTGACGGTCCAGCCGGCCTGCTGCTGGCCGGTGTAGCGGCCGCCGTAGAAGGTCGGGGACCACGCCAGCCGCGCCGGCGCGGGCGTGCCCACCAGGGCGGTGCTGAAGCCGCGCAGGTCGCTGACCTGCTGGTTGAGCGACTGGGCGGCCAGGGTGAAGGCGTTGGCGAAGAGGTGGGTCGGCTCCGACGTCCGCTGCGGGAAGCTGCCCACGTTGGCGCAGTCGTGGGCGTGGGAGGCGGTGTAGACCACGCCCCGGCTCGCGAAGGCGGAGTACGTGTCGCCGCGGCAGTCGGCGAACCACAGCGGCGTGCCGCCGTCGGCCGTGGCGGCGAAGCTGCCCTCGAGGTTGCCGGGGCCGCCGTACTCGTACCCGGTCCCGTAGACGTTCTGGCCGTCGGTCGACAGGCTCCAGATGGCGGAGTTCACGCCCTGGTTGGTGATCTTCTGGTTGGCGGCGAACGGCCGGGTGGCGCCGGTGGCGCCGTCCAGCGCGCCCACCCCGGTGGCCTTGACCCCGTTGAGGCTGTCGAACCGCCCGGCGACGACGACCTGGCCGCCGGACCCGGCGAGCACCAGCGCGAGGACCTCGTTGGAGGTCTGGCTGTTGACCTCCGGCCGCCCGGGCAGCCAGTTGCCCGCGGTCGAGCCCACCCCGGGGACGGGCGCCCAGCCGAGCAGCGCGCCGGTGACGGCCGAGACGGCGGCGAGCCGGGTGCGCGAGACGGAGCCGACGGCGGTGACCGAGCCGCCGAGGTAGACGGTCGTGCTCGACGCCGCGATCGCCCGCACCTGGCCCTGCACCGCCGGCGCGAAGGAGGGCACCAGCTGGCCGGTGGCGGTGTCGTAGGCGGCGATGCGGTTGCGCACCTGTCCGTTGGCCCGCGTGAAGTCGCCGCCGACGTAGATGCGCGAGCCGTCCGGGGAGGCGGTGACGACCAGCGCCTGCGCGTTCAGGTCCGGCGCGAACGACGTGACCAGGTTGCCGGTGCGGATGTCGTAGGCCAGCAGGTTGTTGCGCACGGTCTCGTTCGACCCCGCCGGCGAGCCGGCCGGTCGCGCCGAGGTGAAGGAGCCCGCGACGTAGACGGTGTTGCCGACGACGACCTGCGACCACGCGACCCCGTTGATCTGCACGGTCGGCAGCGGGTCGGCGCTGACGGTGGCCGGCCCCGCGGCGGCGGCCAGGTCGGCGGCCTGGTCGGCCTGCGCCGCAGGCGGTGCGGTGAGCTGTGCACCCATCGCGACGAGAAGCAGCCCGAGCAGGGCCACCACGGCCCGCCCGGGCACGCGGAGCACGCGTGCCGACATCGATGTTCCCCCGTGACTCGATCCCGGCGGTCGGGGAAGTCGACCGCCGGAACCAATACTGAGAGTGAGCATCAGGGGCCGTCCAGGGGTGAGGTGATCACCTCATCCGGTGGGTGACCTGTCGTTCTGCATCCAACGGGTGACCGGTTCTCATCACTCGGAGTGAGGACGCCGAGGGTGGTGGAGCCGGAACGCAACGGTCCCCGGGTCGGCTGCGCGAGGCAGCCGGCCCGGGGACCGTGCGGGGTGTCGCGTCAGGCGACGGGTGTCACCGCCAGCGCGGTGAACCGCACCGCCAGCGGCGTCGTGGCGCTCCCGGAGAGGTAGGCCGACAGGCCGATCCCGCCGGGCGCCTGCAGCGCCGCGTCACCGTCGGTCCGCGTCACCGTCGGCGCGGTCGGCTCGGCCGATCCGGCCGGCCACACGGTCGCGGCCAGCGAGGTCGTGCCGGTGCCGGAGACCTCGACCCGCACCGAGAGCGGCGTGCCCGGGGTGTGGGTCAGGCCGGGGACGACGACCTCCGCGCCGATCAGCGCCTCGCCGGCCGAGCCGGCCAGCTTGGTGAAGGCCACCCGCACCGTGCCGTCGGCGAGGAACCGCAGCCGCGCCCGGTACTCGAGGTTGGTCCCCACCCGGCGGCCGGTGACGTGCACCGAGGTGCCGCCGCCGGTCGGCGCCGCGGACAGCGAGACCGTGGTCAGCACGTCGGTCCTGGTCTCGGCGACCTGCCCGAGGTACGAGCCGGTCAGGTTGCCCGGGGCGTCCAGCCGCAGGGTGGCGGTGCCCGGCTCCACCGACTGGCGGCTGCCGCCGTTGGACGCCGTCCAGGCCCCGCCGGTGTCGGCGGTGCCGAGCCCGCCGGTGACCGTCCGGCCGAAGGCATCGGCGGCGAGGACCACCGGCGTGTTCGTCGCGGCGCTGACGGTGACCAGCTCCTCGCGCACCGAGGAGGTGCCGGCGGAGTCGGTCACGGTGAGCCGGACCGGGTAGGTGCCGGCCGCCGCGTAGGTGTGCTCCGCGGTCGCCCCGTTCGCGGTGCTGCCGTCCCCGAAGTCCCACGCGTAGGAGGCGAGGGCTCCCTCGGCGTCGGTGGAGGCGGCGGCGTCGACGGTCACCGTGTAGGCCGACTCCCCGTGGACGAACGCGGCGGTCGGCGCGGAGTTCGCCGGCGCCCCGGCGCCCGGGGTGATCGCCCGGAACCCGTAGACCCGCACGACGGTGGCGGCGGTGGTGCCGCCGGGCCGGCTGGCGGTGAGGCCGACGGCGCCGGCCACCTGCAGCGCGGCGTTGCCGTCGGTCCGCGTGATCGACGGGGTCGCGGGCTCGGCCGTGCCGGCCGCCCACACCGACGCCTGGACCGTCGTGGTGCCGGTGCCCGACGTCTGCACGCGGACGTTCAGCACGGTGCCCGCGGTCCAGGTCAGGCCGGGGACGATCGTCTCCCCGCCCGGGTAGCCGTCGGTGGTGCCGGCCAGGCGCGACAGCGCCAGCCCGACCGAGCCGTCCGCGGCGACGCGGACCCGCACGCGGTACTCGCCCACCCCGTCGACCCGGCGCCCGGTCACGTACACGTAGGTGCCGTTGCCGGTCGGGGCCGCCGAGAGCGCGAACGAGGTGCGCACGTCGGTCGTGGTGGCCGACACGCCGCCGAGGTAGGCGGTGTCGCTCTGGCCGGCGCCGTCGAGCCGGAGCTCGGCCGCGCCCGGCGTCACCGACTGCCGGGTGGCACCGGCCGAGGAGGTCCAGGCACCGCCGGTGTCGGCGGTCCCGAGGCCCCCGGTGGTCGTCCGGCCGAAGGTGTCGACGGCGTGCACGACGGTGCCGGCGACCGCGACGGTCCGGGTCGTCGTGCTGGTCGCGCCCTCGTCGTCGGTGACCGTCAGCCGGACGGTGTAGCTGCCGTCCGCGTCGTAGGTGTGGCTGGCCGTGGCCCCGGTGCCGGTGGTGCCGTCACCGAAGTCCCAGGCGTACGCCGCGACCGAGCCGTCGGGGTCGGTCGACGCCGAGCCGTCCAGCCGCACCGTGCGGTCGGCGACCGCCGAGGAGAAGCCCGCGGCCGGCGCCTTGTTGGCCACCACCGAGACCGGGATGCTGATCGAGCCGGTCGCACCCTTGTCGTCGGTCACGGTCAGGACGGCGGTGTAGGTGCCCGTCGCCCCGTAGGTGTGGGACGCCGTGGCCCCGGTGCCGGTGGCGCCGTCGCCGAAGGACCACGCGTAGCTCGCGACCGTGCCGTCGCCGTCGGTCGACGCGCTCGCGTCGAACGCCACGGTCAGGTCGGTCACCGCCTGCGTGAAGCGGGCCCTGGGCGCCGCGTTCGCCGGCTTGCCGACGACGCCGAGGGTGTGGTGGGCCCTGACCTGCGCGGCCGAGAGCGCGGTGCCGTAGACGGCGACCTCGTCGATCCGGCCGGTGAAGGTGTCCGAACCGCCCATCGCGTCGTCGCTGCCGACCCGGAGGTACCCGGTGAACGGCTGCCCGGCCGTGACGCCGGTCCGCGAGCCGACCAGCTCCCCGTCGACGTAGAGCGCCATGCCGTTCGCGCCGACGCTGGCGGCGACGTGGTGCCACGTGCCGTCGTTGAACGACGCCGTGCTGGTCACCGTCGTCTGCATGGTGAAGAACAGGACGCGGGTGCTGATGCCGAAGTTCACCCGGCCGCGGTTGTCCAGGTAGACCTGCCGGTCGGAGCTGGTGCTGGTACCGCTGCTGCGGTTGCCGTAGCCCATGATCCGGCCGCCCTTGGTGGACGTGGTCTGGAACCACGCCTCCTCGGTGAACACGGTCGGGGCGGCCGCGGCGGTCTGCGTGGACAGCGTCGCCGTCGCGGTGCCGTTGAACGAGAAGGCGGTGTTCGCATCGCCGGTCAGGGCGCCGGAGACGCCCTTGGTGACGCCGCCGCCGACGGTCAGCGGGGCGCTGCCGACACTGGCGGCCGCGGTCGAACCGGAGGTCTCGCCCAGCCGCCAGTGGCTCGTGGCGCCGTCGGCCCGGACCTGCTCGCCGTAGGTCTGCGCGCTGCCCGCCGTCGCCGCACCGACGACGTCGACGCTGACCTCGGCCGAGGACACCGTGTTGCCGAACGCGTCGGACGCGGTGACCACGTAGCGGTGCGTGCTGCCGGCGACACCGGTGTCGGTGAAGCTCATCGTCGGCGTGCGGTACCAGGTGGAGGCCTGCAGCGCGCCGTGCACCGGGGCGGCCTCGCCGTCGCGGTGGACCCGGTAGGTCAGGTTCTCGTTGTCGGCGTCGCTGGTGGCCCTCCAGGTCAGCGTGACCTTGCCCGGCTCCGGGCTCGCCGCGACCGGGGTGAGCCCGCCCGAGGCCTCCGGCCCGACGGCGTTCGGGGCGAGGTCGGCCACGGCGTACCGGACCAGGCCCTGCTGGCCGACGCCGTTGACCCGCGGGAACTCGCCGCCGTAGACGACGTAGTCGCCGTTGCCCGACACGGTCCAGCCGGCCTGGCCCTGCCCGGTGTAGGTGCCGGGGGTCATGGTCGGGAACCACGGCAGCAGCGAGCCGGACGGCGAGCCGACGAAGTTCGAGTTCCTCAGGGTGTGCGACCGCAGGGTGCCGGTCGGCGCCAGCGTGTACGCCGTGCCGAACTTGTGCACCCGCGGGTTCTGCTCGACGAAGCCGCCGATCGCCTCGCAGTCGTGCGTGTGGCTGGCCACGTAGACCACGCCGTCGGTGACGTAGCTGGCGTACGAGTCGCCGCGGCAGTCGTTGACCTCGACGATCGCGCCGCCGTCGGCCCGCGCGACGAACGAGCCCTCGAGGTTGCCCGGGCCGTAGTAGTCGTAGGCGGTGCCGATCACCAGGTCGCCGGAGGTCGTGAGGCTGTAGACCGCCGAGTTGATGCCCTGGTTGGTGATCTTCTGGTTGATCGCGAACGGCCGGGTCGCGCCGGTCACCGGGTCGAGCGCGGCGACACCGGTGGCCTTGGTGCCGTTCATCGAGTCGAAGCGGCCGGCGGCGACGACCTGGCTGCCGCCACCGGTGACGACCAGGGCCATGACCTGGTCGCTGGTGGCGCGGTTCCCGTCGGTGTTGCCGGCGGCCGAGCCGACGCCGGGCACCGGGGCCCACGGCAGCAGCGCACCGTCGGCCGCGGTGACGGCGGCCAGCCGGCTGCGGCTCACCCCGCCGACGGCGGTGATGCTGCCGCCGAGGTAGACCGTGTCGTCCGTGGCCGCGATGGCGCGCACCTGGCTGTTGACGTTGGGCGCCCAGCCCGCCACCAGCGCGCCGGTGGCGGTGTCGAAGGCGGCGACGCGGCGGCGCACCTGGCCGTCGACCTCGGTGAAGTCACCGGCGACGTAGACCCGGGAGCCGTCGGGCGAGGCCGCGACGGCGAGCACCTGGCCGTTGAGCTCGTGCGCGAAGGAGGTGAGGAGCTCGCCGGTGCGGATGTCGTAGGCGAGCAGGTTGGCGCGGGGCGTCTCGTTCGTCCCGGCCGGCGCACCGGCCGGTCGGGCGGAGCTGAACGCGCCGCCGACGTAGACGGTGTCGCCGACGACGGCCTGCGCCCAGGCGACGCCGTCGATCTGGACGGTCGGCAGCGCGTCGGCCGTGACGGTGGCCGGCGTGGCCGCCGAGGCGGTGAGCGGTGCCGAGTCGGCCGAGGCGGTGCCGGGCACCAGGGCCATCGCCCCGGCCACGGCCAGCAGCGCCACGGCTCCTGAGACGGCGCGCGCGGACGCGCGCCTGGGCTGTGCGGACATGCCGGTTCCCCCGAGTTCCCCCGTGTCGTCCCCCACCACCGGGTCGGCGAGCTGCCGATCCGGTGCGTACAGAGCGTGACGATGACACGGGAGATCACGGGCCGGCATCACACGGACCGGTGACGAGCTGCGGAAACAACCCGGCCGAGGGAGTCCGGGGTGACGGTCCGTGACGGGCAGGCGCCGGCCGGCGACGGGTCGGACCCGTCGCCGGCCGGGCGTCAGACCACCGCGGTGACGGTGAGCGGGCCGAACCGGACGGCGGTGTTCGCGGTGGTGCCGCTCGGCCGGTGCACGGCCAGCCCGATGCCGCCGTTCGCCTGCAGGCCCGCCGTGGTGTCGGTGCGGGTCAGCTGCCAGGCGGCCGGCTCGGTGCCCGTCGTCCAGACGGTGGCGCGCACGGTGGTGGTGCCGGTGCCGGTCACCTGGACGTGCACGTTGAGCGTCTGGCCGGCGGTGTAGGTGAGGCCCGCGACGACGACCTCGCCCTGGGGGAAGGCCTCCGTCGTCCCGGTCAGCCGGGACAGCGCCAGCCCGACCCGGCCGTCGGCCAGCAGCCGGACGCGGACCCGGTACTCCCCCACCCCGGTGACCCGGCGGCCGGAGACGTACACGTAGGTGCCGTTGCCGGTCGGCGCGGTGGTGGTGCTGACCGTGGTCCGGATGTCGGCGCTGGTCTGCGCCACGCCGCCGAGGTAGGAGCCGGTGTTCTGGCCCGCCGCGGTCAGCTGCATCTCGGCCACGCCCGCCGTCACCGACTGCCGGGTGGGTCCGGCCGCCGACGTCCACGCGCCGCCGACGGTCGCGGTGCCGAGCCCGCCGGTGACCGTCCGGTCGAACGAGTCGCCGGCGATCGCCGGCGGGCCCTGCGGCGCGGTCACCCTCACCGAGCGGGTCGTCGTCCCGGTCAGGCCGGCGTTGTCGGTCACCGTGAGGGTGATCGTGTAGGTGCCGGCCGCCGCGTAGGTGTGCGTGGCGGCGGCGCCGGTGCCGGCCGGGGTGCCGTCGCCCCAGTTCCACGAGTACGACGCGATCGTGCCGTCGGCGTCGGTGGAGGCCGAGCCGTTCACCGCGACGCCGAGCCCGGTCACCGTCGGCTGGCCGAACGCGGCCGTCGGTGCCTGGTTGCCCGCCGGGGCGGCGACGGTGACCGACCGGGTGGTCGTGCCGGTCCCGCCCTGGCCGTCGGTGACGGTCAGGGTGATCGTGTAGGTGCCGGCCGCCGCGTAGGTGTGCGTGGCGGCGGCGCCGGTGCCGGCCGGGGTGCCGTCGCCCCAGTTCCACGAGTACGACGCGATCGTGCCGTCGGCGTCGGTGGAGGCCGAGCCGTTCACCGCGACGCCGAGCCCGGTCACCGTCGGCTGGCCGAAGGCGGCCGTCGGGTCGGCGTTGGTCGGGGTCCCGGCGCCGACGGCGGTCACGGCGAAGCCGGTGACGCGCACGTCGGTGGCCGCGGTGGTGCCGCTGGGCCGGTGCGCCGAGACGCCCACGCCGCCGGCCGCCTGCAGGGCGGCCGTGGTGTCGGTGCGGGTCAGCTGCGGCGTCGCCGGCTCGGTGCCGGTGGTCCACACCGTGGCGCGGACCGTCGTGGGGCCCGTGCCCGAGGTCTGCACGCGGGCGTTGACGGTCTGGCCCGCCGCCACCGTGAGCCCGGGGACGATGACCTCGCCCTGGGGGAAGGCCTCGGTGCCGCCGGAGACCCGGGACAGCGCCAGCCCGACCCGGCCGTCGGCCAGCAGCCGCACGCGCACGCGGTACTCGCTGGTGCCCACGCGGCGACCGGTCAGGTACACGTAGGTGCCGTTGCCGGTGGGCGCCGCCGACAGGTTGAACGCCGCCCGCAGGTCGGAGCTGGTCTGCGAGACGTTCAGGTAGGAGCCGGTGTTGTTGCCCGCGGCCGGCAGCGCCAGGGTGGCGACCCCCGGGGTCACCGACTGGCGCGTGCCGCCGGCGGACGCCTGCCACACGCCACCCACGTCGGCGGTGCCGAGGCCGTTGGTGGCCGTCCGGTCGAACGTGTCGCGGGCGATGTGGGCGACGCCGGCCGCGACGGTGACCGAGCGGGTCGTCGTCGCCGTCCCGCCCTGGTCGTCCGTGACGGTGAGGGTCACGGTGTACGTGCCGGCGGCGGCGTAGGCGTGGGTCGCCGTGACGCCGGTGCCGTCGGTGCTGCCGTCGCCCCAGTCCCACGAGTACGACGCGACGGTGCCGTCGGAGTCGGTGGACCCGGCGCCGTCGACCGACACCTGCAGGCCGCTGGTGGCGCTGGTGAACGAGGCCGTGGGCGGCAGGTTCGCCGGCGACACCGTCACGAGCTGGGACGCCGAGCCGGTCGCACCCTTCTCGTCGGTGACGATCAGGGCCACGGCGTAGGTGCCCGGCTCCGCGTACGCGTGGGTGGCCGAGGCCCCGGTGCCGGTGGTGCCGTCACCGAAGTCCCACGCGTAGCTCGCGATGGTGCCGTCGGGGTCGGACGCCGACGCGGTGAAGCTCACGCCGCCGCCGTTCTGCTGCGTGGTGAACGTGGCCGTGGGCGAGACGTTCGCCGTGGTGCCCGAGCCCAGCGCGTAGTGCCGCGAGAGCACCTCGGGCTTGGGTGCCGAGATGTAGAGCGCCACCTCGTCGATCCGGCCGTCGAAGTACGCGCCCTGGTCGCCGCCGACCCGCAGGTGCGCGTTCAGCGTCAGACCGGGGGGCGTGTCGTTGCGCGAGGCCACCAGCGCCCCGTCGACGTAGAGGAACATGCCGGCCGGGCTCAGCGTCGCGGCGGTGTAGTGCCACTGGCCGTCGTTGTACGAGCCCGGCGTCGTCACCGTGCGGGCCTGGCCGCCGACCAGGACCGAGAAGGTCAGCCGGCCGTCGGCGCCCATGGTCAGGGTGCGGTCCGTGGTCTGGCTGTCCCCGGTCGGCGAGGTGCCGAACCCGAACAGCTGCCCGGCCGTCGTGGCGGAGGACGAGAACCACAGCTCGGTCGTGGTGGTCTCCGGCGCGCCGAAGGGGAAGGGCACGAACCCGCCCAGCTGCTGGGCGAAGATCTCCAGGTGCAGGCCGGAGTCCGGCGTGCCGGCGAGGTCGAAGGCGGTGTCCGCGTCGCCGGCCAGCGCCCCCGGGACGCCGGCGGTCACGCCGGGGCCGCCGGCGAGCCGGCTGCCGCCGTCGGCCGTGACGGCCGCGGTGCTGCCCGCGGCGTCGCCCATCGACCACACGACGTACGCGCCGTCCTCGCGGATCGTGTCGACGTACGCGCGGCCCGCCGCCGGCGGGGTCTCGCTGATCGTCGCCCACGCCGTCCAGGCGCGGTTGCCGAACGGGTCGGTCGCCTCGACGCGGTACTGGGTGCCCGGCGCGGTGTCGGTGAACGACATCTCCGGCAGGTTCCACCAGGTCGACTTCCGGGTGGTGGTGTGGATCGGCGTCGTGCCGGTCGCGTTGCGGAAGACGCTGTAGGTCAGCGTCTCGTTGTCCGGGTCCCACGTCGCGGGCCAGGTGATGCGGGCCTGCCCGGCCGCCGGGGAGTCGACGTGGGCGGCGAAGTCGGCGCTGAAGGCCGGGCCCACGTCGTGCGGCGCCGCGGCGTTGCCGGGCAGCGGGTAGCGGACCAGGCCCTGCTGGTCGACGCCGTTGACCCGCACGAACTCGCCGGCGTAGGCGAGGTACTGCCCGTTGCCGGTGATGCTCCAGCCGGCCTGCAGCTGCCCGGTGACCTGGCCGGCGTTCATCGTCGGGAACCAGTCGAGCGCGGCGGGTGCGGGCTTGCCGTAGAAGGCGTCGCTGCGCAGGGTGAACGGGCCGACGGTGCCGGCCGGGGCCACCGTCACGGCGGTGGCGAACTTGTTCACCCGGGGGTTCTGCTCCGGGAAGCCGCCGATGTTGCTGCAGTCGTGCGCGTGCCCGGCGAAGTAGACGACGCCGCCCGTGGCGTAGGCGCCGTAGTGGTCGCCGTGGCAGTCGTTGATCGCCAGCACGGTGCCGCTGTCGGCGGTGGCGGTGAAGGAGCCCTCGAGGTTGCCCGGGCCGGAGAAGTCGTAGCCCGTGCCGACGACGATCTGGCCGTCGGTGAACAGGCTGTACACCGCCGAGTTGATGCCCTGGTTGGTGATCAGCTGGTTGACCGCGAACGGCCGCGTGGCGCCGGTGACGGCGTCCAGCGCGCCGACCCCGGTGGCCTTGACGCCGTTGAGGGAGTCGAACCGGCCGGAGGCGACGACCTGCGCGCCGCCGCGGGTGACGACCAGCGAGAGCACCTCGTTGCTGGTGGCGGTGTTGCCGTCGCGGTTGCCGGCGGTCGGCCCGACGCCGGGCTGCGGCGCCCACGGCAGGAGGGCGCCGTCGGTGGCGCTCACCGCGGCCAGCCGGTTGCGGCTCACGCCGCCGACGGCGGTGATGCTGCCGCCGAGGTACACGGTGGAGCCGGCGGTGGCGATCGCCCGCACCTGGCTGTTGACCGCCGGCGCCCAGTCGGCGACGAGGTCGCCGGTGGCGGTCTCGAAGGCGGCGACGCGCTGCCGGGTCTGCCCGTCGACGGTGGTGAAGTCGCCGCCGACGTAGATGCGCGAGCCGTCGGGCGACGCCGTGACCGCGAGCACCTGGCCGTTGAGCACCGGCGCGAACGAGGTCAGCTGGCCGGTGGTGA
Organism: Blastococcus sp. SYSU D00669; assembly: GCF_054050715.1. Taxonomy (NCBI): domain Bacteria; kingdom Bacillati; phylum Actinomycetota; class Actinomycetes; order Geodermatophilales; family Geodermatophilaceae; genus Blastococcus; species Blastococcus sp. SYSU D00669. The sequence goes on from NZ_JBJGZV010000032.1 coordinate 12,784, forward strand.
TGTCGTAGGCGAGCAGGTGGGTGCGGGCGACCTCGTTCGTGCCGGCCGCCGCGCCCGGCGGCCGGGCGCTGGTGAAGAGCCCGCCGACGTACACGGTGTTGCCCACGACCGCCTGGCTCCACCCGACGCCGTTGATCTGCGCGGTGGGCAGGCCGTCGGCCGACGCGGTGACCGGGTTGGTCGGCGACGGCGGGCTGGGCTGCGAGTCGGCCGCCGCCGGAGGTGCCAGGAGGGCCAGGACCCCGCTGACCAAGAGCATGATCACCGCTCCGGCCACGGTCCGCTGCGGCACGGCCGCCGACGATCGCCACATGACTAGGTTTCCCCCGCTTCGAACTGGGTACAGCACCGCGTTCGAACACGCGGCGGCGAATGCTAAGCGTCACTGTTGATCACGAGCCAGGGAAGCCCGGGCACACGATCGGGTGGTCAGCGGCTCGTCGGCCGCGCCGGCTCCGTCCCGATGTCACCCGCGGTGACTGTCGGCGACCGGGTGGGCGACCCTCCCCCGGGGGACGACGACGGCCCCGGGCCCGCCGGAAGCGGGGGCACGGGGCCGTCGGTCAGCGCCCGGCGGTCACCGCACGGCGGTCGCCCGGAAGCCGGTGACCCGCACCGTCGTGGCCGCGGTGGTGCCGCTGGGCCGGTGCGCCAGGAGCGCCAGCCCGCCGGTGCCCTGCAACGCCGCCGTGGTGTCGGACCAGGTCGCCTGGGCCGCGGCCGGCTCCGCGCCGCTGGCCGCCCAGACCCGGGTCGCCAGCGTCGTCGTCCCCGTGCCCGCCCCGGTCTGCACGACGCGGACGTTCAGCGTCTGGCCGGCCGTGTGGGTCACCCCGGGCAGCAGGCTCTCCCCGAACGGGAAGGTCTCCGCGCCGGCGACCAGCCGGGACAGCCCCACGTAGACCTGACCGGTGGGCGTGATGCGCACCCGCACGCGGTACTCGTTGCCGGTGCTCACCCGCTTCGGCGTGACGTAGAGGTAGGTGCCGGCTCCCGTCGGGGTCATGTCGAGCGTGAACGACGTCAGCAGGTCCACGTCGCCGAACCCGCTGCCGACCCACGAACCGGTGTTGTTGCCGGCCGCGGGCAGCGTCAGGTTGGCACCGCCCGGGGTGACGTTCTGGCGCGTCCCGCCCTGCCAGACGGTCCAGGCTCCGCCGACGTCGGCGGTGCCGAGCCCGTTGCTCGCCGTCCGGTCGAACCTGTCCTCGACCAGCACCGCCGGGCCGGGGGTGTCCGAGACGGTGATCGTCTTGGTGACGTCGTCCTCGAGGCCCTCGGCGTCGGTCACGGTGAGCGTGACGGGGTAGGTGCCGGGGGCGGAGAAGGTGTGGGTCGTCGTCGGGCCCTGGGTGGAGGTCCCGTCGGCGCCGAAGGTCCACTCCCAGCCGGTCACGCCGCCGTCGTCGGTGCTGCCCGACGCGTCGAACGACACCGACAGGCCGTTCGCCGTGGAGGTGAACGCCGCCACCGGCGGCTGGTTCTCCGCCGGCGCCGTGACGGTGACCTGCCGCGACGTCGAGGCGGTGGCGCCGTCGTCGTCCCGCACGGTCAGCGTGACGGTGTACGTGCCGGGAGCGGTGTAGGCGTGCGTCGCCTGCGCCCCGGTGCCGGTGGAGTTGTCCCCCCAGTTCCACTGGTACGCCGTGATCTGCCCGTCGGTGTCGGTGGACGCCGCGGCGTTCACCGACAGCGTCAGGTCCGAGACCTGCTGGGTGAACGACGCCGTCGGCGGGTTGTTCACCGTGCCGCCGCCGGTGCCGAGCGCGTGGTGGTTGGCCACCTGCGTCGCCGTGAGCACCGTCGGGTAGACGGCGACCTCGTCGATGCGGCCGTTGAACCACTGCGAGCCCGACCAGGTGGCGTCGCCGCCGACCCGCCAGTAGCCGTAGTAGTTCGGCCCGCCGATCACCTGGTTGTCGCCGGCCCGCAGGACGCCGTCGACGTAGAGGCGCATGCCCTCGGGGCCCATGGTGGCGACGACGTGGTGGTACGCGCCGTTGTTGAACCCGCTGCCGCTCTGGATCGTCCGGCGGTTGTTCAGCCAGTTCACGCCGAAGACCACCCGGCCCGAGCCGTCCATGTAGACGTGCCGGTCGTAGGTGGAGCTCGTCCCGGTGCGGGAGTTGCCGAACCCGATGATCTTGCCGCCGGCCGTCGAGGTGGTCCGGACCCACGCCTCGAGGGTGAACACGTTGGGCGCCTGGACCAGCGTCGCCGTGGCCCCGAAGCCGCTGGACGTGCCGTTGAAGTTCGACGCGGTGTTCGCATCGCCCTCGATCCCGCCGCCCACGCCCCGGGTCACCCCCGAGCCGAGGGCGAGGTCGCTGCCGCCGAGGCCGGAGAACCCGGTCGCGCCGGACGCCTCGCCGAGCGACCACAGGTCGGTGGCGCCGTCGGCCCGGACGGCCGCGACGTACGGCCGCGCGGGCGTGCTGCCGGCGGGGACGTTCGCCGACACCCAGGAGGTGCGGGTGGTGTTGCCGAACGGGTCGGTCGCGGTGACCCGGTACTGGTGCGTGCCCGAGACGCTGCCGTCGGTGCAGCCCGCCGGCTCGAGGTTCCACCAGCGCGAGGCGCGGGTGGTGGTGCAGACCAGGCCGGCGCTGTTCTCGGTGTCGCGGTAGACGCGGTAGGTCAGGTGCTCGTTGTCGTAGTCCCAGGTCTCGCGCCACGCGATGCGCGCGGTGCCGGGCGCCGGGGAGCTGACCGAGGCGGCGAAGCCGCTGCCGAGCGGGCCGACCCGGTTCGGCGCGACGTTCGGCATGGCGAACCGGACGAGGCCGGCCTGCGCGGTGCCGTTGACGCGCGGGAACTCGCCGCCGTAGGAGACGTAGGTGCCGTTGCCGGTCACGCTCCACGAGCCCTGCGACTGGCCGGTCACCGAGCCGATGCTGATGTCGGGGTTCCACGCCACCTGGGTGCCGGCGGGCTTGCCGACCCAGTTCACGTTGGTGCCCCAGCGCACGACGGTGGTGGGGGTGGTCGTGTAGGCGGTGCCCCGCTTCTCCACGCGCGGGTTCTGCTCGATCTGCCCACCGGTGCTGTCGCAGTTGTGCGTGTGGCTGGCGACGTAGAGCAGCCCGTTCATGGGGAACGAGGAGTACGAGTCACCGCGGCAGTCGTTGATGAGGATCAATGCGCCGCCGTCGGCCCGCGCGGCCCAGTTGCCCTCGACGTTGCCGGGGCCCATGTAGTCGTAACCGGTGCCGTAGACGGTGCCGCCGTCGGCCGAGACCGACAGGCTGTAGATCGCCGAGTTCACGCCCTGGTTGGTGATCAGCTGGTTGATCGCGAACGGCCGGTTGGCGCCGGACGTCGGGTCGAGCGCGGCGACCCCGGTGGCCTTGACCCCGTTCATCGAGTCGAACCGGCCGGAGACCACGACCTGGTTCCCACCGCCGGTGACGACCAGCGCCATCGGCACGTTGCTGGTGGCGGTGTTGCCGTCGCGGTTGCCCGTGGTGGGGCCGACGCCGGGCTGCGGCGCCCAGGGCTGGAGCGCTCCGCTGGCCGCGCTGACCGCCGCCAGCCGGTTGCGGCTGACGCCGCCGACGGCCGAGAGGCTGCCCCCGATGTACACCGTGCTGCTCGTCGCCGCGAGGGCCCGGACCTGGCCGTTGACGCTCGGCGCGAAGCCGGCGACCAGCTGGCCGGTGGCGGTGTCGTACGCGGCCACCCGGTTGCGGGTCTGGCCGTTCGCCTGGGTGAAGTCACCGCCGACGTAGATGCGCGAACCGTCCGGCGAGGCGGTGACCACCAGCGCCTGGGCGTTGAGGCTGGGCGCGAACGAGGTGATCAGGTTGCCGGTGGTGATGTCGTAGGCGAGCAGGTTGTTGCGCACCGTCTCGTTCGAGCCCGCCGGGGAGCCGGCGGGACGCGCCCGCGTGAACCGGCCGGCCACGTAGACGGTGTTGCCGACGACGACCTGCGACCAGACCACCCCGTTGATCTGGACCGTCGGCAACGGGTCGGCCGAGACCGACGTCGGGTTGGCCGGGGACGGCGCCGGCGGCGCCGAGTCGGCCCGCGCGGCGCTCGGGGCGACCAGCGCGAGGACGCCGGTGACGAGCAGGACGCTCACCCACCCCGCCAGGAAACGTCTCGGAGTGGTCGGTCCTGCAGTCATCTGTCTTCTCGTCCCCGTGGTAGCCGTCGACGGCCTGGTGCGGCCGGCGCCGAATACTAGGTGTGACGACTGCCCGCACGACAGGGGGCTGCATGTCACTCGATGTAGTGGCCGACCCCGGCCGCAGGGACTTGTAAACCCCCTTTAACCCGGAGTGCGCCCCGCCCGACGGTCGGTCCGACCGTGACGCATCGTCACCGGCAGCCGAGGCGCTGCGTCACCCAGGGTGAGCGACGCGCCTCGGCACCGGCGGCCGTCAGGAGACGGGGCCGCTGAAGAGCAGCAGCGGGGCGCCGGCCTGGTAGCCCACCTCCACGGTGACCAGGTCGCGCTGGTCCGCGGGCACCGTGAAGACGTAGGTGCCCTCGGCCGCGTCGCCCGGCTCGACCATGTCGATGCCGAACGGCCGCTGCGACGGGTCGTCGAGCGGGGACGCGGGCGTGCGGTCGGCGCCGTAGTACATGTTGATCGCGGCGCCGGCGAGCGTGATCGCCTCGGCGGTGCCGTTCTCGACCCGCACGGTCACCCGCAGCGCGGGGCCCGCGACGTTGCCCGGGCCGTTCGCCGTGCCCTCGATCGCCTCGATGCCGGTGAGCGTGGCGACGACGCCGTTGCCCACGGCGGCCGGGGCGTCCAGGGGCACCTCGGGCAGCCCGGGCGGCAGCTGGTCCACGTTCTCGGTCGGGCCGGTCGGCGTGGGGGTCGGCGGGTTCGGGATGACGCCGGTGTCCCGCGTCGGCTCGGTGCTGCTCGCGGTGGCACCGCCCTCGGCCGACTCCGACGTCCCGTTGTCGTCGTTCAGCACCACCAGCAGCGCCACCAGGGCGGCCACCACGACCACCGCGACGGCGGCCAGGACCAGGGTGCGCCGGCGGCGCTCCCCACCCTCCGGCGCCGGTCGCCGGGTCGACGGTTCGGTCGTGGTCACAGCGTCCTTCCCCCCGGCGGTCGCCCCGTGGGCGCCGCCGTCCGTGCTCGAGCTCATCGCGGCAGTCGGCCGATCTCGCGGAACCACTTGCCGCAGGCCAGCACCAGGTAGCCGGCCGTCGCGACGAAGAGTGCCGTGTAGACGGAGAAGAAGACGAGCGGCGCGCCCAGCAGCAGGAAGACCCAGCAGAGCAGGCCGTAGTCGGTGGGCACGACGAGCAGCGAGCGCAGGACGCTCGGGCGCTGGCCGGTGCGGGTCGCGCGGGTGACCGCGCCGTGCCGCTCGCGGAGGGCCTCGTTGAGCATCGTGCCGAAGAAGAGCACGGCGCCGACGACGGCGAAGCCCATCGGCACCAGCAGCCAGGCCCCGCGACCGACGACCTCGGAGCGGTACAGGCTGATCAGCACGGCCAGGTGCAGGCTCGAGGTCTTGGCCGCGTCGACCATGTGGTCCAGCCACTCCCCGGCCGGGGAGCCGCCGCCGCGCAGCCGCGCCAGCTGGCCGTCGGCTGCGTCGAACGCGTACCCGACGACCAGGCAGGCGGTCACCGCCGCGGCCACGGGCCAGGACGGGTCGAGCACCGCGACGAGGGTGATCGCCGTGGCGGTGAAGCACGCGCTGATCGCGGTGACCACGTTGGGCGTCAGCCGGACGTGGAAGGCGAGGGCGGCGAGCACGCGGCCGAGCTTGCGGTTGACGAACCGCGAGTAGGCCGGAGCGCCCTGGGCCCCCTTCTGCGCGGCGGCCAGCCGGCGGATCGTCGCGGCCAGCGACTCCCCCGCCGGCGCTGCCAGGGTGGCGGCCGGGGTCGTGGTGCTCATCGCTGGGTTCCTCCGCTCGCCGCCCCGGGAATCGGCTGGATCTCGGGCGCGTTGTCCAGGGGATGGGCCGGCGCGGGCACGAGCAGCTCCGACAGCGGGACCACGTCGGCCCCGGCCGCCCGCACCCTCCGCCCGGTCGGCCGGCGGGCGGGGACGTCGCGCGCGGCGAGCCGGCGGGCGAGGTCCTCGTACCCGGCGGCGACGTCGTCCCAGTCGTAGCCGGCGGCGAGCGCGCGGGCGCGGGTGCCGGCCTGCCGGACCGCGCCCGGCTCGGCCTCCGCCGCCTGCAGGCAGGCGGCGAGCCCGGCCGCGTCGGCGAAGTAGCGGCCGGCGTCGGCGGCCACCTCCCGGTTGAAGTCGACGTCGAAGGCGATGACCGCGGCGCCGGCGCCGATCGCGCGCAGCAGCGACGGGTTCGTGCCCCCGACCGAGTGCCCGTGCAGGTAGGTGTAGGCGTTGCCGTACAGCTGGTCCAGCTGCACCTGGTCCCAGACGCCGCCGAGGAAGCGCACCCGGTCGTCGGCCAGGGCGTGCACCCTGCCCGTGTACTCGTCGGAGTACGGCGCCGAGCCGACCACGACCAGCGGCTTGCGGGCCGCGCTGCGCACGTAGCCGTCGACGATGACGTCGACGTGGTTCTCCGGCTCGAAGCGGGCGACGACGAGGTGGTAGCCGCCGGGCGCCAGGCCCAGTTCGGCGAGCCGGTCGCTCCCCGGCGCGATGAGCGGAGCGCCGTAGGTGAGCAGGGTCGTCGGGGCGGCGAACTCGTGCTCGTAGTAGTCGGCGATCCCGACCGCGTCGGCGATGAGCGCGTCGGACCAGCGGACCGCAAGCCCCTCGGCGGCCCGGTAGTAGCGCTGCCCGGCCGGCCCCCACTTGGCGCGCTTCCACTCCAGGCCGTCGACGTGGGTGGCGACGGGGATGCGCGCGAGGCGCAGCAGCGGCAGCAGCGGCGAGTTGGCGGCGTTGAATACGAAGGCGACGTCGGTGCGGTGACGGACGAGGTGGGCCACCGACAGCGCCGTGTGGGTCAGCGTCTCCAGCGACCGCTTGCGGGCTGCGGGGAGGTGGACCAGGCGCATCCCGAGGTGCTCGGGGAGGCGCTCGCCCTGCCCGGGCACCGTGCGGCAGTAGACGACGACCTCGTGCCCGCGCTCGGTCAGCCGGCGGCCGACCTCCTCCACGGCGGTCTCGAAGCCGCCGTAGCGGGCGGGGACACCTCGTGTCCCGACCATCGCGATCCGCATGGTGTCCTCGTCCATCCCGTCTGCAGCAAGGTCGCGCCCGGTGGCCGGAACCGCCGGACGCCGTCCCAGACTCCCCGATCACCTGCGATCTCGACCCCGGACGACGGGAGGGCGTCACCCCCACGGGTGACGCCCTCCACGATCCGGCGGCCGCTCGGGCCGGGTTCAGTACGCGCCGGAGCGGGACAGGACCGCGCGGCCGGTCTTCCAGAGGATGAGCAGGTCCAGGGCGAGCGACCAGTTCTCGACGTAGCGGAGGTCGAGGCGGACCGACTCCTCCCAGGACAGGTCGCTGCGCCCGGAGATCTGCCACAGGCCGGTGAGGCCGGGCTTCACGAGCAGCCGGCGGCTGACCTGGGAGTCGTAGTTCGCGACCTCGGCGGGCAGCGGCGGCCGCGGGCCGACCAGCGACATGGAGCCGCCGAGGATGTTGAACAGCTGGGGCAGCTCGTCGAGCGACAGCCGGCGCAGCCAGCGGCCCACCGGGGTGACCCGCGGATCGGCGCGCATCTTGAACAGCAGGCCGTCGGAGATGTTGTCGCCGCGCAGCTCCTCGAGCCGCCGGTCGGCGTCGGCGACCATGCTGCGGAACTTGAGCATGGTGAACGACTGCCCGTTGACGCCGATCCGCTCCTGGCGGTACAGCACCGGACCGGCGCTGGTCAGCCGCACGGCGAGCGCGATGCCGATCATCACGGGGGCCAGCAGCAGCAGCGCGAGCGCGGCGGCGGACCGGTCCACGCCGCCCTTGACGACCCGGCGCCACCCCTCGAAGCAGGGCTGCTCCACCGAGAGCAGCGGCAGACCCTCGAACGGGCGGATGTGCAGCCGGGGCCCGGCGACCTCGATCAGGCCGGGGGCCACCAGCAGCTCGATGCCGGTGCCCTCCAGCTGCCACGACAGCTGCCGGAGGTACTGGGCGGCGGTCTCGCTGGCCGACGTCACGGCGATGGTGTCGGCGCCGAAGCGGCCGGCGAAGGCGACGACGTCGTCGAGGCCCCCGACGGGGACGCCCGCGCCCTCGGCGACCGTGACCCGGTCGGCCGGCGTGACGCAGGCGGCGACGACCTCCAGACCGGCGTAGTGCTCGCGCTCGAGCCGGGCGACCATCTCGAGGACCGCCCCGCCGCGCCCGACGACGACGACCTTCTTCGTGCAGCGGCCCAGGCTGCGCAGGTGGCGCAGGTACCCCCGGGCGGCGTAGCGCCCGAGGGCGGTGACCACGACCAGCGTCGGCATCGCGATGACCACGAAGGCACGGCTGAGCTCGAGCACCATGGCGTAGGAGACGAACCCGGTGATCGCCAGCAGGAGGAAGCCGGCCCGCCCGACCCGGCGGTACTCGTCGCTGCCAGTGCCGAAGACCCGCTCGGAGTGCGCGCCGCTGACGGCCAGCAGCGCCGGCCAGGCGACCACGAGGGCCACGGCCGACCAGAAGAGGGTGCTGCTGACGTCGATCCCGCCCGGGCGGGTCAGCACGACGGCGGCACCGGCGACCGCGGCGGCGAGCGCCTCGAACACGACCAGCGCCGCCGAGTAGGCGCGGACCCAGCCCGGTGCGGCACGGCGGCCGAGCCGCCGGGACCTGGGCGGGGCGGCCGCCGCCCCCGGCCGGCCGAGCAGAGCCAGCTCCGCCGGACCGCGTTGGCTGTGCTGGAGCAACATGACTTCCCCCGTTGTCGTGACACTCTGTAGCCGACGCCACAGCCGGTGCTCCGACCACGCGCACCCCAGCCAGCTGGAATGCGGGGCCTCCGGCTCGATGAGAGGAAAACACTCACAGAGCGTCACAAGAGCGTCAATACGACCACCCGGTGCTTCACCCGTTCGGGAAGCCGTTCACCCCTCTGCGCAGCCGGGCACCGCGCAGCGTCATCAGCGCGGGTGGACCTCGTTCTGCGCGGCCTCGAGACCGCGGGCGAGCAGCAGCTCGGCGGCGTCGGCGGCCTCGGAGACCAGGAACGGCAGTTCCTTGCGCTCGGTGGCGGAGAAGTCCTTGAGGACGAAGTCGGCGGGGTCCTGCCGGCCCGGCGGGCGGCCGATGCCGACCCGCACCCGGAGGTAGTCCTTGGTGCCGGTGGAGCGGGTGATCGACCGCAGCCCGTTGTGCCCGCCCTCGCCGCCGCCGCGCTTGAGCCGGACGCTGGCGAAGGGGATGTCGAGCTCGTCGTGCAGCACGACGAGGTCGGCGGGGTCGAGGTGGTGGTAGTCGAGCAGACCGCGGACGGGCCCGCCGGACTCGTTCATGTACGTCGTCGGCCGGGCGAGGACGACGCGCCGGCCGGCCAGCCGCCCCTCCCCGGAGAGCGCACGTGCCCGCGCCCCCTTGCCGGGCGAGAGCCGGATGCCGGCGCGGGAGGCCAGCTCCTCGAGCACCATGACGCCGACGTTGTGCCGGTTGCCGGCGTAGCCCGGCCCGGGGTTGCCGAGCCCGACGACCAGGAAGGGGCCTTCGGGCACGACGACGGGGGCGCCGGCGGTGCCGGCGCCCCCGCGGGTCGTGTTCTCGCTCAGCGGGACCCTCAGCTGTTCTCGGTGGACTCCACCGACTCGCCGCTGCCCTGGTCCTGCGGCTCGGGGACGACGTCGCCCTCGCCGGCACCCTCGGCGGCCTCGGCCGACTCCTCGCGCTCGATGCCGGCCTCGGCCTCGGCCTCGGCGAGCTCGGCCTCGAGGGCCTCCGCGGACTGCGCGGCCGACACGTTGACGACGAGCGCCTCGGCGTCGGTGAGCAGCGTCGCGCCGCCCGGCAGCGCCAGCTCGCCGGCGGTGACGCCGTGGCCGGCCTCGCGGCCGGTGACGTCGACCTCGATCGTCTCGGGGATGCTGGTCGCGGCGACCTGCACCGAGACGGTGTTGAGCTCGATGTTGACGATCGTCTCGGCGGCGGCGTCCCCGACCACGGTCACCGGCACGTCGACGGTGACCTTCTCGCCGCGGCGGACGATCAGGAGGTCGGCGTGCTCGTGCTGGCGGGTCAGCGGGTCGCGCTGCACGGACTTGGTCAGCGCCAGCTGCTCCTTGCCGTCCAGGACGACGGTGAGCAGGGCGTTGCTGCCGCCGTTGCGCAGCGCCGCGGCGAACTCGCGGGCCGGCAGCGACAGGTGGACGACGTCCTGGCCGTGCCCGTAGAGGACGGCCGGGATGCGGCCCGCGCGACGGGTCCGGCGGGCGCTGCCCTTGCCGAACTCGGTGCGGACCTCGGCGTCGAGGCGGAAGTCAGCCACGGTGGTGTGCTCCTTGGTATCGGGTCTGCGGTCCGGCGCACGGCGCGCAGCACACCCGCGGAGGGCACACGCACGTCGATCACGGAGCACGCGCTCCCTCGCCGGGCTGTGCTCGAGGGTACCCCAGCCCGCGGAACCGCCGTCCGCCCACCTCGTGGGGCGCATCGCCCGCCGTCCCCCCGCCTCGCCCGTGCTGCAGGACGGGTGGAGCGGGGGAAGAGCGGGCTCCGCGGGCCGCGCCCGCTACGAGGCGCCGCCGAAGAGCGACGTCACGGAGCCGTCCTCGAAGACCTCCTTGATCGCCCGCGCCAGCAGCGGGGCGATGGACAGGACGGTCAGCTTGTCGAACTGGCGGGCCGGCTCGATCGGCAGGGTGTTGGTGACGATGACCTCGCTGACCCGGCTGTTCTTCAGCCGGTCCACGGCCGCGCCGGAGAGCACCCCGTGCGTGGCGGTGACGATGACGTCGGCGGCGCCGGCCTCGAACAGCGTCTCGGCCGCCTTCACGATCGTGCCGCCGGTGTCGATCATGTCGTCGACCAGGATGCAGACCCGGCCCTCGACCTCGCCGACCACGCGGTTGGCGACCACCTCGTTGGGGCGCATGGGGTCGCGGGTCTTGTGGATGAAGGCCAGCGGGACGCCGCCGAGCTTGTCGCTCCACCGCTCGGAGACGCGGACCCGGCCGGAGTCCGGGGAGACCACCGTGAGGTCGCGGTCGCCCCACCGCTCGCAGACGTGGCCGACCAGCAGGTCGAGGGCGAAGAGGTGGTCGACCGGCCCGTCGAAGAAGCCCTGGATCTGCGCGGTGTGCAGGTCGACGGCCATCAGCCGGTCGGCGCCGGCGGTCTTGAACATGTCGGCCACCAGGCGGGCCGAGATCGGCTCGCGGCCGCGGTGCTTCTTGTCCTGGCGGGCGTAGGGGAAGAACGGGGCGACGACGGTGATCCGCTTGGCCGAGGCGCGCTTGAGCGCGTCGACCATGATCAGCTGCTCCATGAGCCAGGTGTTGATCGGCGCGGTGTGGCTCTGCACGACGAAGGCGTCGCAGCCGCGTACCGACTCCTCGAAGCGCACGAACAGCTCGCCGTTGGCGAACTCGTAGGCGGCGGTCGGCGTGGGGGTGACGCCGAGGTGACCGGCGATCTCGGCCGTGAGCTCGGGGTAGGCCCGGCCGGAGAAGAGCATCAGGCTCTTGCTGGTGGTCTGCCGGATGACGCTCATCGGCTCGTCTGCCCCTAGCTCTCAGTCCGTGGTGGTGCCTCCGGGCGTGCCGGCGTCGGACTCCGCGGCCCGCGCCTCGGCCGCCTCCGCGGCCTCCGCGGCGGGTGTCCCGGCTCGGCGGCGGCGCACCCAGCCTCCCACATTCCGCTGCTGCGCCCGCGCGACGGCCATGGCGCCGGGTGGGACGTCGGACACGATGACCGAGCCCGCGGCGGTGTAGGCGCCGTCCCCGACGGTCACCGGGGCGACCAGCATGGTGTCGGACCCGATCCGCACGTGGTCGCCGACCGTGGTGTGGTGCTTGGCCACGCCGTCGTAGTTCACGAAGATCGTCGCGGCGCCGATGTTGGCGCCCGTGCCGATGGTCGCGTCCCCCACGTACGACAGGTGCGGCACCTTCGAGTCCTCGCCCACGGCGGCGTTCTTGGTCTCGACGAAGGCGCCCACCTTCGCCCCGCGGGCCAGCCGGGTGCCCGGGCGCAGGTAGCTGAAGGGACCCACGCTGGCCGCGGGGCCGATCTGCGCGCCGGAGCAGTGCGAGCGCACCACCTCGGCCCCCTCGCCCACCTCGCAGTCGGTCAGCGTGGTGTCCGGGCCCACGACGGCGCCGGCGGCCACCGACGTGCGCCCGAGCAGCTGGGTGCCCGGCTGCAGGACGGCGTCGGGGTCGACGGTGACCGTCACGTCCACCCACGTGGTCGCCGGGTCGACGACGGTCACGCCCGAGACCATGAGCTCGTCGAGCACGCGGTCGTTGAGCGTCCGCCGACGCGCGGCGAGCTCGCGCCGGTCGTTGCAGCCGAGCACGTCGGCCGGGTCCTCGGCGACGTGCCCGCCGACCCGCGCCCCGTCGCGCACCAGCAGGGCCAGGACGTCGGTCAGGTAGATCTCGCCCTGGTCGTTGTCGCCCTTGACCTCGCGCAGCGCGTCGCGGACGGCGGCGATGTCGCCCACGTAGACGCCGGCGTTGACCTCGGCGATCGCGCGCTGGCCCGGGTCGGCGTCGCGCTCCTCGACGATGGCGCGCACCGCCCCGTCGCGGTTGCGGACGATCCGCCCCAGCCCCGTCGGGTCGTCGACCACGGCGGTGAGGACGGTCAGCGCGTTGCGGTCCTCCTGGTGGGTCGCCACCAGGTCGACGACGGTGGCCGGCCGCAGCAGGGGCGCGTCGCCGTTGACGATGAGCACCGCGCCCTCGATCCCGGCGAGCGCGTCGAGCCCGATCGCCGCGGCGTGGCCGGAACCCCGCTGCTCCTCCTGCACGGCCGGCACGGCGTCCGGGGCGATCCCGGCCAGGTGCTCCTCGACGGCCTCCCGGCCGGCCCCGACGACGACCACGGTGCGCGCCGCCCCCAGCGGCTCGGTCGCCGCGAGCACGTGGCCGAGCAGCGACCGGCCGCCGAGGGTGTGCAGCACCTTGGGCAGCCGCGAGCGCATGCGGGTGCCCTGGCCGGCGGCGAGGACGACGACGGCGGCGACCGTCGGGGCGGGCTGCGGGCTCACGGGACTCCTCATGCCTGTCGGACGGTGCTCTCGGCTGGGGGACTCGGACTCGAACCGAGACTTCCCGGCTCCAAAGGCCGGCGGGCTGCCGATTACCCCATCCCCCACCGGGCGACGGCTCGCACCGGGCGCCCGGGAGCAGCCTAGGCCGTCGGCGATCTGCGGCGCGGACGGTTGGGGAGGCGGGATCGCGGGCATTCCTACGGCCACGTAGGTTACGGCGACGTAGCTTCGGTCGGCCCCGCCCCGGAGCCGGTTCCCCCTGTCCGCCCCGCGCTCCCGGAGGCCCCTTGTCCGCTCCCTCGCTCGACCGGCCCGCCCGCCCCCGCGTTCCCCGGCCCGCCGGTCCCGCCGATCCGGACGCCGGGCTGCCGGCCAACGCCCTCGGGGAGGTGAAGCGCCCCGGCGAGCAGCTGGCCCTCTACGTCTTCGTGCTCGTGCCGTTCCTCGCCCTGGCCGCCGTGGTCCCGGCGGTGTGGGGCTGGGGCCTGTCGTGGACCGACGTCACCCTGTTCGTCGTCTTCTACGCGATCGGGCTGCTCGGCATCACCGTCGGCTACCACCGGCACTTCACCCACGGCTCGTTCAAGGCGAGCCGGCCGCTGCGCATCGCGCTCGTCATCGCCGGTTCGGTCGCCGTCCAGGGCCCGGTCGTGCAGTGGGTGGCCGACCACCGCCGCCACCACGCCTTCTCCGACCGCGCCGGCGACCCGCACTCCCCCTGGCGCTACGGCGACGACCTGCGGGCGCTGACCAAGGGCATGTTCCACGCGCACATCGGGTGGCTGTTCGACAAGCGCCAGACCAACCCGCAGCGCTACGCCCCCGACCTGCTCAAGGACACCGCGCTGCTCCGCACCAGCCGGCTGTTCGTGCTCTGGGCCGGCCTCGGCTTCTTCCTGCCGGCGCTGATCGGCGGCCTGGTCACGATGAGCTGGACCGGCGCGTGGACGGCGTTCTTCTGGGCCGGCCTGGTGCGCGTCGCGCTCTTGCACCACGTGACGTGGTCGATCAACTCGCTCTGCCACACGATCGGCAACCGGCCGTTCGTCGCCCGCGACCGGTCCACCAACTTCTGGCCGCTGGCGATCCTCAGCGCCGGGGAGTCGTGGCACAACCTGCACCACGCCGACCCGACCTGTGCCCGGCACGGCGTGCTGCGGGGCCAGATCGACATCAGCGCCCGGGTCATCTGGGTCTTCGAGAAGCTCGGCTGGGCGCGCGACGTCAAGTGGCCCGACCCGGTCCGGCTCGCCGCCAAGCGACGCACCCCCGAGCCGGCGACGACCTGACCCGAGCCGACCCCCCGCCTCCTCCGCCCGGGCGACCCGGCCGCCGCCGGACGCCCGGGCGGAGCGCTTCCCGGGGGACGATGGCAGCCATGAGCAGCAGTGCGGCCCGTCCCCGGGTGCGGATGACCGGTGCGCAGCGGCGGCAGCAGCTGCTCGACATCGGCCGGGAGCTGTTCGGTCAGCGGGGCTACGAGGCCACCTCGATCGAGGAGGTGGCCGCCCGCGCCGACGTGAGCAAGCCGGTCGTCTACGAGCACTTCGGCGGCAAGGAGGGGCTCTACGCCGTCGTCGTCGACCGGGAGATGCAGCTGCTGCTCGACCGGTTCACCTCGGCGCTGTCGACGCCCGGCACGCCCCGCGAGCTGCTCGAGCGCGCCGCGCTCGTCCTGCTCGACTACATCGAGGACGACACCGACGGCTTCCGCGTGCTCACCCGCGACCTGCCGGTCACCAACAGCGCCGGCACCTTCTCGACGCTGATCGGCGAGGTGGCCAGCAAGGTCGAGCACATCCTGGCCGACCAGTTCGACCTGCGCGGCTACGACCCGCAGCTGGCCGAGCTGTACAGCCAGGCGCTGGTGGGCATGGTCGTGCTGGTCGGGCAGTGGTGGCTCGACACCCGGTCACCGGGCAAGCGCGAGGTCGCCGCCCACCTGGTGAACCTGGCTTACAACGGCGTCTCCCACCTGGAGCCCTCCCCCGGCCTGGTCGGCGAGGCCTGAGGACCCCTCAGCCCACGAGGCGGGCGCCGGGCACCGGGCCGTGCACGGCCCGGACGGTCCGGAAGACGCCCTCGCCGGCCAGGGTGGCGGCCAGCCGGACCGCGGCCTCCTCGTCCTCGGCCAGCGCGGCCACCGTGGGGCCCGATCCGCTGAGGAAGGCCGCCAGCGCGCCGGCGTCGGTCGCCGCCCGCAGCGCCCGCCGCAGCTCCGGTCGCAGGCTGACCGCCGGGGTCTCCAGGTCGTTGGCCAGCGCCTGGGCGAGCGCGGACGGCGGACCGCTGCCGAGCGCGGCGATGACCGGCTGCATCGACGGCGCGTCGGTGCCGTCGGGCAGCCGCCCGGTGGCGCGCAGCCGGTCGAGCTCGGCGTAGACCGCGGCCGTCGCCAGGCCCTCGCGCGCGATGCCCAGCACCCAGTACGACTGCCGGCGCGCCAGCACCGGCGAGAGCCGCTCCCCGCGGCCGCTGCCGAGCGCCACCCCGCCGAGCAGGCTGAACGGGACGTCGCTGCCGAGCTGCGCGGCCAGGTCGGCGAGGTCGCCGCGGGTCGCGCCGGTGTTCCAGAGCGCGTCGAGGGCGACCAGCGCGGCCGCGGCGTCGGCGCTGCCCCCGGCGAGGCCGGCGGCGGCCGGGATGGCCTTGGTGATGTCGATGGCGGCGTGCGCCTTGACCCCGGCGTGCTCGGCCAGGAGGACGGCGGCGCGCCAGACGAGGTTGCGGCGGTCGGTGGGCACGTGGTCGACACCCGTGCCGGGCGCCGTCCCCTCCCCCGAGACGGTCAGCGCCAACCCCTCGGCCGGCCGGGCCGTGACGGTGTCGAACAGGGAGACGGCGAGGAAGACGGTCTGCAGGTCGTGGTAGCCGTCGGGCCGCAGCGGACCGATCGACAGGTGCACGTTGACCTTCGCCGGCGCGCGGGCCACCACCGCGCCGTCCCCGGCGATCCGCCCCGGGCCGCCGTGCGTCGACCAGCTCACGGTTGGCCATCCTCCGCCACCGGGGTGGCTGCGAGGCGGGCGAAGTCCACCACCGAGAGCTGCTCGCCGCGGGCCGCGGGGTCGATGCCCGCCGCGCGCAGCCGCGCCTCGGCGGCGGCGGGGCTGCCCGCCCACCGGGCGAGCGCCCCGCGCAGGCTCTTGCGCCGCATGGCGAAGGCCGCGTCGACCACGGCGAACGTCGCCGCGCGGTCCCCCGGCGGGGGCGGACGGCGGACCAGCGCCACCAGGCCCGAGTCGACGTTGGGCTCGGGCCAGAAGACCCGCCGTCCCACCGACCCGGCCCGGCGCACCTCGCCGTACCAGGCTGCCTTGACCGACGGGACGCCGTAGGCGGGGGTGCCGGGCTCGGCGGCCAGCCGCTCGGCCACCTCGGCCTGGACGAGGACCAGCGCCCGCTGCAGCGACGGCAGCAGCTCGAGCAGGTGCAGCAGCACGGGCACGGCGACGTTGTACGGGAGGTTGGCCACCAGGGCGGTCGGCGGCGGCCCGGGCAGCTCCTCGACGCGGAGGGCGTCGGCCCGGACGACGGTGAGCCGGTCGGCGAGCGCGGGCAGCCGCTCGGTCACCGTCCGCGGCAGCAGGTCGGCCAGCCGGGGGTCGATCTCCACCGCCACGACCGAGGCCGCGGCCGGCAGCAACCCGAGGGTGAGCGAGCCCAGACCGGGGCCCACCTCGCAGACGACGTCGTCGGGACGCACCCCGGCCGTGCGGACGATCCGCCGGATGGTGTTGGCGTCGTGCAGGAAGTTCTGCCCGAGCGACTTGGTGGGCCGCAAGTCGAGCTGCCGGGCCAGGTCGCGGATCGCGGCCGGGCCCAGCAGCCCGTCGGCGGGCTCGGGGGACGTGCTCAGCGCGACCGGGTCACAGGTACCGGCCGCAGTGCGGCCACGAACTGGCACCGGTGCGCTGGTAGAGCAGCTGCGCCCGGTAGGTCTGCTCGTCGGGGGACGCCTCGGACGGCAGGCCCGTACCGCCGACCGAGCGCCACGTGGAGACGGAGAACTGGTAGAGGCCGTGGTAGAGGCCGTTCGCGCTGACGATGCTCGGGTTGCCGCCCGACTCGCAGCGCGCCAGCGCGGCCCAGTCGAGACCGTCGGCGGACGGGGTGTTCGCCGGGCGCTCCTTGGTGCCGACCGTGACCAGCTCGTCCACCGGCGGCTTGGTGACGGTGGAGGACAGCTGCTGGCGGCCGGTCTCGACGCCGTCGACGACCGTCACCCGCCACACCGTGGTCTGCTCGCCGTCCGCCCCCGGCTGGGTGACCGTCTCGTCGCCCTCGAACGCCTCGGGGTCGGGGGTCTCGACCCGGCCGTGCGGGACGGCGGTGACCTCGGTGACGTCGGAGACCTGGACCCGGAAGACCTGCAGCCGCATCCGGTCGAGCAGCGCCTGGGTCGGGTAGAGGCTGGTGCGGTCGGTCTCGCTCAGCACGACCCCCTGCTCGGCGAGCAGGTCACCGGCGGTCGCCGCGGTGGTGGTGACCACGCGCTGCTGGCCGTCGACGACCAGGGTGACGTCCTTGGGCGTGGTGATCGACAGCTGCATGCCGTCCAGCGGCAGGCGCTCGCTGCGGCTGGCGGAGAGCACCAGGTCCTGGGCGCGGAAGCCGAGCTGGTCGAGCGCCTCGTCGACCGACAGCGCGGTGACGTAGACCTCGCTGCTCACGCCGTCGACGGTGAGCTGCAGCGGGCGGGCGCGGTTGACCACGACGGTGTCGCCGTCGCCGACCTCGGCGTCCTCGGCCGGGAGGACGACGTCGTGCGCGGCGGGCTCGAGGCCCTCCTCCTCCAGGACCTCCCCCACGGTGTCGGCGTAGGTGGTGACCGACCGGGACTGCCCGTCGATGGTGAGGGTCAGCGACTTCTGGGCCAGGTAGTAGGCCACCGAGCCGCCGACGAGCCCCACGAGCACGAGGGCGAAGAGGCTGAGCTGGAGGGAGCGGCGCACGACACTTCCACTGGGTCACGGAACCCGGGCAGGAGCCGGACCGCGCGCACCACCGGGAGGAGGAGCCCCGGTCGGTGAACGCCGCCCGGGTCGGTCTCCACCCCGGCTGTCAGTCACGACACGATAACGAACACGGTGCGAGGAGCAAGGTGCGACGGCAGTCAACCAGGAGATCGCCATGTCGCCTCGTGGGCGCGCCGATACGTAGAGTGACGGACGTGCCGGGTGTGACCGCTGGGACGGGTGCGCACGGTGGGTTCGGCCGGTGACCGACGCCACAGTGTGACCGCCCCCTCGGACGGGCACGTGGACGGGTTCGCTCAGCCGGCGAGGGCGCGCTCGTCCACCCGGACCGGGCGCAGCCAGGTGAGCAGGAACCCGCCGACGGCGACCCCGGCGGCGAGCGCCGAGAAGCCGCCCGCGACCAGCGCCACCGGGAGCAGGTCGAAGCCCTCCGACACCTGGTCGCCGCGCTCGATGCCGGCCAGCAGCAGGAGCGCGCCGAGGGGCAGCAGCGCCAGCACGCTGGCCGCCGCGGCGACGAGGTGGGCGGTCCAGGTGCGCAGCGCCTCGTCCACGGGGACGTCGGCACCCTCCGCGGGCAGCGGGCGGACGACCGCCCGCAGCAGGGCCACCTCCGCCAGCAGCCAGGCGACGACCGGGACCACGAGGGCGACCCAGCCCACCGCGTCGGCGAGCTGGCCGTCGCGCCAGAGCAGGACGGCCGCGACGACCTCGGCGGCGACGACCGCGCGCATGGTCCACAGCAGCCACGCCGAGATCAGCTCGCCCAGGCGGGGGCGGCGCGGCGGGGCGGTCAGCGGCCAGCGCGGCCGCGGCCGGGTGGCCTCGGCCAGCAGGACCCCGACGAGCAGCCCGACGGCCAGCGCCGGCACCCACAGGAAGACCGAGGCCTCGGCGAAGAGCACGATGCTGCCGACGATGCCGAGGACGCCCAGCAGGAAGCCGAGCCGGCGGACCCGGCGGCCGTGCTGCGCCTGCCGGCGCAGCGTCGCGACGCCGTCCTGGTCGGGGGTGGCGAACTCGACGGCGGCGGAGGCGACGGCCCGGCGGCCGGCCGCCAGCCACCAGGCCCGGGACAGCAGCACGCCGGGCACCAGGACGGCGATGAACAGCACGACGGCGATGAGGCGGCCCACGGCGTCCAGTGTGCATCGGTTCGCTGTGCGCCGGGATCCCTAGTCCCCCCAGGGACCGAAGATGCGCTCCGCGTTGCCGGTCAGGGTCGTGCAGAGCTGCTCGAGCTCCACGCCGGTCACCTCCGCCAGGGCGCGGACGGTGTGCGGCACCAGCCGCGAGGCGTTCGGGCGGCCGCGGAACGGCACCGGGGTGAGGAAGGGCGCGTCGGTCTCGACGAGCAGCTGCTCGACCGGCGTGAGCGCCGCGGCCTCGCGCAGGTAGGCGGCGTTGGCGAAGGTCAGCGTCCCGGCGAAGGAGAGCACGTAGCCGCGCTCGACGCAGGCCTTGGCGAAGGCGGCGTCGCCGGAGAAGCAGTGCAAGACGGTGTGCTCGGGAGCGCCCTCGTCCTCGAGCACCCGCAGGATCTCCTCGTGCGCGTCGCGGTCGTGGACGACCAGCGCGATCCCGTGTTCCCTGGCGATGCGGACGTGCGCCCGGAAGGACGCCTCCTGCGCCGCCCACCCCTCCGGCCCGGTGCGGTACCGGTCGAGGCCGGTCTCCCCCACGGCGCGCACCCGGGGCTGGGCGGCGAGCCGGTCGATCTCGGCCAGGGCGTCGTCGGTCGCCCGGCCGGCGCCGGCCTCGTTGGGGTGCACCGCGACGGCGGCGAGCACGTTCGGGTGCCGGGCGGCGAGCTCGGCCGACCACCGCGACGAGGCGACGTCCACGCCCACCTGGACCAGCCGTGGGACGCCGACCTCGGCCGCCGCGGCGATCTCGGCGTCGACGTCCTCGGGCGCGGGGAGGTCGCCCTCGTCGTCGTCCCCCGGGCGCGCGCCCAGGACGATGTCGAGGTGGGTGTGGCTGTCCAGCGCCGGGGACGGCAGCGGCTCCGGGGACGGCGGGAGCTCCCCGCGCCGGTTGGCGCGGGACGCGGCGGAGCGACTCACTCGCCCTCTTCCAGCCGGCGCAGCTCCTCCTCGACGACCGACTCGTCGAGCTTCTTGAACACCGGCGTCGGCGGCTGCAGCGGCGTCCCCGCCGCCAGCGGCCGCGAGGCCCACACCGCCTGGGCGGCGGCGTAGTCGCCGGTGATGATCGGGTACGGCGAGCCGTCGTCGAGGTCCTCGGTCTCGACCACCTGCGGCGCCGGCGACCACACGCCCGTGCCGCCGAGCAGCTCGTGCACCTTCTGCGCCGAGTGCGGCAGGAACGGGGTGAGCAGCGTGTTGCAGTCGCTGACCGCCTGCAGCGCGGTGTGCAGGACCGTGTCCCGCCGGACCGGGTCCTCCTTGAGCTTCCACGGCGCCTGGTCGGACAGGTACTTGTTCGCCTCGCCGACCACGCGCATCGCCTCGGTCGCCGCCGCCTTCTGCCGGTTGCGCGCGAGCAGGTCGCCCACGGTGGCGAACGCGGCCCGGGTGGTGGCCAGCAGGCCGTGGTCGGCGTCGGTCAGCTCGGCCGGCGTGGGGACGGCGCCGACGTTCTTGGCCGCCAGCGACACGCTGCGGTTGACCAGGTTGCCCCAGCCGGCCACCAGCTCGTCGTTGTTGCGGCGGCGGAACTCCGACCAGGTGAAGTCGGTGTCCTGGGTCTCCGGCCCGGCGACGGCGATGAAGTAGCGCAGCGCGTCGGCGTCGTAGCGGGCGAGGAAGTCGCGCACGTAGATGACGACCTGGCGGCTGCTGGAGAACTTGCGGCCCTCCATGGTGAGGAACTCGCTGGAGACGACCTCGGTGGGCAGGTTCAGCCGGCCGAGGTCACCGGCGGACCCGCCCCTGTCGCCCTCGCCGTTGTAGCCGAGCAGCTGCGCGGGCCAGATCTCGGAGTGGAAGACGATGTTGTCCTTGCCCATGAAGTAGTAGGCGTCGGACTCCGGCGACTGCCACCACTGCCGCCAGGCCTCGGGGTCGCCCGAGCGGCGCGCCCACTCGATCGACGCCGAGAGGTAGCCGACGACGGCGTCGAACCAGACGTAGATGCGCTTGTCGGGGCGGTCGCGCCAGCCGTCGAGCGGCACCGGCACGCCCCAGTCGATGTCCCGCGTGTAGCTGCGCGGCTTGAGGTCCTCGAGCAGGTTGACGCTGAAGTTCAGGACGTTGGGCCGCCAGCTCTTGCGGGTGGCCAGCCAGTCGCCCAGCGCCTTGGTGAACGCGGGCAGGTCGAGGAAGTAGTGCTCGCTCTCGACGAACCTCGGGGTCTCGCCGTTGATCCGGCTGACCGGGTTGATGAGGTCGGTCGGGTCGAGCTGGTTGCCGCAGTTGTCGCACTGGTCGCCGCGGGCGCCGTCGTAGCCGCAGATGGGGCAGGTGCCCTCGATGTAGCGGTCGGGCAGCGTGCGCCCGGTCGACGGGCTGATCGCGCCGAGCGTCGTCTTGGGGAAGACGTAGCCGTTCTTCAGCAGGCCGAGGAAGATCTCCTGGCTGATCCGGGCGTGGTTGACCGTCGTCGTCCGCGTGAACAGGTCGTAGGACAGCCCGAGGCTGGCCAGGTCGCCCACGATGATCCGGTTGTTGCGGTCGGCGATCTCCCGCGGCGTCACGCCCTCGGCGTCGGCGGCGACGGTGATCGGCGTGCCGTGCTCGTCGGTGCCGCTGACCATCAGCACGTCGTCCCCGCTCATGCGGTGGAAGCGGCTGAAGACGTCGGACGGGACGCCGAAGCCGGAGACGTGGCCGATGTGCCGCGGGCCGTTGGCGTAGGGCCAGGCCACGGCGGTCAGGATGTGCCGATCACTCACGGCACGAGAGTAGTGAGCCCCGTCGAGCGGGTTCCGCTCAGCGGGTGGAGGAGACGGTCCCGCCCCGCATGCCGGCGTCGTTGCCGCCGGTCGTCGGGCCCAGCAGCGCGACGGCACCCAGGGCCACGCCGATCACGGCGAGGGTCGCCACGCACACCCCCCGGTGGCTGGCCACCGGGTCGGGACGGCGCTCGCGCGGCCGCGGGCCGGCCGCGACCCAGTCCACCGCGGTCGGGGCGCCGGCGAGCAGCAGCTTGCCCACCGGCAGGGCGAGGGCCAGGAGGGCCACCGCGGGCAGGGGCAGGGCCCGCGGCAGGTAGGCGTCCAGGTCGGTCGTGAACAGGCCGACGAGGAAGAGGAGGGCGACCAGCGCCAGCTCGAGGTGGGCGACCCAGGCGAGGATCCCGCGGCCGGCGCCGTCGACGAGGGTGGCCGCACCCCCGGCGCAGCCGACGATCCAGGAGGCCAGCGCCAGCAGCACCAGCACGACCACGCCGCCGCCGGGCCGGTCGGGGGAGGTGAGCACCCCGTCCAGGCCGGTGAGCGCCCCGGCGAGCAGCGCTACCGCCTCGAGCAGCGCGATCGCGGCCGCGCCGACGACGGTCGCCGGCAGCCGGCGGACGGCCGGCGCGGTCTCCGGCGCCGCCGGGCGGGTGTCGCGGGCGTCGAGGACGCTGGTCGCCACGGGGAGCTCCTAGGACGGGGACTGCTGTCCCCGGTTCCGTCGGTGCTCCCGCGGCGGCGCTGGATCCCCCGCGCGGGGGGCCTCACCCCTGGGGGTGAGGTCAGGTCTGCCCGGCCTCCTCCGGCGCCCGCTCGCGCCCGGCCAGCCGGCTGCGGCGGTACCCGTAGAGGAAGTAGGCCACGAGGCCGGCCGCCATCCAGATGAGGAACCGCACCCAGGTCTCGACCGGCAGGTTGGCCATCAGCCACAGGCAGGCGGCCGCGGAGAGCAGGGGCAGGGCCGGGACCAGCGGCACGCGGAAGGTGCGGTGCAGGTCCGGGCGGGTGCGCCGCAGGATCCAGACGCCGATCGACACGAGGAAGAAGGCGAACAGCGTGCCGATGTTGACCAGCTCGGCCAGTTCGCTGAGCGGGATGACCCCGGCGAGGACGGCGACGACCACGCCGGTGATCAGCGTGATCCGGTAGGGCGTGCCGTGCTTCGGGTGCACCTGGGCCAGGCCGGGCGGGAGCAGTCGGTCGCGGCTCATCGCGAAGAGCACGCGCGACTGGCCGAGCATGAGGATCATGACCACCGAGGTCAGCCCGGCCAGGGCGCCGACCGAGATGATGCTGGCGAAGATCGGCAGGCCGACGTCGGAGAAGGCGCCCGCGAGCGGCGCGTCGGGGTTGAGCTCGGTGTAGTTCTGCATGCCCACGACGACCAGCGAGACGGCGACGTAGAGCACCGTGCAGATGGCCAGCGAGCCCAGGATGCCGCGCGGCATGTCCCGCTTCGGGTTGCGGGTCTCCTCGGCCGCCGTCGCCACGATGTCGAAGCCGATGAAGGCGAAGAACACGATCGACGCCCCCGCGATGACGCCACCCCAGCCGAACGTGGTGTAGCCGAAGCCGAACAGCGACTGGAGCAGCGGCGCGTCCCACCCGCTGGCGCCCTCCGCCGGGGGCTGCGCCGGCGGCACGAACGGCGAGTAGTTGTCGGCGGTCAGGTAGAAGACCCCGACGACGATGATCAGCAGGACGATAGCGACCTTGATCGCCACGATGATCGCGGTGACCCGGCTCGACAGCTTGATGCCGAGGATCAGCACGCCGGTCATGAGCAGGACGACGAAGATCGCCGGGATGTTGAACGACGCGGTCTCCCCCGCGATCGACTCCGGCAGGGGGATGCCGATGTCGTCGAGCAGCTGGTTGAGGTAGCCCGACCAGCCGACCGCGACCGTGGCGGCACCCAGCGCCAGCTCGAGCACCAGGTCCCAGCCGATGATCCAGGCGATGAACTCGCCGAAGGTCGCGTAGGAGAAGGTGTACGCCGAGCCGGCGACCGGGACGGTCGAGGCGAACTCGGCGTAGCAGATCGCCGCCAGGCCGCAGACCACTCCGGCGATCACGAAGGAGATCGCGACCGCCGGGCCGGCCTGCTCCTGGGCGACCACGCCGGTGAGCACGAAGATGCCGGTGCCGATGATCACGCCGACGCCGAAGACGGTGAGGTCGAGGCCGGAGAGGTTCTTCTTCAGCCGGTGCTCGGGCTCGTCGGTGTCGCGGATGGACTCCTCGACCGTCTTGATCCGGCGGTTGGCAGCACTCACGGCGTCCCCCTCTGGGTGCGGGTGCGTGATCGACTTCCCCCGACACGCTGGGGGTAACCGCCGAGCGCCGACCTACGCTGCCAGCGCCGGAACGGCCGGCAGCAGGGAGGAGGCTCGTCCCGTGAGCGAGGCACCGGAACCCAGGGCGGACACCGCGCCACCCCCCGCCCCGTTGAGCGCGGTGCGCCCGCTGCGTCCACGCCGCACCGGCCCACCGCACCCGCCCGGCGACCGTCCCGAGGGGGCCGTCGTCGACTGCGCCGTGTACGTCGACGGACGCCGACGGGACGTGACCGACCCGGACGGAGCGCTGCACCAGGCCGATGCGGAGGGCGGCTTCGTGTGGCTCGGGCTCTACGCGCCGAGCGAGGGCCAGCTGAGCGAGATCGCCGCGCGCTACGGCCTGCACCCGCTCGCCGTGGAGGACGCGGTCTTCGCCCACCAGCGCCCGAAGCTGGACCACTACGACGACGGCCTGTTCATGGTGCTCAAGACCGCCACCTACGTGGAGCACGAGTCGCTGACCTCGACCAGCGAGGTCGTGGACACCGGGGAGCTCATGGTCTTCCTCGGCCGGAACTACGTGATCACCGTCCGGCACGGGGAGCACGGTGGTCTCGGCGAGCTGCGGCGGGGCCTGGAGAGCCAGGAGGACCTGCTGCGGCTGGGCCCCGCGGCGGTGCTGTACGCGGTGGCCGACCACGTCGTGGACGACTTCGTCGACGTGGCCGGCGCCGTCGAGGAGGACGTGGACGAGCTGGAGGCGTCCGTGTTCAGCCCCGAGCGCACCGACGACATCGGCCGGCTGTACCAGCTCAAGCGGGAGCTGCTGTCGCTGCGCCGTGCCGTCTCGCCCCTCGAGGTCCCGCTGCAGCGGCTGGCGCACAAGCCCACCGAGTTCGTCCCTGCCGAGATCCGGTCGTACTTCGCCGACGTCGAGGACCACGCCATCCGCGTGCGCGACCAGGTCGGCGGCCTCGACGAGCTGCTGACCTCGATCCTGCAGGCGTCGCTGGCGCGCACCTCCCAGGCGGACAACGAGGACATGCGCAAGATCTCCGCCTGGGCGGGCATCATCGCCGTCCCGACCGCGATCGCCGGCATCTACGGGATGAACTTCGAGCACATGCCGGAGCTGACGTGGCGGTTCGGCTACCCGCTCGTGCTGCTGGTGATCCTGGGCGTCTGCGTGGCCCTCTACCGCGGCTTCAAGCGCAACGGCTGGCTGTAGCCCGGCGCGGCTCCAGGCATAGGTACCTATACGTGCGTTCTCAGCCCCGGAACGCGCGTATAGGTACCTATGCCTGGAGCTGGACGACACCGATTCGCCGGCTGTCCACAGGCTGCTGAGATCGCCCTTCTGAACAGTGGCGATCCAGGCAGGCTCACCGCGTGGATTGGCGTGCGGTAGTTCGTGACACGGTGCGGCAGAACGGCGGCCTCGCGACCCGCCGGCAGTTGCTGGAACGCATTCCGGTCGTCGTTCTCGATGGGCACATCGGACGGCGAAACCTGTCCCGGGTGTTCCCGCACGTCTACCGACTGCAGAACGCGCCGACCGACGATCACACCTTGCTCCGCGCGGCTCACCTGCACGCCGGCCCGGTTGCGGCCCTGAGCCACACGACCGCCCTCGCGGTCTGGGAACTGCGAGCTCTCGAGCGGCCGCTGCACCTGACGGTCGACCAGGGACTCAAGCGTGCCGGCGCGCCCGACCTGGTCGTGCACCGCCGGCTGCGCTTCGATCCCGACTCCGCGCAGTGCGTCGAGCGCCGCGGCCTCCGCATCACGGCCTTGCCTCGCACGATCATCGACTCCTGGCCCCTGCTACCCGTCCACGAGCGTCGTCCGCTGGCGCTCGACGTGGCACGTCGGCGCCTCGTGACCGCCGATCAACTCCGCGACGCCCTGGCCGAGCGTCCGAACGTGGCTGGACGGCGCCTGCTCCGCCAGACGATCGAGCTGATCGTCGACGGCTGCCAGAGCGAGCTCGAGGCGCACGGCGTCCTGAACGTCTTCCGCCACCGGTCCCTGCCGCGCAGCGTCGGCCAGCACCAGGTCCAGCTGCCCGACCGCCGCGTCAGACTCGACCGCGCCTGGCCGGAGGCGAAGTTGGCGGTCGAGCTGGACGGCGCTCAGCACCACACTTCGCCAGAGGACCGGCGGAGAGACCTCGCCAGAGATCGCGAGCTCGCGGCCCTCGGCTGGGTCGTTCTCCGGTTCACGTACGCCGACGTGCTCCGCGATCCGGACGGGGTGCGCGCAAAGGTGCTGGAGGTCTACCGCGCCCGCATGGAGCAGCTGCGCGCGGGCTGACTGGCTGTCCCAGGCATAGGTACCTATACGTGCGCTTTCTCGCCTGACACGCATGCATAGGTACCTATGCCTGGGAGCCGCGGGCGGGTCAGGAGCCCTTCGCGGTGACGACGGCGTCGTAGACGGTGCGGCGGGGCAGCCCGGTGCGGACGACGACGGCGCGGATGGCGTCCTTGCGGGTCGCTCCCGCGGCCTCCTCGGCGGCCACCGCGGCGGCCAGCTCCGCCGGGCCCAGCTCCACCGGCGCGGCCACCGCCCCGGCGACGACGAGGGTGATCTCGCCGCGCACCCCGTCGGCGGCCCACGCGGCGAGCTCGCCCAGCGGGCCCCGGCGGACCTCCTCGTGGGTCTTGGTCAGCTCGCGGCAGACAGCGGCGGCGCGATCGGACCCGAAGGCCGCAGCGGCGTCGGTGAGGGCGTCGGCCAGCCGGTGCGGGGACTCGAAGAAGACCATCGTGCGACGCTCGTCGGCGAGCCCGGCCAGCCGCGACCGGCGCTCCCCGCCCTTGCGCGGCAGGAACCCCTCGAAGCAGAACCGGTCGCAGGGCAGCCCCGACACCGCCAGCGCCGTGGTCACCGCCGACGGGCCGGGCACCGAGGTCACGGGGACGCCGGCCTCGATCGCCGCGCGCACCAGGGTGTAGCCGGGGTCGGAGACCGACGGCATGCCGGCGTCGGTGAGCAGCAGCACGGTGGCGCCGTCGGCCAGCGCGGCCAGCAGCCCGGGCAGCCGCGCCCGCTCCACCGACTCGTGGAAGGTCACCACCCGCCCGGAGAGCGAGACGGAGAGGTCGGCCGCCAGCCGGTGCAGCCGCCGGGTGTCCTCCACCGCCAGCACGTCGGCCGACGCCATCGCCTCCCGCAGCCGGGGCCCGACGTCGCCGGGCTGGCCCAGCGGCGCGCCGCCCAGCACCAGCCGTCCAGTCACGCCCGCAGCCTGTCACGACGGCGCCGGCCCGGCCGCCACATACCCTGGCCCCCATGGCCGTGCCGGTGGACGAAGCCGCGCCGGCGGCACCCCCCGACGAGCCGCCCGCCGTCGCGGCGCCCGCGCGCGCCCGCCGCTGGCCGCCGCCACGGCCCCGGCGCGACGGCCACCCGCCGCTGCCCACCGACCGGCGCCTGTCGTGGGCGCTGGCGCTCGGGCTGGGCCTGGTCAGCTTCGTCGTCCGCCTGTGGGACATCAGCTACCCCGCCGACGAGCTGTTCGACGAGGCCTACTACCCGCCCGAGGCCCGCGAGATCCTGATCTGGGGCTTCGAGTACAACCGCGGCTACACGTTCATCGTCCACCCGCCGCTGGGCAAGTGGCTGATCGCCGGCGGGGAGTGGCTGTTCGGCTACAACTCCTTCGGCTGGCGGTTCCCGTCGGCGGTGGCCGGCTCGATCGCCGTCGTCGTCCTGGTCCGGCTGGCCCGCCGGCTGACCGGGTCCACCCTGCTGGGCTTCCTGGCCGGGCTGCTGCTGGCCCTCGACGGCTTCTCGTTCGTCATCTCCCGCACCGGCCTGCTCGACGTCTTCCTCCAGGTGTTCGTGGTGGCCGCCGTCGCGTGCCTCGTCGTCGACCGCGACAAGGTGCGGGAGCGGATCCGCGCCGCCGGGCCGCTGACCACCGGGTTCCGGCTGGGGCCGCGCGGCTGGCGGATCGCGGCCGGGTTCCTGTTCGGCTGCGCCTGCGCGGTCAAGTGGAGCGGGATCTGGTTCCTGGCCTTCTTCGCCGTCCTGTCGCTGTTCTGGGAGCGCGGCGCGTGGCGCGGCGCCGGCGTCGGCAGCCCGACCCGGACGACGCTGCGCCGCGGCCTGCCCGGGGCGCTGTGGGCGCTGGCCGTCGTGCCCGTGGCTACCTACATCGCGAGCTTCACCGGCTGGTTCCTCGGCGAGACCAGCCAGGGCCGGCACTGGGCCGACCAGCACCCCGAGACGTCCTTCCCCTTCATCCCGGGCCCGCTGCGCTCGCTGTGGCACATGCACACCGAGTGGTGGACGTTCCACAACAACCTGTCCAGCCCGCACCCGTGGGAATCGGGCCCGTGGTCGTGGCTGGTCGACGGCCGGCCGATCCTGCTGTGGAACCCGCAGGGCCTGACCGACGAGTCCGGCGGGCAGGTCGTCCGCTACATCCTCATGGTCGGGACGCCGACCCTCTGGTTCGCGTTCGCGCCCGCGCTGCTCTGGCTGGTCTGGCGGATCGTCGCCCGGCGCGACCCCGCCGCGCTCACCGTGGGCGTGGCGATCGCCGCCGGGTGGCTCACCTGGTTCCTCAACCCCGAGCGGACCATGTTCATCTTCTACATGGCCCCGGTCGTGCCGTTCTTCGTGCTGGCGGTCACCCTCGCCCTGCAGGACGTGCTCGGCGCCCGGCACCCCGAGCCCTGGCGGCACCAGCTCGGGCTGGGCGCGGTCTGCCTGTACGTCGCCGTGGTCGCGGCGACCTTCGTCTTCTTCTACCCCGTGCTCACCGGCCAGCCGCTGCCGCACGCGGAGTGGCTGCAGCGGATGTGGTTCCCGTCATGGTTCTGAGGAGCGAGCGCACCAGATAGTTGGGCCCGTGCGTCCGTCGTCGCGCCGTCCTGACCACCGGGCGCCGGGTGCCGGCCCGGGCCGACGCCGAGCCGGCCGGGGCCGGGCCCGGCAGTCCGGACGACGTCGCCCGCGAGGTGGCCGACGAGTTCGGCGGCGCCCCGGGCGCCATCGACGAGGAACACCACGCCGTGCGGCCCTGATCGACCCTCGCCTACGGTGACCCCGGCAGGCGCAGACGGCGGGAGGACGGCGATGACCTCGACCGACGAGCGGCCCCGGGTGCTCACCGATGTCGACGGGCACGTCTGGCGGATCACGCTGGACCGCCCGGAGGCCGGCAACGCCCTCGACCCGGCGCTGGCCCACCAGCTGGCCGCCGCCCTGCGCGACCGGCCGGCGCAGACCCGGGTGGTGCTGCTGCTCGCCAACGGGCCGCGCTTCTGCGTCGGCGGCGACATCGGCTACTTCGTCGCCGCCGACGACCCCGGAGCGCAGGTCGGGCAGCTGGCGCACGACTGGCACGAGGTGATCCGGCTGCTGCTGCACTGCCCGGTGCCGGTGCTCGCCGGGGCGCAGGGCGCGGTCGCCGGCGCCGCGGTGGGGCTGATCGGCGCCTGCGACATCGTGGTCTGCGGCCGCTCGGCGAAGATCCGCCCCGCCTACCTCGGGATCGGGTTCTCCCCCGACGGCGGGTCGTCCTGGGCCCTGACCCGCGCGCTCGGCGCACCGCGGGCGCTGGACCTGCTGCTCACCGACAGCGCGCTGAGCGCCGCCGAGGCGCACACCTTCGGCCTGGTCAGCCGCCTGGTCGAGGACGAGGACCTGCACAGCGAGGCGATCGCGCTGGCGCACCGCGTGGCCGCCGGACCGGTGCGGGCGATGGTCCGCACCCGCGCCCTGGTCCGGCGGGCCGCCGTCCGCACCCTCGACGAGCAGCTGGACGACGAGGCCCGCCTGATCGCCGAGTCCGCCGCCGACCCCGAGGGGCGGGAGGGCGTGCGGGCCTTCCTCGAGAAGCGGAAGCCCGACTTCCCCGGCGCGGCCTAGCGCCCCTCAGCAGCCGCCGATCGAGATCCCCCGCGCCGTCAGCCACGGCACCGGGTTCACGCGGTTGGCGTAGAGGCCGCCCATGTGCACCTCGAAGTGCAGGTGCGGGCCGGTGGACTGGCCCTTGTTGCCGACCTCGGCGATCTGCTGCCCGGCCGACACCACCTGGCCGGCGCTGACGAAGAACCGGTTGACGTGCCCGTAGAGGGTGATCGACCCGTCGCCGTGCTGCACGTAGACGGCCTGCCCGAAGCCGTTGGCGGCGCCGGCGTGCAGCACCGTCCCGCCCTCGGGCGCGTAGACCGGCGTGCCGATCGGCGCGGCGATGTCGACACCCTGGTGCATCGTCCCCCAGCGCGGCCCGTAGCAGGAGGTCACCCGGCCGACCGTCGGGGGGACGGCGCCGCCGCCGGCCGCCGCGGCGGCGACCGTCTGCGCGGCGGCCTGGGCCGCGGCCTGCTCGGCCGCCTCCCGCTCGGCGAGGTCGGCGTCCGGGTCGCTGGAGCCGGTGGCGGCCAGCAGCGCGATCTCCGCCTCGCGGAGGGCGGCCTCGTGCGCGGCCTTCTCGGCCACCGCGGCGTCGTAGGACTGCTGCGCGGCGGTCAGCCGGGCGGCCGCGGCCTGCTCGGCGGTGGCGGCGTCCCGGGCGAGGGCGTCGCGCTGGGCGACCGCCTCCCGGGCGACCTGGTCGGCCTGCTGCTGCTGGGCCTCCACGACCTCGTGCTCGGCGAGCGTCTCGGCCCGCTCGTCGCTGAGCAGGTCGAGGGTGAGGGCGCGCTGCAGCACCTCCTCGGGACCCCCCTCGCCGAGGAAGACCATGGCCGAGCCCATGGGGTGCTCGCCCATGTAGCTGCGCCGGCCGAGGTCGGCGACGTCCTCGCGGGTCTCGGTGACCGCGGCGGTGGCCGCGGCGAGCTCGGCGGCGGCCGTCTCGGCCGCGGTCTGCGCCTCGGTGAGCGCCGCCTGGGCCTGGATGCTGGCGTCGGAGGCGGCCTCGGCCTCGACGGTGAGCCGCTGCAGCTCCGTCTCGGCGGTCGCCACGAGCGCCGTCAGGCGGGCCACCTCGGCGGCGGCGACGCGGGCGTCGTCCGCCGGTGCGGCCTGGGCGTGGCCGCCCGACAGCAGGACGGCGAGGCTCACGGCGACGGCCACGATCCCGGACTCGGAGGTCCGGGAACGGCGCTTGTTCGTGTTCTGGGCAGGGCTGTGCGGGCGGTGCAGGGTCGCCAAGACCGGCGGGCTCCTTCTTCCTCGCCGCCTACCGGGTTAGCTGACGGGTTCGGGCGGGAAGACGCCCTACCTGCGCACCCCCGTGCGCGCAGGATTCACCCCAGAGGAACCATGGGTCCCCGGTCCGACCCGAGGGTCGGTTCGGCGGGGCCGGCCAGTGCCCAACGGGTTGCTGGGACGTGGTGCAGCCGGACCGCCGGGAACGGTACCCCAGATCACGGCGCGATCACGAACCGAGAGCTCACGCCCCACGAGCCACACCGGGAACCACCCGGAAGACGACGACGCCGCCGGGGCGGGTGCCCCGACGGCGTCGGCGGAAGGGTGGAGCTGAGGGGATTTGAACCCCTGACCCCCTCGATGCGAACGAGGTGCGCTACCGGACTGCGCCACAGCCCCTCGGACGGAAAGACTACCTTCCGCCGGCGGCCCTCCTGCAGGGGCCCGCCGCGAGCTCGCGAGCGGTGGGGGGCAGGAGGGCCCGTTCTCAGCC
Organism: Blastococcus sp. SYSU D00669; assembly: GCF_054050715.1. Lineage (NCBI taxonomy): Bacteria > Bacillati > Actinomycetota > Actinomycetes > Geodermatophilales > Geodermatophilaceae > Blastococcus > Blastococcus sp. SYSU D00669. The sequence goes on from NZ_JBJGZV010000032.1 coordinate 44,589, forward strand.
GTTGACGACCCGGGCCGGGCGGTACTCGTCGATGTCGGCGAAGCCGATGTCGTCGTCGTCCAGGCCCACGACGGCGCTGTTCTGCCAGCCGGCCGGGGCCGCGGTGCGGGCGGCCACGACCCGGCCGGGCCGCAGCGGGTGCACCGGGGCCAGGGGCAGACTGGGGTGCGGCAGCGACGGCAGCGCCTCCTGCACGCCCGTGGGCTGCTCGGCCACGGCCGGCACCGCCGCCGGCCGGCGCTCGCTCGCCCGCGGAGCGGTGGAGGAGAGGAACGCCTCCCGGGCAGCCTGCCGCGCCGCCCGGCGGGCGGCGAGCCGCTCGCGGCGGGCGGTCCGGCGCAGCACCAGCACGTAGCCGACGACGGCGAGGTCGAGCAGCAGCTGCGCCGGCCACACCCAGGCGCTCACCAGCAGCGCACCGGCCAGGCCGAGCAGCGCCAGCGCGACCAGGGCCGCGAGGGTCCGCCGGCGCAGCTTGTGCACGTCCACCTTGAGCTCGCCGGTGGCGTGCAGCGCCTCGCGGTCGATGGCGACCCGCTCGGTGTCGGCGGTGACCACGGGGTCCACCGTGCGCCGCCGCTGCAGCGTGCGGCCGGTCGAGGCCAGCCCACCCCGGGCCGACTGCGAGTCGCCGCGTGTCACCACCATGGGCACCAGCACGACGAACCACAGCACGACCAGAGCGGCCAGCAGCGCGCCCGATCCCATCTGAACACCACCTGTCACACGAGTCACCGGCCTCGGCAGGTTATGCAGGAAGTTCACCCGACGCGGGGAGGCGCGCTGGAGTGTCGCGATGCGTGTCGTGGAACGGGTGTGACGACCGGGTCGGCGTGTCGACATGAGGACCGCGCGCGGGGCGGGTCAGCGTGGTATGCGCTGCCGCCAGCGGGTCAGGACGCCGCCGGGGACGTCCTCGGCGAGCAGCGCGAAGGTCAGGTGGTCGCGCCAGTCGCCGTCGATGTCCAGGTAGCGGCGCAGCAGCCCCTCGCGGGTGAAGCCGAGCCGCTCGACCAGCCGCTGGCTGGGGCCGTTCTCGGGGCGGATGTCGGCCTGCAGCCGGTGCAGGCCGACCGGGCCGAACGCGTGGTCGCACACCAGCGCGACGGCCAGGGAGGCCATCCCCCGGCCGGCCTCCGCGCGGTCGATCCAGTACCCGAGGTGCCCGGAGCGCATCGCGCCGCGGACCACGTTGTCGATCGTCACCTGCCCGGCCAGCCGACCGTCCACCCGGATCGCCCAGGGCAGCGACGTCCCCGCCCGGGCGCGGCGGGCGACGGCGCGGCGCATCACCCGGTAGGCCGCCGGCGTGTGCCGCAGCCGCCACGGCTGGGCTGACGACGGCTCCCACGGCGCGAGCCACTCCTCGTTGGCCAGCCGCAGCCGGCTCCACTCCGCGGCGTCGCGCCGGCGCAGCGGGTGCAGCTCGACGGGCCCGTGGGACAGCGTCGCCGGCCAGCCCGGGTGGAGCAGCGGATCGGTCACGACCGGCGGTCAGCCGCCGAGCAGCAGCGGCATGACGGTGACCAGCCCGCCGGGGGCCACCTCGGTCACGTCCTCATCGACGACGACCAGGCAGTTGGCGCGGGCCATGCGGGCCAGCTGCGCCTCGCTGCCGTCGCCGACCGGCTCGACGACGTAGCCGCCGTCGGGGTGCCGCATGACCGTGCCGTGCAGGTACTGGCGGTAGCCCAGCGGCGAGACCAGCTGCTGGGCCGAGATGGCCTGCACCGTGCGGCGGAAGAGCTGGCGCTTGCCGAGCATGAGGCGGATCGCCGGGCGGACGAACACCTCGAACGACACCAGCGCCGACACCGGGTCGCCCGGCACGCAGATCACCGGCACCGAGTCGCGGCCCAGCCGGCCGAAGCCCTGCACCGGCCCGGGGTGCATCGCGACCGGGGTGAAGGCGGTCGGCCCGAGCTCGGCGAGCACCTGGGGCACGGTGTCGAAACCGTCGCTCGAGAAGGTGCCCGAGACCAGCACCAGGTCGCTGCGCAGCAGCGCGCTCTCCAGCCGCTCGGTCAGCCGCTCGCGGTCGGTGGGCAGGATGCCGCCGCGGTAGGCCTCCGCGCCGGCGTCGCGGGCGGCCGCGGCCAGAGCGTAGGAGTTGACGTCGACGGCCTGCCCCGGGCCGGGGTCGGCGCCGACGTCGACGAGCTCGGCGCCGGCCGAGAGCACGGTGATCCGCGGCCGCGGGCGCACGTGCACGCGGTCGCGGCCGACCGCGGCGAGCAGGCTGATCTGCGCCGGGCCGATCGGGGTGCCGACCTGCACGGCGGAGTCGCCGAGCGCGACGTCGTCCCCCACCTGCCGGACGTAGCTGCCGGCCGGGGGCGCGGCGTGGACGGCGACGCGCACCTCCCCCTGGTCGGTCCAGACCGCCGGGACGACGACGTCGGCCCCGGCGGGCAGCATCGCGCCCGCGTCGACCATCTGCGCCAGGCCGGGGCCGATGGACGACGGCGTGGGGCTTCCGGCGGTGCTCACCCCGACCACGGCCAGCTGGACCGGCGCCTCGAGGGTCGCGTGCGCGACGTCCTGGGCGCGGACGGCGTAGCCGTCGAGGGCGGCCTGGTCGAAGGCGGGCAGCGCGCGCTTGCTGACGACGTCCTCGGCGCAGAGCAGCCCCTGCGCGTCCAGCACCGCGAGCTCGATCGGGTCGACCTGCGGGGCCGCGGAGAGGATCTCCTCGAGGTGCCGCTCGACCGTGCGCACCTGCGGGGTGGCCGGCGCGGGCGGCGGCGACGGCAGGCGGTCCAGCTCGATCTGGGTGGTGTCGCGGGCGGCCCGGCCGTGCCGCGCGAGGGGCTCGCGCACCGCGGTCCCGTGCCGCAGGTCCATCTGCGACGTCTCCCGCTGCGCTCCGGGCCCCCCGCTCGTGCCGTTCTCCGTCATGCCCACGGACCCGATGGTGCCTCCTGTCGCCCGCGCTCAGGCCGGCGACGCGCCATCGGCCGGCAGCTCGGCCACGAACTCGGCGAGCCAGGCGCGCAGCGGCGGGCCCAGGTCGTCGCGCTCGGAGGCCAGCCGGATGACGGCCTTGAGGTAGTCGAGCCGGTCGCCGGTGTCGTACCGCCGCCCGCTGAAGACCACGCCGTGCACCGGCTCGCCGCGCGCGACCAGCGTGGCCAGGGCGTCGGTGAGCTGGATCTCGCCGCCGCGGCCGGGCGCCGTCTCCCGCAGCACGTCGAAGATCTCCGGGGCGAGCACGTAGCGGCCGATGATGGCCAGGCTGCTCGGCGCCTCGTCGACCGGCGGCTTCTCGACCAGCCCGGTGATCCGCACCACCTCGTCGCCGGCGGAGGCGTGCCCGCCGGGCTCGACCGCCACCGCGCCGTACTTGTCGATGTTCTCGCGGCCCACGTCGAGCAGGGCGATGACCGAGCCGCCGTGCTCGGCCTGGACGGCGAGCATCTGCTCGAGCAGGTGGTCGCGGGCGTCGATGAGGTCGTCGCCGAGCAGGACCGCGAACGGCTCGTGCCCGACGAAGGCCGCGCCCTGCAGCACCGCGTGGCCCAGGCCGCGCGCCTCGCCCTGGCGGACGAAGTGCACCTGCGCGACGTCGGTCGACGCGTGGACGGCGCCGAGCCGCTGCTCGTCGCCCTTCTTCTCCAGCGCGGTCTCGAGCTCGGGGACCCGGTCGAAGAAGTCCTCGATCGCGGCCTTGTTGCGGCCGGTGACCATGAGCACCTCGCCGAGCCCGGCCCGCGCCGCCTCCTCGACGATGTACTGCAGCGCCGGGCGGTCGACGACCGGGAGCAGCTCCTTGGGCACCGCCTTGGTGGCCGGCAGGAAGCGGGTACCCAGCCCCGCCACGGGGATGACCGCCTTGCGGGTCGGGCGGGAGCTCGAGGTCGGCATGCAGGGGAGCCTAACTAGGCTTCGGCGGTGACTTCCCCGCACGACCCGGTCGCGGCCAAGGCGGCGCTGCGCGAACGATTCCTCTCCCGCCGCCGCACCCGACCGGCGCCGGAGCGGGCCGCGGCCGCCGCTGCGGTCACCTCGGCGCTGCTGCGCGGGCTGGCCGGCACCCGCACGCTGGCCGCCTTCGTCCCCGACGAGGCCGAGCCCGGCCACGGCCGGCTGCCCGCGGCGTACACCCAGCTCGGGGCGCGGGTGCTGCTGCCGGTCGTGCCGTCGGAGGACGCGGAGCTGGCCTGGGCGGTGGACACCGGCCGGCTGGCGCCGGGGCGGTACGGGCTGCTCGAGCCGCTCGGGCCCCGGCTGGGGACCACCGCGATCGGCGCCGCCGACGTCGTCGTCGTCCCGGCGCTGGCCGTCGACCGGCGGGGCGTGCGGCTGGGCCGCGGGGGCGGCTACTACGACCGGGCGCTGGTGCACGCCCGCCCCGACGCCGTCCTGGTCGCGGTCGTCTTCGACGACGAGTTCACCGACGCGCTGCCCGCCGAGGAGCACGACCGGCGGGTGACCGCCGTCGTCACGCCCGCCGGGGGCTGGCAGGAGCTCACCCAGCAGCCCTGAGGCCTCGCTGGAAAGGTGGTCGCCGACCCACCTCGACGTCGCGGGAGGGACCGTGTCCCCGGAGATCGTCACCATCCTCGCGCTGGTCGTGATCTTCGCGATCGCCTCCTTCCTGCCGATCAACATGGGGGCACTGGCGTTCGTGGCGGCGTTCCTCGTCGGCACCCTGTCGGTGGGGCTGAGCACCGAGGACATCCTCGCCGGCTTCCCCGCCGAGCTGGTGGTGACGCTGATCGGGGTCACCTACCTGTTCGCGATCGCGCAGAACAACGGCACCGTCGACCTGCTGGTGCGGGGTGCGGTGCGCCTGGTCGGCGGCCACGTGGCGGCGATCCCGTGGATCATGTTCTTCGTCACCGCGCTGCTCACCGCGATCGGCGCGCTCTCCCCCGCCGCGGTGGCGATCATCGCCCCGATCGCGCTCACCTTCGCCGCCCGCCACGGGATCAACCCGCTGCTCATGGGCATGATGGTGATCCACGGCGCGCAGGGCGGCGGCTTCTCGCCGATCAGCGTCTACGGCGTCACCGTGAACGAGATCGTCGAGGCCGAGGGGCTCCCGGACTCGTCGGTCGCCGTGTTCCTCGGCAGCCTCTTCTTCAACCTGGCGATCGCGGTCGTGCTCTTCCTCGTGTTCGGCGGCCGCCGGCTGCTGGGCCGCAAGGTGGCGGTCGCGGCGGCGGCCCCGGCGGCCGGGGAGGCGCAGACCACGACGGTGCGCGGGCACGGCGCCGAGCCCGGCCCGGCGGTCGGCGGCGGCGACGACCGGGGCGACCAGGCCCACTACGGCGACGTCGTGCGCGCCCAGCCGGTCACGCTCGACCAGGTCCTCACCCTCATCGGCCTGGCCGCGGTCGCCGTCCTGGCCCTGGTGTTCGACCTGGACATCGGCTTCGTCTCGATCACCGTGGCCACGATCCTGGCGATGTTCGCCGCGGCGCGGCAGAAGGGCGCGGTCAGCCAGATCAGCTGGTCCACCGTGCTGCTCATCGCCGGCGTGCTGACCTACGTGTTCGTGCTGCAGGAGGCCGGCACGATCGACTACATCGGCGAGGCCGTCATCGGCCTGGGCGCTCCGCTGCTCATCGCCCTCCTCCTCTGCTACATCGGAGGGGTGGTGTCGGCCTTCGCGTCGTCGACCGCGATCATCGGTGTCGCCATCGCACTCGCGGTGCCGTTCCTGCAGGAGGGCAGCATCGGCGCCGTGGGCGTGGTGGTCGCCCTGTCGGTGTCCTCGACCATCGTCGACGTCAGTCCCTTCTCGACGAACGGCGCGCTGGTCCTGGCCAACGCGCAGGACGTCGACAAGGACCGCTTCTACAAGCAACTGCTGGCTTACGCCGGGGTGGTCGTCGCCGCCGGACCGTTCCTGGCCTGGCTGGTGTTCGTCGTGGTCCCCAGCTGGTTCTAGACGATCGGAGTCCCTGTGTCCGGACCGCTCGACGGCGTGCTCGTCGTCGACCTCACCCGCGCCCTGGCCGGCCCGCACGCCGCGATGATGCTCGGCGACCTGGGGGCCCGGGTGATCAAGGTGGAGAGCCCGGGCGCGGGCGACGACACCCGCGGGTGGGGGCCGCCGTTCGTGCAGCCGGACTCGGGGGACCGGGAGTCGACGTACTTCCTGGCGGCGAACCGGAACAAGGAGTCGATCACCCTCGACCTCAAGGACGACGGCGACAAGGCGGTGCTCACCGAGCTGCTGCGCCGCGCCGACGTGCTGCTGGAGAACTTCCGCCCCGGTACCCTGGCCCGCCTGGGCTTCGGCACCGACGTGCTCGCCGAGCTCAACCCGCGGCTGGTCACCCTGGCCATCAGCGGGTTCGGTCACGACGGGCCGGAGGGCGGGCGGGCCGGCTACGACCAGATCGCCCAGGGCGAGGGCGGGCTGATGTCGGTGACCGGCCCCTCCCCCGACGACCCGCAGCGCGTGGGCGTGCCGATCGGCGACCTCCTCGCCGGCATGTACGGCGCCTACGGCGTGCTCGCCGCGCTGCTGGAGCGGGAGCGGACCGGCCGCGGCCAGGTGGTGCGCACCTCGCTGCTGGCGGCGATCGTCGGCGTGCACGCCTTCCACGGGACGGCGTGGACGGTGGCCGGCCAGGTCGGCCGCGCGCAGGGCAACCACCACCCGTCGATCGCGCCCTACGGGCTGTTCCACTGCCGGGACGGCAGCGTGCAGGTGGCCTGCGCGAACGAGTCGCTGTGGCGGCGGCTGTGCGCGGAGTTCGGCTTCGACCCCGAGGCGCCGGGCATGGCCACCAACGGCGAACGCGTGGTGAACCGGCCCCAGGTCATCGCCCTCCTGGAGGGCGCGTTCGCGACCATGCCCGCCGAGGAGCTGCTGGAGCGGCTGAACAAGGTGGGCATCCCCGCCGGCAAGGTGCGCACGATCGACGACGTCTACGGCTGGGACCAGACGCAGTCGCAGGGCCTGCTCGTCGACGTCGAGCACGAGACCCTGGGCGCGCTGAGGATCCCCGGTCCTCCCCTGCGCTTCTTCACCCCGGGTCCGGACGGCGAGACCGAGACCACCCGCCGCGACCACCTGCCGCCGCCGGTGCTCGGCTCGTCGAACGAGGCGGTGCGCCGGTGGCTCACCGACGGCGTGCCGCAGCCGGACGAGGACGACGTCGAGGACGGGCACGCCACGTGAGCGAGCGCCCGAAGCGGCTCGACGCCCGCACGCTGCGCGACCTGGTGCTCGACCCCGGCTCGTGGAAGTCGTGGGACGCGCCGGTCCAGCGGCGCGACGTCGACCCCGACTACGCCGCGGAACTGGCCGCGGCGGCGGAGAGGACGCGGCAGGACGAGGCGGTGGTGACCGGCGAGGGCACGCTGCGCGGGCGGCGGGTCGCGGTGATCGCCGGGGAGTTCGGCTTCCTGGCCGGCTCGATCGGGGTGGACGCCGCCGAGCGGCTCATCCGCGGGGTGGAGCGGGCGACCGAGGAGGGGCTGCCGCTGCTGGCCGCGCCGGTGTCGGGCGGCACCCGCATGCAGGAGGGCACGGTGGCGTTCCTGCAGATGATCGGCATCACCGCCGCGATCGCCCGGCACAAGCAGGCCGGGCTGCCCTACCTGGTCTACCTGCGCGACCCCACCTTCGGCGGGGTGCTGGCCTCGTGGGGGTCGCTGGGGCACGTGACCATCGGTGAGCCGGGCGCGGCGATCGGCTTCCTCGGCCCGCGGGTCTACCAGGCCCTGTACGGCGAGCCGTTCCCGGCCGGCGTGCAGACCGCCGAGCACATGGCCGCCCGCGGGCTGCTCGACGCCGTCGTGCCGCACGAGGAGATCGCCGACGTCGCCGACCGGGCGCTGCGGGTGCTGGCCGCTCGGCAGACCTGGCACCTCGACGTCCGCGGCGCCGAGCGACCCACGCCGGAGGACGGCACCGACGCCGACGACCCCGAGGACAACCGCAGCGCCTGGGACGTGGTCACCGCCTCCCGGCGCACCGACCGGCCCGGGGTGCGGCGGCTGCTGCGCACCGCGGCCACCGACGTCGTCGGCCTGTCGGGCACCGGCGCCGGGGAGAAGGACCCCGGCCTGCTGCTGGCGCTGGCCCGCTTCGGCGGGGCGCCGTGCGTGGTGCTCGGCCAGGACCGGCGCGGCCAGTCGCTGTCGGCCCCGCTCGGGCCGGCGGCGCTGCGCGAGGCCCGCCGGGGCATGCACCTGGCCGCCGAGCTGCGGCTGCCGCTGGTCACCCTGATCGACACCCCGGGTGCGGCGCTGTCCCGGGAAGCCGAGGAGGGGGGCCTGGCCGGCGAGATCGCCCGCTGCCTGGAGGACCTGGTGATGCTGCGGGCGCCGACGATCGCGGTGCTGCTCGGGCAGGGCACCGGCGGCGGCGCGCTGGCCCTGGTGCCGGCCGACCGGGTGCTGGCCGCCGCGAACGGCTGGCTGGGCCCGCTGCCGCCGGAGGGCGCCTCGGCGATCGTGCACCGCGACATCGACCACGCCGACGTGATGGCCGCCAAGCAGGGGGTGCGGGCCACCGACCTCTGGCGGGCCGGCATCGTCGACCGGGTCGTGCCCGAGCGCCCCGACGCCGCCGACGAGCCGGGCGAGTTCTGCGGCCGGCTCGGCCGGGTCCTCGGCGAGGAGCTCGCCGGGCTGCTCGGCCGCGACGACACCGAGCGCTTCCGCAGCCGGCTGCACCGCTATCGGCACCTGGGCCGCAGCGGCTAACCGCGCTCCGTCAGCTCGGCGCCGTGCTCGACGCGCAGGCTGTGGTCGGGGTCGAGCCGCTCCAGCACGGTCTCGAGCACCTCGCGCAGGGCCTTGGTCCGGTCCGGCGTCAGGGGGTCGAAGAACGCCGTCCGGACGGCGTCGACGTGCCCCGGCGCGACGCTGCGGACGACGTCCCAGCCGCTCTCGGTGAGCACGGCGACGTTGCCGCGGCCGTCCTCGGCCGACCGCTCGCGGCGCACCCAGCCGCGCTCCTCCAGCCTGGCGACGGTGTGCGAGAGCCGGCTCTGCGACTGGTTGGCGCGGCGCGCGAGGTCGCTCATCCGGCGGCTGCGGCCGGGCGCCTCGGAAAGCATGGCCAGCACGACGTAGGCGGCGTGGGTCAGCCCGGCGTCGCGCTGGAGCTGCGCGTCGAGCACCCGCGGCAGCAGCTCCGAGACGGTCAGCCAGGCCCGCCACGTGCGCTGCTGCTCGTCGTCGAGCCACCGCTGCGTCACGGCGGGAACGGTACCGGGCTGCCGGCCCGCGGTGATCACCGTCATCCGGCGAGCTGCGCGGACGACGCCGCCCCGGGGTCGACGGCCGCGCGCCACGCGGTCGGGCTCACCCCGAACCGCCGGCGGCACCAGCGGGAGAAGGCGCTCGGGGCGGCGAAGCCCAGCTGGTCGGCGATGTCGGCGACGGCGTACCGCGGGTCGTCGAGGTAGCGCTCGGCCAGACCGGCCCGGACGTCGTCGACGATGGCGGCGAAGCTGTCCCCCTGGGCGGCGAGGTGGCGGTGCAGGGTGCGCTTGCTCATGCCGAGGCCGCGGGCGACCTGGGACATCGAGCAGCGGCGCAGCGGGAGCAGGGCGGTGACCAGCTCGCGGACCCGGTCGCCCGGGTCGTGGGCGGCCGGCGGCGGCAGGGTGAGCAGGAACTGGCGGGTGTAGGTGCGCAGGCCGGGATCGGCCGGGTCCGCCAGCGCGTTCGGGGAGTCCAGGTCGGCGGAGTGGAGCACGAGGCCGTCGAACCGCTGCTCGAAGCGCAGGGCTGGGCCTAGCAGCCGCCGGTGCTCGGCCGGGTCGGCGGGGGCCGGGTGCACGAAGCAGACGGCCAAGGGCTGCCACTGCTCCCCGCGCAGCCACCGGAGGCCGTCGAGCAGCGCGGCCACGGCGAGGTCGAGCACCTGGCGCACGGGCACCGGCTCGCCGAGCTCGAACCAGACCTGCACCGTGCCCACGCCGTCCGCCTCGGACAGCCGGATCCGGACGGCCTCGCTGTAGGTGTGCTCGTAGCGCATCAGCAGCTCGAGGGCACTGCGCAGGTCCGGCTCCTCGCGCAGCACGATGCTCAGCGGCCCGATCGTCGAGAGCCGTCGCCACTGCGCGAGCTGGAGACCGAAGTCCTCCCGCCCGGCCGCCACGGCCGACGCGTCCAGCAGCCGGGCCACGGCCGACGCGTTCACCCACCGGTCGGGCGAGGCCAGGTCGGCGGCCTCCAGCCCCGCGCGGGCCAGCAGGGCGTCGACGTCCAGTCCGGTGGACGTCGCCAGCTGCGCGTACCCGTGCAGGACGGCGGAGCGCGAGAGCGGACGCATGAGGGCACCTCGGGGCGGGCTGCGGGAGAGGCTAGCCGGATCCCGACCGCCCGAGGGGGCGTCGAGGCCGGTGGCCCCCGCGGGACGGGAATTCGTCCTCGGCGGTACACCCGCGGCGCGGCGTCGCGGGGAGGCTGGCAGGGAAGAGGCCCGACCCGAGGTGCCACGCCGCGCCCGCTCGGCCCCACCCCGGCCGGGAGACGCAGCCGATCCCAGGCGCCCCGCGGGCACCGCGGTCCGTTCGGACCGGCACGGGTGAGTGGTCGACACGGGCCCGGGAGCACCGGGGCCGGGCCCGTCGCCACCACTCGAGGAGGAGCCATGAGCGATCGCGTCACGTGGGAGCCCTGTCCCCGGTGCGGCGGGACCGCCGCCGTGGGCTGGGCGCCCGACACCGGGGACGCCGCCGGACCGGCCAGCGAGGTCCCCGTCGAGTTCGACTGCACCAGTGGCTGCAGCGTGACCCCGGCCGAGCTGCGGCTGCTCGCGCGGCGCCACGAGCCGTGACGCGACCGAGCTGTCGGCCGGGTGACCGACGTCGTCAGCGGCTCGCCGTCACCGCGCAGAGCGCGGCGGCGGGTGGGCCGATCCGCTCGGGCTGGTGCGGCTGCAGGCCCGCCTCGCGCAGCTGACCGAGCAGCACGTCGACGGCCGGCAGCTCCATGCGCTGCTCCTGCGCCCGCAGCAGCAGGTCGAGGTGCCGGCTGAACAGCTGCGGCCCCGCCACGGTGGTGACGACCACGAGGGCACCGCCGGGTGCGAGCAGGCGGGCGACCGCGCGCAGCAGCCCCACCCGCTCGTCGACCGGCACGTAGTAGATGACGTTGGCCAGCAGGGCCAGGTCGATGCCGTCGGTGAGGGCGCCCGGGCGACCGGCGGCGAGCGCCTTCCGGATGTCGACCACCTCGACGCCGGCCCGGTCGGCCAGACCTCGCTCGCTCAGCGTGCGCCGGGCCAGTGCCGCGGCGTCGGGGTCGACGTCCACGCCGACGCCGGTGGCGTCGGGAGCCGCCTCGAGGACCACCGCCAGGTACAGGCCGGCACCGCACCCGATGTCGAGCACCCGGCGCGGCCGACGCTCGGTGACCGTGCGGACCAGATGGTGGCGGACCAGCGGGTACATCGCGGTGGAGATCCGGGCGATCACCTCGCCGTGCTCCGCGGTGTCGCGCCGCCCCGGGCCACCGCGCAGCAGCGCCGGCAGACCCCGGTAGAGCTCGGTGTGGTAACCGCCGAAGCCCTCGTACGACGCGCGCACCACGTCGTCGTCGACGACCGCGCGGCCGAACCGGGTGAGCCGCCACGGGTCCGCTCCGGCGATCAGCCCCGCGGCAGCGAGCACGCGGAGATAGGCGGCCAGCAGGTCGTGGTCGACCACGTCCAGGCGTGCGGCCAGCTGCTCGGTGCCGGCCGGGCCCTCGCCGAGAGCGTCGAGCAGGCCCAGGTCGAGCGCGGCGGCGATCTGCTGCACCCGAACGCCGGTCAGACCCGCTCGCGCGGCGCGCAGCCGCGCAGGGAGGTTCCCGCTGCGCAGCACCTCGGCCAGCAGCGCCGGCGTGGGCATCCTCGCCATCGGGCACCCCCTCGGCCGGAGAGCGCGACGGTAGCGCACCTCGAACGCGCGGACGGCCGACACGTGCGCCCGAGGAGCTGGCCCAGGCCCGGGCACCGATCGAGCGCGCCACGCCCGCGCGCGTGATCCTCGCCGCCGGTGTGTGGACGCGGTGGGCGAGACAGCGCATGATTAGCAGTCGACAGGGCCGAGTGCCAATCCGGCTCACCCGACGAGGAGCGCAACCGCCGTGCCCACGTACCAGTACGTCTGCACCAACCCCGACGGCAAGCACGAGTTCGAGCTCGTGCAGTCGTTCACCGACGAGCCGGCGCAGGAGTGCCCGGTCTGCGGCAGCACGGTGCGCAAGGTCTACGGCTCGGTGGGCGTGGTGTTCAAGGGCTCCGGCTTCTACCGCACCGACAGCCGCGCCGGCAGCGGCAACGGCTCCTCCTCGTCGAGCAGCTCGTCGTCCGACGGCGGCTCGTCCTCCCCGTCGTCGTCGTCGAAGGACTCGTCCCCGTCATCCAGCTCCTCCTCGGGCGGCACGGCGAAGGCCGCCGCCGGCTGAGGTCGCCGCAGACCTCCCTCCCGGGCCCGCGCGCTGTCCACAGCCGCGGGCCCGGTCCACAACCCGGCGGCGGACGCCGGTCGACACCCGCCCGCGAGGAACGCTGCGGGGGTGCTGCGTCTCCGCCGTCCCCGCTCCCCCGTCGTCGCGCTGCGCCGCCTGGCCGCGGCGTTGCTGGCTGCGACCGCTCTGGTCCTCGCCCTCCGTCCACCCCCGCCGGCAGCGGCCGACGGCCCACGGCCGGCGCCCGTGGTCGTGGCCGCGGCCGACCTGCCGTCGGGTGCCGTGCTCCGCAGCACCGACCTGGCGGTCGCCCGGCTGCCGGCCGGGGCCGTGCCCCGGGGCGCGGTGGCCGACCCGCGGGAGCTCGCCGGCCGGCGGCTGGCCGGCGGGGTGCGGACCGGTGAACCGCTGACCGACGTGCGGCTCGTCGGGCCGGGGCTCACCGCCGGGCTGCCCGCCGGCCAGGTCGCGGCACCGGTGCGGCTCGCCGACCTGGCGGTGGCCGGGCTCGTCCGCACCGGCGACCGCGTCGACGTCCTCGCCACCGCACCCGACGCCGCGACGGCCGAGGTCGTCGCGGCGGCCGCGCTCGTGCTCGCGGCTCCGGCCCCCGCCCCGGAGGCGGACGAGGACGCCGGGCTGCTGGTGCTCGCCGTGGACGCGGCGACGGCGGCCCGCCTGGCCGCGGTGGCCACGTCGGCCACGCTGACCGTCAGCCTGCCGCCACCGTGACGCACCCCCGGTTTGGCGTGTCCGGGGCGGCTGTGCGTGGATACCCGGGTGCTTCGAGGCTTCAAGGACTTCCTGCTCCGCGGCAACGTCGTCGACCTGGCGGTCGCGGTCGTCATCGGTGCCGCCTTCACCGCCGTCGTCACCGCGTTCACCGACTCGTTCCTGACCCCGCTGATCGCGCTGGTCGGCGGCGGCGGAGAGTTCGGCGGCACGTTCACCGTGAACGGGCAGACCTTCACCTACGGCGCGTTCATCAGCCAGGTGATCACGTTCGTGCTGACCGCCGCGATCGTCTACTTCGTCGTCGTGGTGCCGATGAAGCGGATCATCGAGCGGCGGCAGCGCGGCGACGAGCCGGGCCCGGTCGCGCCCACGGAGGTGGAGCTGCTCGTGGAGATCCGCGACCTGCTGCGCGCGCAGCAGGGCCTGGAGCCCGGCCTCGACCCGTCCGGCGCCGGCACCACCACGCTGCCCGGTCGGCTGTAGGGGCTAGTCGCTGCCCCAGTGCGGAGGGCGGTCCTCCAGGTAGCGGCGGTCGTCGTCGCCGGGGTCGCGCGGCCGCTCGCCCCAGCCGACGTCGCTGTCGTCGGGGGCGCGCTCCGGCCGGGGCGGTGCCGAGGACGGCGGCGCGAGCGGCTGCCCCAGGCCGTCGAGCACCTGGGCGGTCGGCAGCCCGGCCAGCACGGCGCCCGGGACGGCGAGCTTGCTGCCGCGGGTCCCGGAGCCGACCACCACCAGCTCGGCGGCGGCGACAGCCGCGTCGACCAGCACGGGCCAGCTCGCCGGCAGCCCGATCGGTGTGATGCCGCCGTAGGCCATCCCGCTCTCGGCGACGGCGACGTCCTGCGGCGCGAACGAGGCCTTGCGCGCGTCCAGGTGCCGGCGCACCAGACCGTTGACGTCGGCGCGGGTCGTCGCGAGCACGACGCAGGCGGCCAGCGTGGTCACGCCCGCCCGCCGAGCCGCCACGACGACGCAGTTCGCCGAGGCCTCGGGCGGCACCCCGTAGGCGTCGGTGAAGGCGGCGGTGTCGGCCAGCGCGTCGTCGATCGCGGCCACCCAGACCGGGCCGCCCACCCGCGGCAGCGCGGCGGCCACCGGCTGCCCGAGCAGGTCGGTCCGCTCGGCGGCCGGGTGCCAGGTCAGCGTGCCCAGCGTCGGCGCGGTCACGGGGCGGGCGAGGGTCGCGGAGCGCGGGACATGCTGCGATCGTGCGGCACCGGCGCGGGCGGCCGTCGGCCGGGGTGGCCGGATCGCTGCGCCCCGGGTCCGGGATCCGGCTGTCGCGAACCGGCTGGTGGGCGTGAGGATGGGCGCATGATCGGCCAGTTGCACTCCGTCGTCATCGACACACCGGACCCGTACGCGCTCGCCACCTTCTACGCCGAGCTGCTGGGGATGGAGATCAAGGGCTCGCCGGGCGACGACTGGGTCGTCGCCACCGGCGCGGGGCACCGCCTGGCCTTCCAGGAGGCGCCGGACCTGGAGCCCCCGGACTGGCCCGATCCCGAGCGCCCGCAGCAGTTCCACCTCGACGTCTACGTGCGCGACGTCGACGAGGCCGAGCCGGAGGTGCTGGCGCTCGGTGCCCGCCGGCTCCCGGGTGGCGGCGGCGACTTCCGCGTCTACGCCGATCCGGTCGGGCACCCCTTCTGCCTGGTGTGGGACGCGTGAGCGCCGAGCTGCCGTCGGTCGACCTCTCCGCGGCGAGCCGGTTCGTCGCGGCGTCGGGGTTCGAGGTCACCGGGATCTCGGGCGCGGAGGTGACCGGCTTCGTCGACCTGGGCCCCGACCAGCACACCCCGTGGGGCGTGGTGCACGGCGGCGTCTACTGCACGGTCATCGAGTCGGCGGCCAGCATCGGCGCGAGCGCGGCGGTGCTCGACCGCGGCCAGTTCGCGGTGGGGGTGAACAACCAGACCGACTTCCTCCGGCCGATGAGCACCGGGCGGGTCGACGTCCGCGCCGAGCCGATCCAGCAGGGCCGCACGCTGCAGCTGTGGCTGGTCACCCTGACCCGCGCGGACGACGGCAAGCTCGTCGCCCGCGGCCAGGTCCGCCTGCAGAACGTGCCGCTGCCCGGCGCGTGAGGCCGCCGGTCGCGCGGGTCGCCGCGGCGCTGTCGGCGGCCCGCGCGGTCGCGGCCGCGCACGGTCTGCGCACCGACGACGCGCGGGTGCTGCACGACGGCGCCAACGTCGTCGTCGACCTCGCCCCCGCGCCGGTCGTGGCGCGGGTGGCGACCCTGACCGCGGTGGTGCGGCCGGACGTCGGCGTGCCGTTCGGCCGCGAGGTCGCGCTCGCCACCGCGCTCGACGCGGCGGGTGCGGCCGTGGTCCCGCCGAGCGACGTCCTCCCGCCCGGACCGCACCGGCACGCGGGCTCGGTGCTGTCCTTCTGGACCCGGGTCGAGGTGCTCCCCGACCGGCCGGGCCCGCGGGAGGCGGGCGGGGCGCTCGCGCGGCTGCACGAGGTGCTGGGCGCGCTGCCCGTGCCGGCGACACCGCCGCTGGACACCCCGCTCGACGACCTGGCCGCGTTCGCCGCCCGCGGCGCCCGGTGGCGGGTGCCGGCGCCGCTGCTCGACCGGCTCGCCGCCCGGCTGGCCGAGCTGCGGCCCCGGCTCGTGGGCAGCGTCCGGCAGCTGCACGGCGACCCGCACCCCGGGAACCTGCTCGCCACCGCGATCGGCTGGCGGTGGGCCGACCTCGAGGACACCTGCGCCGGCCCGCTGGAGTGGGACCTCGCCTGCCTGCGCAGCACCCGCCGGCTCGACGGCCGCGCCGCGCTCGACGCCTTCCCCGGGGCCCCGTCGGACGCCGCGCTCGCCCCGTGGCTGGAGCTGCGCCGGCTGCACGCCGCCGTCTGGGGCGTCGTCATCGACGCCGAGCACGGGCGGTCCCCCGCGCGCGACGGCCTGGAGGCCGCGCTCGCCGGCCGGTCAGCCCGGTAGGGACGCGGGGTCGAGGACGACGGAGAACAGCGCCCGCGGGTCCTGCAGGGTCGCCGGCGGGCGGGCGGCGGCCCGCGGGACGACGCGGTCCCAGCGGGCCGGCCGCCGGTGCGGCAGCAGCTCGCGCCCCTGGAACAGGTACTCCCCCACGACCTCGCCCACCAGCAGCCCGGCACCGCCCTCGACGGGCAGCCCGACCGGGTCGCCCGGGCGCAGCTCGTCCAGGAACGCGGACAGCTGGCGCAGGTCCTTGGCCGGCCGCCGGCCGGACAGCTCCTTGGACAGCGCGCGCAGCTCGGCCGGCGCCAGGCCGGTCGCGTCGACGTCGACCCCCGACTGCGTGCCCAGCCCGACGACGCCGGCGGCCAGGCAGGCGCCGAGCTCGGCGTGCGAGCGCGGCCGCACCACCCACACCCGCACGCCGTCGGGCTCGGGCGCGGGCGGGACGTCGTCGGCCTCGGGCCAGACGTAGGGCAGGTCGTCGGGCTCCGGGCCGAACCGCTCGGTGAACCGCGGCCGGTAGAACTCCGGCTCCTTGGCCAGCAGGTTCGAGCGGTGCGACAGGTGCAGCGCCTCGTCGCCCACCCAGGACGGCAGCAGGCCCTCGGCCGCCAGCTCCGCCTGGGGGCGGCCGGCGATCTCCGGCGCGAACTCGGTGATGAGCGTCTGGGTGCTGTCGGCGAAGCCGCGCTCCCGCCAGACCCGCACCATCGCCAGGCCGTAGGCGACCAGGGCCGGCGTGCGGCCGCGCCACATCCTCACCACCGGGTGGGTGGCCCAGCCGTAGTCCGGCAGCTCCAGCGCGCGCAGCACCTGCAGGGTCTCGACGCGCTGCTTGCCCAGCCGGGGCGAGTCGAGCAGCCGGGCGCTCTCCTCGAAGTCGGCCACCGGCAGGAAGGTCTGCATCGCGGTCCATCCTGACCGAGCGACCGGCGGCCTGCCGGGTCAGCCGCCGTCGAGGTCGCGCAGGGCGGTCTCCCACCGCCGGCGCCGCGCGGCGTCGTCCTGCTCCCACCAGGCCGGCCCGCGCTCGCCGAGCCCGGTCTTGGCCAGCTGCACGCGGGCGCGGGCGGCGGCCACCGCGGCGTCGTCCCCGGCCCGGGGGGGGGGGGGGGGGGGGGGGGGGGGGGGGGGGGGGGGGGGGGGGGGGGGGGGGCGGGTGGGGGGGGGGGGGGGTGGGGTGGGGCCCCCCCGA